>JAJQEE010000088.1 GCA_021201865.1 Tannerellaceae bacterium | reverse complement strand
CTATTATGTAAAACAGCATTAAAACTCACTTTATCAACAAAATAGGCAGGATAATCTCTTTGAAGAATATCCACATTTTTAATAACTTCCGAAAATGAATTTTTATTGTTTTTTGCATACACCCTATAACTATGTCCTTTTTCATCCCCATCTAAACTAATTAATAAGACAAAATTATGCTCAACTAAAAATGGTATATGCTTACGCATTAAAGTTGCATTTGTTGTCATATTATACTCAATATCCAATTCTTTATCAGTATTAAGCTGCTTTACTTCTTCTACAATCTTTTTTATAAAATCAAAATTAACAAGAGGTTCGCCACCAAAAAAGCCTATCCCCAGTTTTGTTTTTGGAGGTTTAAGATCAAAAATATATTTCAAAAAATTGATTGCATAATGAGTATTTATAGTTTTACGCTCTTTTTTAGCAAAATCATACATTTCTCCTAATGAGCAATATGGACAGTTGAGATTACAATGATCTGTCGTTTCAAATACAATCTGCTCTACCTGGAGGAGACTTTCTTTTACCATTTCATCATCTATATACGATTTAAAGTTAGAAGCTTCATAATCTTCAAAATAACCATATTCTTTCAAATATTCATACTTTTTTGTATAATAGGGGTCAATATCAAGAGACTTTTCCCGAATCTTTTTTTCTAAGGTTGGGTGCACTAATGCGGAAAACATATGTTGAGAATTATATAAATAAAAATTATTATTTTCAGTAGAATGAATAAAAGATTTTTTCATAATAAATCAATTTGATACATCAGAAATCGAGTACTTTAATACTTGAAATCAGTTTGGATGTAATGCTAAATTAAATTTAAAAATATCCTAAATTTAAATTTTTGATAAAATTCGGAATCTTCAGGGGATTGAAGCCCCTGAAGATTACAATAAGTATTTACTCTTATATAAGTAGTAAATATTTTACTTACATGCGCTAGCTAATTCAAAATTCAATAAGCTGCAACTCCACCATAACTTACATGAGTAGAGCAATCTGATCCACAGTTATTACAGCCACCTTTTAAAGCTTTCATTGCACGTTTTTCCAATTCATTGGTACTAAGCTGATTCAGCTTAAGTTTACCTAATGTTTTTTTCTTTTTTTCCATTTTACAAGTATTAAATTAAATAATAATAATTATAAGACATACAAGTTTAAAGAACTTTTTTATATAAAATTTAGCCCATTTGAGTCTATTATTTAGTATCCATCTTATTTAAGTTAATCATCACAACTTCTCATTCAGATATATTATACAATGATTATGGGCAGACTCAAGTGCTTCTTGCATAGAATGGACTTTTAGTTTAGAAAATAATGATTTTATCTGATTTCGAATGGTATTATGACCTTTGCACAAATCATAAGCTATTTCCCGGTAATTTTTCCCCTGTTGAGCAAGCATAAGTATAACACTTTCACGTTTAGTCAGTGTCATTTTTCTCTGTTGTTTCCAACGCTTACATATAAAATTATATTCTTCATAAGTTAAACGGTCCCTATTATACATACGTAAATTACCCGCCTCTCTGATAGTAGAGTTTCCTACCGAACAAATAAAATAACGCAATTTATCCCCTTCCCACATTGGTTTTATGCGAGAACTTACCATTTGTTGTAAAAAACGTGAGGAAGAAGATAGAAAATTATGTTGAAGACGAAATGTAAAAGTAAAATAATCTATTTCCTCTCGTTTTTCCTTAAATTTTTTAAGATATTGTAAAATGGTATTCCCCATTTCTCTACATAAAGATAAATCATCAGGATAAACTATTTTAAGATAAAAATCACATCCCTCTCTTATAGCATCTTCAACAGAAAAACTACCCAACAAAAGATTATCTGCTTTGATATAACAAAACTGACTTTGCAATATATCCCACACATATAAATTTTCAGCAGTTATAGAAGAAAACATGCTGCAATGTTGAATAAAAAGAGAAGGAGTTTCATTCAATTTATCAGGATCATTTTGAATAAAAAAATGTTTGTTTATGGCTTTCATATTTATACTAAAGATATAAAGGTTAAGTGCAATAATAGAAAACATAATTGTAAATTTAATAAAAAAAAGAAAGAAAAGTAAGAAAACAACACAAATTAGATGATATTTATCTTGTCAGACGTTATTTTGCATAATTCAACCTGTATCAATCAAAATAAATTTACAAAAAAAATTTAAAAGCTTATTTTTATCTAAAAATAAATTCCTTAAACTTACTTTCCAAGCACTTTATGTATATATAAGTTTTTAGATTATATTAATAATCCGTGAATAAACTTTCTATCTGTCGTATCGTCTTCATATAATAAGATTAATAGTGTGTTTAGTTTTTTAAAAGATGAACAGGTTTAAGTTGTTATTTATGTTAGGGATTGTCCTTTTAACCGGAGGACAATCCCTCTTTGCACAAGAGCAAACAGAAAAAGAGCAGATCCGGAAACTGATTGAAAGTAACCGGTTCAGGATCGATATAAACAGGGCAGTTCCTATGCAGGGACGGTCTGTCAATCTGACTTCCACGTATTCGCTGGAGTTAAAGGGAGATTCTGTCATTTCTCATCTGCCCTATTTTGGCAGAGCCTATAGTGTTCCCTATGGTGGAGGGGAAGGACTTCGCTTTGAGGAAGCGCTTACTGATCTAAGTCTTTCTTTTGATAAAAAAGGGACGGCTAAACTTAAATTTACTGCAAAAACAAGTGAAGACAGGTATACGTTTAATGTGCAGATATTTTCTAATGGGTCTGTGACTGTGAATGTAAATCCTGTCAACAGGCAAGGTATTACTTACCACGGGCGGCTGATCACTGAGCAGAAGGAGTAAACAGTTTCCCTTGCCAGGTATTACGTTCAGCAAGCCGCTTATGCACTTTGGCAGTAAACTCAAAATTTTTAAGTCCCCAATCCGGAGCAATTAAAAGTTCTTTAGGGGATTGTGAAACGAACCTCTCTATCACAATAGAGGGGTTTAATTTTTCTATAAAATCAATCGCCAGATCAATATACTCATCAACCGTATATAAATGAAAATCCTCCGGGTTTTCCTGAAATTCTTTAGCCATCCGGGTATGCCGGATTAACTGAAGCTGATGAAGTTTTAAAGTAGTAAGGGGTAAAGCGGACAATATATCTGCATGCCCCAGGATCTCTTCCCGGGTTTCTCCCGGTAATCCGAGGATCATATGGGCCCCGGTATAGATACCCCGTCCGGCAGTCTTCCGGATCGCCATTTCCGACTCTTCAAAAGAATGTCCCCGGTTGATACGTTGCAGGGTTTTGTCCAGCGTACTTTCCACACCATATTCCACTAACACAAATATACGCTGAGATAGCTTTTCCAGATAATCCACCAGGTCCGGCGGCATGCAATCCGGCCGGGTACCAATGATCAGCCCTACCACTCCCGGGAAATGAATCGCTTCTTCATATTTTCTGATCAGGACATCCAGTTCATCATAGGTATTAGTATATGCCTGAAAATAGGCCAGGTATTTCATATCCGGATATTTACGGGCAAAAAAGCGAACTCCCTCTTCTAATTGTTGGGAAACACTTTTTTCTGTATGGCAATACTCCGGACTAAATGTTTGATTATTACAATAAGTGCATCCTCCCCAACCTTTTACTCCATCCCGGTTCGGGCAGGTAAATCCGGCGTTAACAGCTATTTTCTGGACTTTAAAAGGAAATACATTTTTCAGAAAATCAGCAAATTCAGTGTACGGTTTTATATTTTTCACATAGCAAAGATATAAAATTCGCAACATTTTGCGAATTATGCTAACTTTGCATTTCATGCTAAACATTCACATTCATGGAAAAACGTTTTTTTTATTGTCTATTGATAGCTGCCCTTTCCGGAATAGCGACCGCGCAAAATGGAAATAAACGCGTAGAACTGAAAGATATTACAGATGGAAAATTCCGCCAGGTGACCAACGTTGGTGAAATACGGTCTTTGCCGGATGGCGAACATTACACGGCCATGAATACGGAGCGGAATATGATCATCAAATATTCCTATCGTACCGGACAACCGGTAGATACTTTGTTTAATACACAAAAAGCCCATGAATGCACCTTTGACACGTTTGAAGGATATATGATCAGCAGTACCGGCCACCGGATCTTAGTCTGGCGGGATACGGAAAGGATCTACCGCCACTCTTTCAAGTCTGTGATCTATGACTATGACGTAAGACGTAACTATCTGCATCCGTTAGCTTTGGAAGAGGGAGCAAGCAAACAGATGATCCCTACTTTTTCTCCGGACGGACGGATGTGCGCCTATGTCAGAGACAACAATATCTGGATCAAGAAATTTGATTATGACACAGAAGTCCAGGTAACCAAAGACGGAGAGGTCAATAAAATTTTAAATGGTATTACGGATTGGGTATATGAAGAAGAATTTGCTGTCACCAACCTGATGGCCTGGTCTCCGGATAGTGAATATCTGGCTTATGTGAGATCGGATGAAACAGAAGTTCCGGAATTCTCTATGCAGGTCTATGGTGAGGGGCTTTATCCAACCTATTACAATTTTAAATATCCCAAAGCGGGACAGAAGAACTCCACGGTCTCCCTTTACTCCTATAGTGTTGCTACCAGAGATATCAAAGAACTGAAAGTTCCGGTAAATGAAGAGGTATATATTCCACGGATCACATTCACAAAAAATGCGGACCAATTAGCAGTGATGACGCTCAACCGCCATCAAAATACATTCAGTATGTATTATGCGAATCCGAAAAGTGCTGTATTCAGATTGATCCTCCGGGAAGAAAATCAAAAATATATAGATCCGGAGTGGTTGAATTCCATTCATTTTACAAAGAACGGATTTACCTATGTCAGTGAACAGGATGGATATGCACATATTTATTTCTATTCTCCTACAGGAGTAAAAGAGCGTCAGATCACCAAAGGAAACTGGGATGTCACCCATTTTTATGGTATAGATGAAGCGACACAGACGGTTTATTATGAATCAGCCGAAGAAAGTCCGTTAAGACGGGCGGTATACCGGATAGATGGGAAAGGAAACAAGACAAAATTATCGACGGAAACGGGGACCAACACCGCACGTTTCAGTAGTAACTTTGCTTATTTCATCAATAATTATTCCAACATCTCCACTCCGGTGGTTATTACAGTGAATGAAACCAAAACGAAGAAGGTTCTTCGTTCCCTACAGGATAATTCAGGGTTGAAAGAACAATTAAGCCAATATAATTTTCCTAAAAAGGAGTTCCTGACGGTAGAAACAGCTTCCGGTTATGAATTAAACGCCTGGATGGTGAAACCGCTTGACTTTGATGCATCTAAAAAATATCCGGTTCTGATGGTACAATATAGCGGACCCAACTCCCAGCAGGTGTTAGACCGGTATGGATTTGACTGGGAATATTATCTGGCCTCTATTGGTTTTATTGTGGTAAGTGTGGATGGCCGCGGAACCGGAGCCAGAGGGGAGGCATTCCGTAAATGTACCTATCTGAGAATGGGTGAACTGGAATCACGGGACCAGGTGGAAGCGGCACAGGCATTAGGTAAATTACCCTACGTAGACCAGAAGAATATGGCGATCTGGGGATGGAGTTTCGGAGGCTATAACACATTGATGGCGATGAGTGTGGGCAACGGAACATTCAAAGCCGGGATCTCTGTGGCTCCACCGACTGACTGGAAATACTATGACACGGTGTACACAGAACGATATATGCGTACTCCCAATGAAAACTTTGAAGGGTATGCTGCCACTTCACCGATCCGGCTGGCAAAAGACCTGCAGGGAAAACTCCTTTTAGTACATGGAACAGCAGATGATAATGTTCATTTCCATCAGGCGATGGATTATGCGGAAGCATTGGTCCAGGCAGGAAAACAATTTGAAATGCAAATTTACAAAGACCGGAACCATGGTATTTCAGGAGGTAATACCCGCTATCACCTCTATACCCGGAAGGTCAATTTTTTACTGGATAATCTGAAATGACAAAACTCTTACGTAAGCCGGACTGGCTGAAAGTCCGGCTGGGAGGTAACGAACTCTTTACGAAAACCAAGAATATAGTAGACTCTCATTGTTTGCATACCATTTGCACAAGTGGCAAATGTCCGAATATGGGAGAATGCTGGAGCCGGGGAACCGCCACCTTTATGATAGGAGGCGAGATCTGTACCCGCTCCTGCAAATTCTGCAACACACTCACGGGGAAACCTTCGCCTTTAGATGAGAAGGAACCGGAGAATGTGGCAGAAAGTATACGACTAATGAATTTAAAACATGCAGTCATCACATCGGTTGATCGTGATGACCTCCCCGATATGGGAGCACAACATTGGGTAAAAACAATTTTATCAATAAAGACACTTAACCCTAACACCACCATTGAAGTTTTAATCCCGGATTTTCAGGGAAGATTAGATTTAGTGGATAAGATCATTCAGGCTTCTCCGGAGATCATCTCCCACAATATGGAAACCATACGCCGTCTGACCCCTGAAATAAGGAGTGCGGCTAAATACGACACCAGCCTTTCCGTACTTTCCCATATTGCAGCCAGTCAAATCATAACTAAAACCGGAATCATGGTTGGTTTAGGTGAAACAGAGGATGAAGTATACTCTTTTATGGATGATGTACTGGAAGCCGGCGTCACCGTTCTGACTATCGGACAATATTTGCAACCTTCCAGAAAAAACATACCTGTGAAAGAATATATCACTCCCTCACAATTTCTTCATTATAAAAACGTTGCAAAGAAGAAAGGATTTAAAACAGTTGAAAGTGCACCCCTGGTACGGTCATCGTATCATGCAGAAAAACATATCTGAAGAGTTAAAATCAGGGTCATAAACATTTAACCCTACACATTGTTATTTTAATATAGAGGGATAAGGGAATGGACAAGGTAAAAAAGGGAATAAATAACCAGGCAATTGGTTTTTTACCAATCTTGCTTTTTATGTTTTTGGATAACTATTTATCCTATTTGTTATCTTTTACAGTTAGTTTTATTTTCTGCCTTTTATGTGTGTTTTTCTTTCAGATATTTATTAAAGAAAAGATCTATCAATTGTCTTTAATCCCTTCCGGGATTACTTTTATTTTATATGCTCTGTTCCTCTTACTGACCCCTGATCAATTATTATATGGTTATACTCCCCTGATCATCGAAATAGTGTTAGTGGTGGTCCTCTCTTTTGTCATGATCACCCGGAAAAGTATTTTCCAACGGATCAGGAACGCACCGATCTCCATCATTAAACGGGCAGTGATCCGGACCAGTGTAAATGAGTTTTATCTGGTATCCCAGATATTCCTGTTCTTTTTTGGTTTTCACAGCCTGTTCTTAGCGATTTATCCTTTGTTTCCACGAGAGGTTCCGAATGAGCACTTAGACTTTGTTCTGTACAGACAACTTCCGGTTATCTTTGGTATATTAATCATTGTGTATGAACAGATCAGAACACGGTTAATGAAAAGAAATCTGGAGAAAGAAGTATGGTTACCCATATTAAATGATAAGGGCAGAGTGATCGGAAGCATGGCACAGTCCGTCAGTGAGACGTCCAATCTGAAGTATTTCCATCCCATCGTACGCATAGCTGTTCTTTATAAAGGGATGCTCTATATGGTCAAAAACGGGAAGCAGGCAAAAGTTTCCCCGGATCATCTCGACCACCCATTCAGCAAATATGTGATCTTCCGCCATAGCATTGAGGGGACGGTCCGGGATGCCATCGGAAGCCTAAGTCTGGACAAATCGATCATTCCCCATTTTCTTCTCCGTTATACTTTTGAGAATGAGAAAGTAAAAACATTGGTTTCCCTGTATGCCATCCGGCTGGAAACAGAAGAACAACTCCAACATTGTAAAAACGGGAAACTATGGACAACTAAACAAATAGAAGAAAACATGCAGGCAAATATATTCAGTGAGTATTTTGTGAAGGAATTTCCCTATTTACAGAACACCATCCTCCTGGCAGAAAGTATTGCACACGGGAATAACCACTAAAACAAACAGACAGCTCTTTTTTATCGCAGGCCCAACTCTATTACTTCCAGATCTTTGATGGTATTTCCCTCTATGACAAAACGGACAAGCGTCCGCACCTGATGAAAACCACTCTTCCCGGCTGCTCCGGGATTGATATGAAGACAGCGTAGATTTTCATCATACATCACCTTTAAGATATGGGAATGTCCTGTTATAAACAGACGGGGACGTATATCATATAATTCTTTCCGGATTTCCGGATTATATCTGCCCGGATACCCTCCGATGTGGGTCATCATCACGGGTACGTCCTCTATGGTAAAGTGTGCGATTTTCGGATACTGCATACGAAGGTTGTTTCCATCTATATTCCCATATACTGCCCGGAATGGTTTGAGCGTACTTAAACGGGCAGCCAGCAACTCAGAACCTATATCCCCGGCATGCCATATTTCATCACACGGTTCAAAATATTCTTTATACCGTTCATCCCAGTAACCATGCGTATCCGAAAGAAGCCCGACTTTCACCATATTTGTTTCTTTTATGATACAAAAGTATTATATTTACCCTGTTAAGGGTAACGATATCATGGAAAAATCATATAAATATTTTAAGAGAGATATTAGCTGGCTTTCTTTTAACTATCGTGTTCTTTTAGAGGCGGAAGATGAAACGCTCCCTTTATATGAACGCATTAAATTTTTATCGATTTACTCTTCCAACCGGGAAGAGTTCTATGAAATACGGGTAGCGGAACACCGGGGCGTTTTGATGAGAAAACGTTTCACGGAAGAGTCCGATATGGATGCGGAAGAGGTGCTGGCAGATATTACAGCAGAGATCAACCGCCAGCAGGATGAATATTACCGGATCTTTACAGAGAAAATACTGCCCGAACTGGAACGGCAACAAATCTGCCTTTACCAACATAGTGAAGTAGAACCCTTTCATCAGGAGTTTGTCCATAATTTCTTCAATGAAGAGGTCTTCCCTTTTTTATCGCCAGTGATGATACAAGCGGGAGAGATCCGTACTTTTATCCGGGACCGCCGGTTATATCTGGTAGTCCGGATGATCAAGAGAAGTAAGAAAATAACCCAGCCTGACTATATGCCCTGCTACCATTATGCCCTGATGAAAATACCCCATTCCAAAGTACCCCGTTTCATTGAATTACCGCCGCATAACGGAAAATTTTATCTGATGTTTATTGATGATATTATTAAGGCCAATCTTTCTACCGTTTTTCCTGGTTATCTGATTGATAGTTGTTACAGTATCAAAATATCCCGGGATGCTGATATCTATCTGGAAGATGAAAGAAAGGGGAATATCATAGAGACGATCAGACAAAAAATCAAGAAAAGAAAATTAGGTAATCTGAGCCGGTTCATGTATGACCGGGATATGCCGCAGGATTTTCTGGAATTCATTTGTACTGCTTTCAACATTACAAAAGATGATCTGGTAATGGGAGGACGCTACCTGAACCTACAGGATCTGATCAAACTTCCGAACCCCAGAGGGAAAGAGCTGGAACAACCCCCTTTTTCTCCCATGCGGATCCCCTATCTCGATAAAATGGAATCTGTTTTCCGTGCCATAAAAAAGAAAGATGTCCTGTTACATTTCCCTTATCAATCGTTTGATTACCTGATCCGGTTCCTGATGGAAGCAGCTTTTGACCCGAAAGTAGAGGAGATCAAGATCACGCAATACAGAGTTGCAGAGAACTCTGCAGTGATCAATGCACTGATTAGTGCGGCACAGAACGGGAAAAAAGTCACGGTATTTGTAGAGTTAAAGGCCCGGTACGATGAAGAACATAATATGAGTACGGCAGAGCGGATGAAACAGGCTGGCATCCGTATTATCTATAGTATTCCCGGGTTAAAGGTCCATGCCAAAGTGGCTGTGATCCTCCGGAAAGGATCCAAAGAGGGATATAAACGAAAAAATTTCGCCTACCTGAGTACAGGTAATTTCAACGAGAAAACAGCCCGTATCTATTCAGATATGGCACTTCTTACGTCCAATACGGATATGATTACGGACATCAATAAAGTATTCGCCGTATTAGAAGGCAAAATTACAGAACCGGCTTTTCAGCATTTGCTTGTTGCGCAGTTCAATATGGTACCTGAACTGAAACAAATGATCCGGAGGGAAATTGAACAGGTGCATGCAGGAAAGAAGGGAAAAATCATCCTTAAAATGAATGGATTACATGATACGGATATGATCGATGAACTCTACAGGGCCAGTGAACAGGGAGTAGAGATCGACCTGATCGTGCGGGGAATTTGTTGTCTGATCCCGGGGCAATCCTATAGCCGGAATATCAGGATCACCCGGATCGTGGATACTTTTCTCGAACATGCAAGGGTCTGGTATTTTTATAATGACGGACAGGAAGATGTGTACCTCACTTCTGCCGACTGGATGAAACGAAACCTGAACCGGCGGATCGAAACAGCTTTCCCGGTTCTGGACCCGCAAATCAAACAAGAAGTAACCGACATTCTCAGGATCCAGTTAAAAGATAATATCAAAGCCTGTTTTATTGATGAGAACCTACAAAATGTGTTCAAGAAAGATCAGAATCCTCCTGTCAGGGCACAGGTGGAGATCTATCGTTATTTACTGAATACCATCCGGAGCTCTTCAGGCAAATGAGAAGTTCTGATCCGCCATTCCGGAGGATATAAATTGTTGGCCCGGGTTCCCAGATGCTTTACGAACCCCAGAGGAAGGTGCCGCCAGGTTAATAAAACATATCCTTTCGGTATGGAGCTATCCAGAACCAACGCTTCTTTCCGCAGGTACCGGATCGCATCTTCCCAAGAAAGCTCCACTTGTTGAAACTCATCGACAGAAAAAGAGGTGCTCATGGCTAAAGCATGTGCCGGAACAAAATCTTTCCCTTTGACCTCTCCCAAAAGGATTCCAGCAGTCAGGATCTTTAAGGACTCCGATAGCTGAAAATAAGCAGTCATATATTCTTTGGGGAAAGCCCGTACCACATCCCCTTCCGGAAAGACCTGAAAACGATCATTCTCCTGTAACCATTTTTCCGATCCTTTTGGCAAAACAACTCTTTGTTTCGATGTTTTCCGGGATGCCGGTTTATACCGGGAGACCTTCCGTTCACCTGCTGGCTTACGCAAAACGGCCAGAAAAAAACCTTCCCCCCGGGTTCTGTGGGGGAAAAAGCGATATACCGGATCCTTATATTTGAGTGGTCCCGTGATATTCCATTCCGGCAGGACCGGGATCTCTACCGCTTCCGCACCCAGTTCATTTATAAAATAATGAATATTTTCTTCATTTTCTTCCGTGTTATAAGTACAGGTGCTATACATAAGAATCCCTCCGGGTGCTAACACATCCCATATATCATGCAGGATCCGCCGCTGACGGGCGGCACAAAGATCTACATTTGCCAGGCTCCATTCCTGCATACTGACCGGATCTTTACGAAACATCCCTTCCCCGGAACAGGGAACATCTGCAACAATCACATCAAAAAAATGGGTGAGATGACTAAAATCTTCCGGATCATTATGGGTGACGATCGTATAGGGATTGCCCCACCGGGTAATCGTTTCCGCCAGAATATGACAACGATTGCGGATGACTTCATTGCTTACCAACAGGCTTCCTTCCGGAAGAGACGCTAACAAATGAGTCGATTTTCCTCCCGGAGCCGCACACAGATCTAAGCACCGGACCGGCTCTTTTACCAGTGAACGGACAGCCTGTTCCAGAAACATGGAGGATGCTTCCTGCACATAATAAGCTCCTGCGTGAAATAGGGGGTCAAATGTAAAGGTCGGACGTTGGGAAAGATAGTATCCGTTTTCACACCAAACGACCGGCTCTCCTTCCGGAACCCTGTCATATTTAGCAGGATTGATCCGAATACTTACCGGAGAACTTTTGGTAAGGGCAGACTCAAAAGAATCATACTCCTCTCCTAAAAGAGTACGCATGCGGGAGATAAAATCAGCAGGAAGTGTCATCGCTATTCTATATGTTTCATGCAAAAATAGTACATTTGTACAAAACAAATTGTATGCAAGCATCTCTTTTCCTGATACCCGTTACACTGGGTGAAACCGAACACAGGAAAGTTCTCCCGGAATATAACAAGGAGATCATTTCCGGGATCAGACATTTTATCGTGGAAAATATCCGGACTGCCCGTCGATTCCTTAAAAAAACAGATCCGGCAATCGTCATTGATGAACTGACATTTTATGAATTAAACAAACATACTACTGCCGATCAGGTAGCTGGCTATCTTTCCCCTTTATCCAAAGGGGAGCCTATGGGAATTATCTCTGAAGCGGGTTGTCCTGCCATTGCTGATCCGGGAGCGGATGTCGTAGCTATTGCCCAGCAAAAAGGATACGCTGTTGTGCCATTGGTTGGTCCCTCCTCTATTCTCATGTCTGTCATGGCATCGGGTTTTAACGGTCAAAGTTTTGCTTTTCACGGATATCTCCCCATTGATAGTTCGGAGCGCTCCCTGATGATCAAAAAACTGGAAAACAGGATGTATGCGGAAAACCAGACACAATTATTCATTGAAACACCCTACAGAAATAATAAATTAGCAGAAGAATTGCTCCGGAGTTGCCGTCCAGGCACCCGGCTTTGCATTGCCGCTGATATTTCCTGTGAAAATGAATATATCAAAACCCGTACGATCCGGGAATGGAAAGGTAAAATACCGGATCTGAATAAACGTCCTGCCATATTTCTTATTTATAAATAATTGTACGAGTATGGAAAATATTCAGATACACGAAACTGCAGTTATAGATCCCGGATGTCAAATTGGTGAAGGCACCCGCATCTGGCATTTTTCTCACATCATGCCTGAATGTGTGATCGGGAAAAACTGTAACCTCGGGCAAAATGTGGTGGTTTCTCCGGGGGTTATACTGGGAAATAATGTAAAAGTACAGAATAATGTATCGATCTATACGGGAGTGATCTGCGAAGACGATGTTTTTTTAGGTCCAGGTTGTGTATTTACAAATATCACCAACCCACGAAGTGCCATACCCCGCAAAGAACAATACAAAAAAACAATCCTCAGAAAAGGGGCTACTATCGGTGCAAATGCAACGATCCTATGTGGAAATACAATCGGCACCTACGCATTGATCGGAGCGGGGTCAGTAGTAACAAAGGATATTCCACCTTATGCCCTTGTGATGGGTAATCCCGCACGGCAGACCGGCTGGGTGAGTCAATACGGACATACTCTCCTCTTCGATGAAAATAGTCAGGCAACCTGTCCGGAAAGTGGCGAAAGATATATGCTGACAGCTGGAAATGTGATACGGTTAGATGAAGATTAAGTCTGGTATTATATTTTTTTCCCTAACGTCTCTTCTATATACTCAGCCACCAGTTTCCGTCTCAGTTGAGTAGGGCTGCAACCAAAATATTTTTTACAATAAGTAGTAAAGTGTGCCGGTGAACTAAATCCGAACTCTTTAATAATATCTGCAAAAGGTATTTTTCCATCCGCCAGACGATTTCTGACATAGCGTGATTTCTGTTTTAACATCCAGCTATAAGGAGAATCCCCAAAACTCTCATTAAACTTCCGGTTAAAGGAACGGATCGAAATATGACACATTTCCGCCAGTTCATCTACCGTCTTTACCTCCTGGTAGTGTCTCAGAATAAAAGATTTAAAATCTAAATGCCTGTTCAATATAGGAGAAAGGAAAGAAGCCATCTCCTCTTTGGTATAAAAAGTCCTGAACACAAGAAATACCTCTTTTTGCTTAATCGCATGCAAATTCTTACATCTGATCTTATGGTCATTATAGAAGATAATACTATCCACCACCATCTGCATAGGGGAACGGATAGGCAATTTTACAAAAGGATCCTCACCTTCCGGATAGACCCGTAAAGAGTCGAGTGTCAGTTGGTCACACAGGCTAAACTGGTTATCAAAACTAAGTACCAGAAATTTCACATCCGTCAGAATTTGTCCTACCGGACGGGCATTCTGAGGGATAAATATCATTTCTCCTTTCCGGAAGGTTTTTCGAGCATAATCTTTTGTGGAGATCTCTATTTCACCCTCTAATAAAAATACAATATAATGAAAATAATCATCTTTCAAATAGAGTTCTTCCTGCGCTTTTTTTTCTTCATAGCTAAAACCGATGTGGAAATCTGATACATAATTTTTACAATTCAGATGCTCCTTTACATATAAAATATCCATAACTCAATGATTTATAAGGTAGTTTTAAAACTTACATTTTCCCACAATATATAAAAACGTCAATAAAAATAGTGATTTTTTTAATATAAAAGAAATATGAAAGGGATTCTTCCTGCAGGGTGATAAACCACAACCCAATTCAACGTTTTTGCAGAAATCTATAGGGTGCATATATAACCTGTTATAAGACATTACAAACACCTTCAGATTTATTCAAAATTTAACGCAAAAGAAAGGTGGAAATCTCGTTATGATTAGCTACTTTTGTAGCTGATATAAATTATAGTTATTGGATTATATGAAAACACTGGAAAGATTAGTAGCAGAGAAATTATTAAAGATTAAAACCATTAAATTACAACCGGCCAATCCTTTTACATGGGCATCCGGCTGGAAGTCTCCGATCTACTGCGATAATAGAAAGACTCTTTCTTATCCGGCTGTTCGTAGTTTTATCAAGTTGGAACTGGCACGTGTGATCAGCGAAAAATATGAGAACGCAGATGCGATCGCCGGTGTTGCTACAGGAGCTATTGCACAGGGTGCATTGGTTGCTGATCTACTGGGACTGCCTTTCGTATATATCCGCGCGACTCCGAAAGATCACGGACTGGAAAACCTGATTGAAGGTGAACTGAAACCGGGCTCCAAAGTAGTGATTATCGAAGACCTGGTATCAACCGGAGGTAGTAGTCTGAAAGCTGTTCAGGCGGTACGTAATTTCGGTTGCGATGTAGTGGGTATGGTTGCTATCTTTACACATGGTTTCCCGATTGCAGCACAACAGCTCAAAGAAGCCAAAGTAACGCTGACTACGTTGAGTAACTACGATGCTGTCATTGATGAGGCTGTTCGTACAAACTACATTGATGAATCAGAAATAGCCACTTTGCAGGAATGGCGTAAAGATCCGGCCAACTGGAATCCGGAAGCATAATATTTATCAGATCAATACATGACAGAATTTGTTAGTGAGGTAAAGCAAATACCTTATAATGATGATCGGATCTTTGCTATGTTATCCGATCTGTCTAATCTTGAGCGGGTAAAAGACCGTATTCCTCAGGACAAAATTAAAGAATTCACGTTCGACAGGGACTCTTGCAGTTTAGCTGTCGCCCCTATTGGTAATATTACTTTTCAGATTGTAGACCGGGAACCCAATAAAACGATCAAATTCACGACTACGAACTCTCCTGTTCCTTTACATTTATGGATACAGTTGAAACAAGTGGAAGAGAATGATACCCGGATGAAACTGACTGTCCGGGCAGACCTGAATCCGTTTTTAAAACCAATGGTATCCAAACCTCTACAGGAAGCCATTGATAAAATATTGACTATCCTGACCGGACTTCCTTATTAAATCTACTGGTATGGCTCAGAAACTTTGGGAAAAAAATGTAAAGGTCGATCAGGAGGTCGAAATCTTTACGGTAGGTAAAGACCGGGAAATGGATCTTTATCTGGCAAAGTATGATGTTCTTGGTTCCATGGCGCATATCACCATGCTGGAAAGTATCGGATTGCTCACCAAAGAGGAATTGGTTCAATTACTCGCAGAACTAAAGAAGATTTACAGCATCGCAGAAAAAGGAGAATTTGTGATTGAAGAAGGGGTAGAAGATGTTCATTCGCAGGTGGAGCTGATGCTTACCCGTTCCTTAGGAGATACAGGGAAAAAGATCCATAGTGGCCGTTCCCGGAATGACCAGGTTCTTTTAGACCTGAAACTATTTACCCGGGCACAAATCCAGGAGTTAGTGACCTTAACCAATGACCTGTTCGGAGTACTACTCTCTCAAAGTAGCCGCTATGAACATGTTCTTTTGCCAGGTTACACGCATTTGCAGGTAGCCATGCCCTCCTCTTTCGGGCTCTGGTTCGGAGCGTATGCAGAAGGTTTGACAGATGACCTGCAATTGATGCTGGCGGCCTACCGGGTATGTAACCGTAATCCATTAGGTTCTGCCGCAGGTTATGGTTCCTCTTTTCCTTTGAACCGTCAGATGACGACTGATCTTTTAGGATTTGATTCCATGGATTATAATGTAGTCTATGCCCAGATGGGAAGAGGGAAGATGGAACGTACGGTAGGATTTGCGATGGCCGGATTAGCAGCCACGCTATCTAAGTTAGCTTTTGATGCCTGCATGTTTAACAGTCAGAACTTTGGTTTTATCAAATTGCCGGATCAATTCACCACAGGGTCAAGCATTATGCCCCATAAGAAAAACCCGGATGTATTTGAGCTGACCCGTGCTAAATGTAATAAAATACAGGCACTTCCTCAACAGATTACCCTGATCACCAATAATCTTCCTTCCGGTTATTTCCGGGATCTGCAAATCATCAAAGAGGTCTTTCTCCCCGCATTTGATGAGCTGAAAGACTGTTTACGGATGGTGACCTATATGATGCAGGAGGTAAAAGTAAACGAGGAGATCCTGAAAGATGAGAAATATGCCCTTTTATTCAGCGTAGAAGAGGTGAACCGCCTGGTTCTTTCCGGTGTACCTTTCCGGGATGCCTATAAACAGGTGGGATTAGCAATTGAAGCCGGAAACTTCACTCCGGATAAACAGATCAATCATACCCACGAAGGAAGTATCGGTAATCTATGCAATGATCATATTTCTGTCATGATGCAGAAAGTAGTGGATGAGTTCTCTTTTGAAACGGTTAACACAGCGGAAAGAAATTTGATAGAAGGATAAACCGAATGAAAAAGTTTTTTTTTCTTACGTTGGTATTTGCTATTTTCTCTTGTAATACAGGAGAACAACCTGATATTTTTGGTTATAGAGTCAATTTAAATGTTGATTTAAGTAGTTACCAATATAGGGATCTAAAAAATTTATATAGCTATAAAATAGTGACCTCTCCTTTATACGATGGAGAATATTGCGGATTTGCGGGTATATTACTTTATCATGGATCACAGGACATTTATTATGCTTATGAATTAGCATGTCCTTATGAAGCAAAAAAAAATATAACGATAGAGATAGCTGAAAATGGTTTAAATGCCGAATGCCCTCAGTGTGGTTCTATCTATAGTCTGGATGCCGGTGGATTACGTGTTGACGGACCCACAACCTACAATTTAACCCGGTATCAGGTAATTTCCACAAGCACAGGGTTTACGGTAAGAAACTAAGAAAATAGTAGTTTTCAAAGGTGTTTTTTTCTTTATTTTATTTGCAAAGATGAAAAAATCATCTACCTTTGCAGACGCAAACACAACCAATGCGAAAGTAGCTCAGTTGGTAGAGCATAACCTTGCCAAGGTTAGGGTCGCGGGTTCGAATCCCGTCTTTCGCTCTCAGTCTGAAAGACATCATATAAAAATTTAAAAGACAAAATCTTCCAAATCAGCGGTTTGGAAGATTTTTTTATAAATCCCAACTACTTCAAAGACAACAAAAATCTATTTAAGAAAAAGAAATTAACTCCCAGATCAATATTACACTCAATCCTTACCTCAGTAATATTTATATTTTTCCTACAAAAACTAAAAACTATTATATACATACATTAGTGCTATATTAAAACTTCTATTTTAATATCCATACTTAGTCTGTTGATATTCCTCCTTACCCTATTCCTGTAAAAATCCCCAATCCTCTCCTTGTGACATTTCGTCAAACATTGCTCACAAACCAACCCCCAGCCAACCCACACGCACATTTCGTTAAAATCATCCCATCAACAATTTCGCGTAAAACAAAAGCCCATTTAAACATTCTAAAAACATCAAAAGAAATACACAAAGCACACCCAAACCGTCTTGATTATCACAACCCATACCCCTAATTTTAATTCACCAAAAAACTAAACGCAATAAAAATAAAAAGACATGAAGAAAAAACCCTCCAAACCATCGCGATGATAGCCCTCTCGCTCCCTATCATCACCCACGCACAGGAAATAGCCGTCAAAACCAACCTCCTGTATGCCGCCACCACAACACCCAACCTGGCCGTAGAATGGGCACCCACCCACAAACTATCCATAGACCTGCAAGGCAGCTACAACGGATGGCATTTCGGCAAAAGCGAACGCAACCGCAAAATCAAACACTGGCTCATCCAGCCCGAACTACGCTTCTGGATCTATGAAGCCTTCGACGGACACTTCCTGGGTATCCACCCCTTCTACATGAAATACAACGCATCAAACATACACTTACCCCTCCGCATATGGCAGGACCTTCAAGACCATAGATTTGAAGGATACGGGACCGGAATTGGATTCAGCTACGGGTACCAATGGTACGTCGGGAACCACTGGAACCTGGAATTCGAGTTCGGTTTTGGGTATGCCTACCTCAACTACGACCGCTACGAGTGCTCCCCATGCGGGGCCTACCTCAACAGCGAACACAAACACTACTTCGGACCCACCAAACTCGGAGTATCCCTTGTCTATTTATTCAAATCCACAAAAAGATAAGCCATGAAAAATAAACCATTCAAAACCCTCCTTATATTTATATGTATAACAGGGTACACCCACATAAACGCACAACCGGCATCACAACTGCCCCAGGTAGACGGCAAAGTCATCTACCAGAACCTACAGCTCGAAAAGCAAGACAACAACATGCTCCTCAGCTTTGATACAAAAATAACAGGCAAAGCCCTCAACAACCGCCAGAGCTGGACCATCATACCCGAACTCATTTCCACCGGGCCAAGGCAGACAAGCCTATTCTTCCCCTCCCTACTTATTAACGGACGCCAGAAAGAACGCCACTACAGACGTAAGATGAATTTCAGAAACAAAGAGTTATTGGCTAATCAGCCCCTGATATGCACCCACGTACCACAAGACGAAGAACAACTTATCCGGTACAGCGTAACCATACCCTACGAAAGCTGGATGGGAAACTCATCCCTCATCTTTCACCAGATACTCACCTCACCCCGGGAGAAAAAACAACTCTTCACCACCGCACCCCTGGCACAACTCACACCCGTGCCCGAACCGGTTGCACCCCCTGCCATACCCGTACAGCCCTCTACCATAGAAACCCTTACGATCAGCGGTGAAGCCTACATCCAGTTCCCGGTAGGAGAATCATTAGTCTATGCCGACTACATGGACAATATCAACGAACTAAAGAAAATAGGAGAAGAGCTGCGGAAAATAGACCGGGAAAAAGACGCCACACTCATCCGTATCCAACTCACCGGCTACGCCTCACCCGAAGGCCCGTTCAGCCTCAATGACAAGCTATCCCACGAACGAACCAAACGGCTTAAAGACTATCTGGTAGAATGGCACGGCCTACCCCCCCGGCATCATCCGCATCAACCATGTAGCCGAAGACTGGGAACGCCTGGGCGAACTGGTGGAAGAGAGCAGCCTCAACAATAAAAACGCTATTTTGGCTATCATCCGTAGCAACGACAGCCCGGATGCCAAAGAGAAACAACTCCGGGCCACACCAGCCACCTGGAACACCCTAGTAAAAGAATACTTTCCCCTGCTGCGCCGGGTAGACTACCAGATAGAATACACACAAAAAGTAACGAATTAACAGATATGCTTCCTATTATTAATTAAAAAAATGATCAATTATGAAAGCAAATTATTTATTTCCAATGCTTATCGTCCTGCTCATGTTCAGCAGTTGCAGCGACGATAATAAAGACGGCCCTTTAGGCCAGACCTCAAAGGAAGACGCCAAAATGAAGCTCTCCCTCACACTACCCCCACTGGCTTCCCCCGCTGCCTCTTCAGCCCCGGGCACCCGGGCGCCCATCGAAGGAACAGATGCCGAAAATAAAATAAGCCAGGTACACATCTTTGTTTTCGACCAGGCCGGACAACTGCCCGATGACCAGAGTAAAGGAAGATTCGGCCCCTTAGACCTCAACGATACAGACCAGTTTACCGTATCAGGCAATACCTACACCATGGTCGAGGAACTTAAAACGACCTCAGGTCTGAAAACAATCTATGTAATAGCCAATATGGGTGAAAACGAGATTTCCCTGTACGCAGACGAAACACAACTATTGGAACGGATCGAAAATGTACACAAAAGCGGAACCGGAACCGGTGGATTAATAGAATACACAGATGCCACCCCACCTGCCCTGAACGCCATCGTATTTGCCGGTAGCGAAACCGCCGATCTCAAATCCGTTTCCAGTGGTACACCCAATAGTCCCGTAGGAGTCAACATCGAGCGCACCGTGTCCCGCGTTATCACTACTTCACCCGCATCCTTCGCTGTCAGATGGGGAAGTACAACAACCGACGACATGACAGTAACCATCAGCAAATATTTCATCGCACAAGATGCATACAAAAGCACCGTAGGACAGAACTACTTTGATGCACCCAACGATGACCGTAAAAAAACACTCATCTCCGGGGCTGACCAAAACGACTGGGGTGACATTATTAACCTCTACGACCCGGACGATTACATCGGAACCGGAGCAGCCGATCTGGACGAGAAATATGTTGACATCGTACCCAACCCAGCCACAGAAGCCGCACGCGTAGCTCTGCCCGGCTTCTATATCGGTGAAAACGCAACCAACACCCCCGATAAGGTAGCCCAACACGGGAATACTACCTACGCCTGGATACAAACCCAGATCGCACTCACCAATACCGCAGTAGTCAATGCCGCCGGAGACGCCATTGAATATACAGGGCCGGCCCTGACTGCCGGTACCGTCTTCCACCTTATCCGTGTAAGAGGTGTCCGCGATTACATTACCACTGCTGCCAATGCCACTGCAGTATATAATTACCTTAACGCAGCAGAACGGTACGAAGGAAGCGTATCCAACTTCCCATACCCCGGCGGAAACCTCTACTACCGTGTATTCCTCAACCAGACAGGTACCACCGCGAGCCCGATTACGGCCGACGATAAATACAACGTCTACCGTAACATGTTCGTACACCTCGATGTAACGGCAGTCAATGTAAACCCGAACGACCCCGGAGGTTTCGGAGGAGGTTACCCCGGCGACCCTAACGACCCCAACGTGCCCATCGACCCGTTCACACCCAATGAAGACCCGGATAATCCGGTAAATCCGAACCCACATAGCCCGGAAGAACCCATTGACGAAGATGAGGCGACCCTGCAGGTAAATATCACAGTAGAGCCCTGGACCTATTCTCCAAACGGAGTCGTACTCCAGTAACAGAAACCATTTAAACCATACTCCGGGGCCGGCTTTGTTAGTCAGCCCCGGGATATAGTTCACCCCCGGATAAAAAGAACGATATGAAAACGAAAACAATTCCAATCATACAGATAAGCCTCCTGCTCGCCTGTTTACTCCTTTTTACCACCTGCGTAAAAGAAGACCTCGACGAGTGCGGCACCACCCGGGTATGGATCACACTAAACCCGGACATGTACGAACTTCCCGCAGGAGAACACCAGATACAAAACATACACGTATACATATTTAACGAAAACGAAACCCTGGTAGCAGAATGGGAGGGAGGACCCTACGACTACCGGACAGGACAACCCTGCGAAGTACCCGTAGACCTCGCACCCGGAACCTACCACTTCACCGCATGGACCAACATAGGGCAGCAGTACCAGACCCATACAGCCACCCGGCTAAAAGAAAGTGAGCTCCATCTCCGGAACGACGGAACCGCCCCCTTTACACAAGACATCCCCGACCTGCACTACGCAGCCGGAGAAAAAATAATAGTCAGCCCCCGGCAGGAACACGAATACACCCTCCACCTCATTCCAAACACCTACCGGATCAACCTGGCAGTAAACGGACTACCCGGCAACAACAACGGGAAGCCCTACCAATTCACCCTATCCGACAACAACAGCGCCTACGACTTCAACAACCGTATCGTCGGAAACCAGCCGGTATACACCCACGAGCGTACAGGCACCCTGCAACAAGGCAAACTAAACGCCGGCATCCGTACACTCACCCTACACAACGACCATGCCATCGAAAACATCGGCAAAGAAGACACCGGCGACCGCTCGCCTACGCTTACCCTCCGCGAAAGCACCGGCAGCACCACCCTCTTTACCGGCAACCTGGTAAAGATCATCCGCACCGCCTATGCAAAAGCAGGAAAACAGGCAGACTTCGACAAAACCTACCAATTCGACATCATCCTCTCATTCGATGCCGATATGAACGTCACCATAAGCGTAAACGGATGGACCTACACCCCCAACGGGACAGAACTATAAAAATATAAACATTAAAATCACCCCCATATGAAAACACATACAAACATAAACAACCTATACAAAACGGTACTGGCACTGCTACTTACCACTGTATTCAACGCATGTGTGAACGACGATTGGGGGAGAGGATGTACCCCCGGCACAGGCGACATAAAAATAACCCTCACCCTCCAGCTACCCGGCACCCGCACCGGAGCAGACACCCGCGCCATGCCCGCCGACGAAACAACCATCAGCCAGATACAAGTACTCCTGTTCAAACCATCAGGAGGCCCCCTCGTAGGCAGCTATCCCGGCACAGGCATCACCACAGACCCCGGTGAGCCCAGCAAACGCAACTTCTCCGTCGATGTCATCGAAGGCACCTTCGACCTCATGGTCCTGGCCAACTCCAAAGACATCATCGACGCAGCCAACCTCGCCAAAGACATGTCACGTCAGGAAGCCGCCAGCCGCCTGCAACTCAGCCAGAGCAGCAAAATAGCCCATAATGCAAACACCCTCATCCCCTTCTGGGGAGAACTAAACGGAGCCGTCATCACAGAAAACGCAACCCTCGACAACATCTCCATGCTACGCGCCTTAGTCAAAATAGATGTCCTGCTCAACGAAACAGCCAAAGACAAATTCGAACTACAAACCGTCACCCTCTACCACTGGCAGGAAAAAATGGCACTCCTACCCGAACACTACGATAGCGCCGACAAAAAAGTAACCGCCCCACCAACACCGGAAGCGGACTCATCCCTGTCAGTACCAAAGCCACCTACACCGCCACAGACGGAGAAATCATCAACGACACCATACGGTCCAAAATATACCTCAACGAAACCCCCAACCCCGCAGAAGACGACTTCCCCGTCATGCCCTGCTTAGTCATAGGAGGACAATACAACGGCGAAACCCGCTACTACCGCATAGACTTCTTCCGCCTTGATGAAAACGACCAGCGCACCTACCACGACCTCCTGCGCAACTACTGGTACGAACTAACCGTCACCGACATACTCGGCAACGGCTACCCCAACGAAGAAGACGCCTACGAAGCAAAAGACGACCAGATAGAAGTATCCACCAACGCCATGGACGACGGAGACATGAGCGACATCATCGTGGACGGACAATACTACCTTAAAGTCAACAAAGCAAGCTTCACCCTCGACCGCGAAAAACGCGACGAAGACAGCTTCGGCAACGACCTCACCGTCGAAACCAACCATAGAAACGGCTGGGAAATAACCCGCGTAACCGACCCCGACGACAACGAAGCCGAGATAGACATGGACAACGGCTGGCTGCGCATACTCCCCGCAGACCGCAAAGGCGAAGGAAACCCAGAGGAAACCCCCAGCAGTAAAACCATCAAACTACTGCTCGACGAAAACACCGGAACAGAACCCCGCCATGCCAAAATACACCTACAGGTAGGACGCCTGCTCGACTTCATCGTCAAAGTAACCCAAACCCACCGAAACCGTGCTCGAACTATCCGTAGAATACCTCGACGGCAACCCCGTGAGCGAACTCTTCTTCTACGAATACGACGGCTGGGAAGACACCCACGAACCAAAAGAAATACGCGTCCGGTGGTCACCCTACGGCACCGGTTACGATTGCAACGTAGAAGTAAACATGTCCGGCGACGAACTCTTTGCCTTCGGCTCCGCAACCACCCCCATCACCCCCCCGGCAACCTCACCGACGCCGACGGCAACCATGCCTACACCATCCACCCCGAACCCTTCAAAGAAGACGAAGTCTCCCAAAGGCTGGGAAACCCCTTCCTCCACCGGGGCATGCGCGTAACCTTCCGGGTAACCGACAAAAACAACCCCCAGAAAAGCATCAGCAAAACCATCTACCTGCGCCACCAGCACATGGCCATCATATCCGACAACCTGCGTAAAGCCGAAACACAAGGCCAGCAAGGCAGTTTCAACATACGCTCCAACACCTCCTGGGTCATCGACGAAGTAGTCAACGAAGGCATCCTGCAAAACCCACCCACAAAAGGAACAGAAGGAGGAAACGACATCGGCAACGGCAACCAGCTACTCTACTCAACCACCTCCGCCACCACCCCGGGAAACATGCCCGCCGCCGGGTGGGCAGGCCGCAAAACCACCCTCTACTTAATCGACACACAAGGACGCATCCCCGGACGCATCCCCTTCACCATCACCGGCGTACACAACGACCCCAACTGCTACATCCTCAACCCGGCCGGCAGTGCAGCCGCCCGCACCGTAGACATACCCATCCGCAAACTATTCTGGGCATGGGATATCTATGCCGGACAGGATTTAGGCAACATCGCCCCTACAGACCTCCAGGCCGGTACCAAATGGACTGCCGTCTACCTCAACACCGACCTCAACGGCCCCCAGCAAACCTACAACATACAAACAGAAATTGTACACGACAACTCCAACATACTCGAAGACGTACTACGCGTAACCATCCCCTACAACACAACCGTCAGCGGAAACGCCGTAGTAGGTGTCACCCATCAGGGAAAATGGCTATACACATGGCACCTCTGGATAACCGGCTACAACCCGGACTCCAACAACCCCGGCGACACCCAAACCACCCGGGACGCCCAATTCATGAACCGCAACCTCGGTGCCCTCGAAACTAAAGCAGAAGAATGGAGAGCCTCCACCCACGGCATGTTCTATCAATGGGGCAGGAAAGACCCCCTGCAGGTAAGCACCATTACCACCGGTTCCCCCGAGGTAAACACAGCCAACAACCTCGGCAACACACTCAACAACCCCGACCTCTTCTACCGCGCAACCAGCGGCTATCAGGACTGGTTCACCAACCGGGAGCACAGAAGTTATCAAAACGATTACCTCTGGAACGACGATAAAAACAACAAAGGCATATTCGACCCCTGCCCCGAAGGCTGGAGAGTAACCGGCAACAAATGGGGCGAGCCAACGAATCAATGGACCAATATGGCCACTCATTTCAATTCCTCGGAAGTTAGACATTCCAACGGCCGGATTATTTCAAGAGAGTACTATGATAATACCATTGATGACCCAGCCGTATATTTCTATGCCGGGGCAGTAGACGCGGCAGGGAACTGGGGGCGCCACACCTTAAGCACAGGAGACCAAGAAAGCAACTTCCTGTATAATTGTACTCCCCCCCCATGATAATCCGGCTTTGGGAGCCGGACTGAGCCGTCCACGGAACGGTGTTAACACAAATAACCCTTTCCTCCGGGCAAATGCCATGCCGGTGCGATGTACCAAAGAAAATTAATAAATAAAACATAACATTATGAAACAGAATAACAGCCTCCTCTATTTCATCGCTTTCACGATAAGCCTGCTCTTCATACAAGCATGCAGAGACGATGACAGAGACCTCCTGCCACCCGAATCCAATCCCCAGGGGCAGGCCATCTTCACCCTGAATGTGCCCAAAAAAAACGGCACCGAAACCCGTGCGATGGACGACGAACAGGAAGACGCCATCACCCACATGACATTCCTCGGATTCGTAACTACCAATAACACAGAACAACTCGACTTTAGCGTCGAAGTAGGCCCGTCCGGCATCACCCGTAATGCTACCGACAAAAAAATACACCATCACAGCCACCCTCAAAGCCGGCACCTACTCCTCCATCGTATTGCTCGCCAACTGCGGCGACATACTCAATAACAACCCGTCCCTGCTGACCGACGGAACCCCTAAAACCGACATCGAACAAGGTCTCACCGCCACACTGGGCGACGGCAGCAAATGGAATGCCAGCTCCACCAACCCCACCCCGGCACCCATGCACGGCGAAGTCAGCGGAGGCAGTTCCGGCATCGTTATCGGTAACGGACAGAACCCCTTCAACGGCATCCCCATGACCCGTATGACAGCCCGTATCAACCTCACCAACAACGACCCCGGCAACTTCACCGTAGAACACATCCACCTCTACAACCTCCGCCGGAGCGGGCAAGTAATACCCGGCCAGACACCCCCCACACTCCCGGCCATAGCCCTGCGCCACACCCAACCCCTCCAATACGGGCCCGGAAACAACGAAATATACATCTTTGAACAAGACCCCAGCGACGGACAACCCGAAAGCAACAAACCCTTTATGCTCGTAGGAGGAGAATACAAAAACTCCGGCACCACCACCTGGTACCGCATCGACTTCGTCAACCGCGAAAACGAAGGCACCCCCCAGGCAGACAATGAATTTATCCCCCTCATCCGCAACCGGGGATACACCTTCACCATAGAAGAAGTAAACGGACCCGGCTACGACGACCCCGCCGAAGCCGCCCAATGCCTGCCCATAAACATAGTAAGCCGCATCCTCGTATTCGACGACGGCGGAATCGAAAACATCCTGTTCGACGGACAATACTACCTCGCCATCAGCCATGAAACCATGGAATTCGACAAAGACGCCGCCACACAAGTACTCCACATAGAAACAGACAACCCCCTCCAATGGAAAATCGAACAACAAGGCGGAACCAGTTGGCTACAGGTAGACCGGACAACCCCCGGCACAACCGACGACGGCAACATAGACATCACCGCCAGCGCCTACGATAACGCCAGTGAGCCTCGCAAAGCCACCCTGCTCATCTCCGCCGGAAAGCTTGAATATGCCCTACCCGTAGAGCAATCCTACCTCGACGCCATCTCACTCGAAATCATACACCCCGAAACCCGCGAACCCATCAACGAAGTACTCTTTCGCAGCAACCCACTCGACGGAGGAGGCTCAGCCTCCACCAACCCCCGGTTCACCGTCAAATGGAACGGCCCCCAATGCCAGGTAGATATAAGTATGCTCGGTAACCGGCTCATCAAACTACCGGCCGGACTAACCTCCGGAGCCACCCTGAGCACCAACGAACAAACATTCGAAATCAACCCCGATGCATTCCAGCGGGCAGAAGTAGACCCCGAAACCGGCAACCCCTTCCTCGAAGAAGGAGCAGCCGTCACCTTCACCGTAGAAAACGGCCAGCAAACCGAAACCCGCACCATCTATATCCGGCACGAATGCATATCCATCGTCATTGACGACCCCCAACCCTTCTACTACATGGGCCACGAATACAACTTCCGCGTCCGCTCCAACACCACATGGGAAATCACCGGCGCAACCACCGAACTCCCCCAACTATTTATGAACACCAACGGACAAGACTTCACCTCCGTACTCAACACCACCGGAGGAAACGACAAAAAAGACGGCAACCAATTTACCGTACAAGTAGAAACACCCGCCCTCAACTCCAGTCTCCAGCTCTACGGAATAGGCAGGGCAGGGCGCAAAATGAAACTCACCTTCACCGACGATGCCGGCATAGCCCCACCCCTCACAAAAACCTTTATAGCCGTCACCCAGGACCCCAACTCCTACCGCGTACGCAACGGAGGAGGAAACTACACAGGAGGAAACCTGCCCGGTAGCTATGGCAAAATCACCTTCCCCATACGCAAACTCTTCTGGGCATGGGAAGCCGACCTCGAAACCGAACTCAACCCCGCCACATCAGGCCCCCTCAACCTCTCCGCCGAATTAATCTGGCAAACCTCCGCAGGGCTCATACAAAGCGGCGCATTTGAATTCAAAGACGAAGGCGGACAAAACGATTGGCGCGACTACTGCGTCAGCCTATGGAGTGACAACCGGCAGAACACCCGCGACCTGTTAGGCAATGCCCTCATAGCCATAAAAAACGGCAATGAAATCCTATGGTCGTTCCACATCTGGGTAACCGACTACTTCCCCGCCAACCCCCCCGCCAGGGGAAAAACATTCACCAACACCGCCGCAGGCATCAACCCCGCACCCGTACATATGGACTACAACCTCGGAGCAACCATCTCCTACACCCAGTTCGACCCCCACCAGTCCGTCGTAGCCGAACCCATCGTATCCCCCGCCATAGGAGGACTCTACTACCAATTCGGCCGCAAAGACCCCATCCCCGGCCCCCGGCAACTATCCACTGCAGGAACACATACCCTCAACGAAAACAATCAGCTAAGTGTAGTAAACACCAATAACCAACGGGTATACACCACCTTCCAGACCGTATCCGAACCCAAAAACCTGCGGAATAGCATCCAGAACCCCACCATTTACTACACAGGTGTTGCCGGTCTGAACGACTGGTACACAACCAGCATAAGCCGGACCGACCAAAACGACTTCCTATGGACAGATAAAGAAGGAATGAAAGGCCTGTACGACCCCTGCCCGGTAGGTTGGAAAATAGGCAAAAATTCCCCTTCCGATTATGCAAATCTGGGAGATTATTACAGTTTCACGCCCAATAGAGGAACCTGGGCCAACCTCACCAACACCAACCGCTTCTATCTACCCTCTACCGGCTATCTGAGAAATCCTTCCGGCTCCTCAGGCACATACGCAGAACTAAGAAATTACATGACGGGCGGTTATCTCTTTGGCTCTCAAATCGTAGACGGTGAGGCACTCGGCGTAAGAGGCGATAATGAAGAGCTTAACATATCCTGGTTAGTTTACCGCGCCGCCGCCCGTCCCGTCCGCTGCGTACAAGACACCCACAATTGGAACAGCAAACACTACTAAAACATGAAAAAAAGATAGAGAAATATGGATTTAAAACAAATTATTCACTATAAAATTAAATGTCATGAAATTAAAAACAAGTATGGCTGTAGTTTTAGCAGCCAGTATGCTAAGCGCATGCAACAAAGATAAAGACGACACCCCAACAGTTGTAGAAGGAATCCCAACCTACGCACAGATTGAAATGTATCTGCCGGGGTATAATGAAACCAAAGGCCTCTTCCCGGATGGTACCGGAGGTACGGATAACGGAGGTACTGCCACCAAAAAAGCAGTCACCGAAGTCACCGTCTACGTGTTCAATGTAGTAGGCGTACTCGAAGCACAGGAAACCTTTACGCCCACCAACCCCCTGACCCCCGAACAACGAGTATTTAAGGCTACCACCGGTATGAAGTCCATCTTCGCACTGGTGAATATACTACCTGTCAATCTGCCCACTACCAATTTGAACAGCACCACCCTGCTCAATTTTCTGGAGTCCCTCAAAGACACCCCTGCACTAACCGGCTCCAATGCAATTGCTGTAGCCAGCAATTTCTGGATGTCCAACAGCAATGCAGAAACAGCCACTTTAGGTGAATGGGACGGTACGGGCACTGCCCCCCCTTGCCAATACAGTTGTCATTGATGTACACCGGATGGTTGCCAAAATTGGTGTTGAATTCAACCCCCAATCGCAGGAGCCGGTAGGAACCCTTATTAACACCACTGACAACCCGGTCATGTACAAAATCAAAAACAACCCGGTACAAACCCGCCTTTTCTCCAGGCGCGACGACGGGTTTCTGGTCACCCCCTTCTACGACGAAGCAACCATCGTCCCCACCCGGTACTGGGGAGAAGCCGATGCAGCCTATAAAACAACCTCTGTAGGTACAGGCAATATATTTAACACTACCTCCATTGGCTACATGCTTGAAAACAGCAACAAAAAGCCACGAAAAGGCAACGCCACGTACATTGTAGTCCGTGGAAAATACGAACCCGCAGAGTTAGTAAATGCAGCCGGCGAGTCGCCTACCGCAACCAACCCCAATGCGACCGGCACATTTTACCGGGTAAAAAATAAAACCACCGATATATACACACCACTCTTTTACCATGCCGCACCCACCCCGGCTGCTACCGATACAGTCATGGTATATACCGATGGAATTGCCTATTACGACCTCTACATAACCGATACGGAGAATTCGATTGCAGATATAGATAAATATGTAATCGAACGCAACACCATGTGGTCCGTCACCATTGTATCCGTAAGCGGTTGTGGCGAGCCAAACGAAAATGAACTGCCCGCCGTTAAAAAGCCCGAAGACCCCCTCGATGTAGACACCTACCTACAGGCAGAGATCCACGTAGAAGATTGGATACCCCGGGCACAGGAAGGAGGGATCTAACGATTTACAAGAGGCTGATCCCAAAGTCCCTTGTTACCTGTTCCCCGCGAAGGCGGGGATCGCACCAGAACTGTAATGAAGTTCCAGCTTGTAAGCCAACAAGTCCAAAGGACTTGCATGTGCATAACCGCGGGTAACACCCGGGGTAGGTTGCACCCCATCCGGGGTGTAGAAAGAGTAGGTAGATGTTACCCCGGGTGTTACCCGCGGTTATGCACATGAGACCCCATCCGGGGTCATGGCTTACCATTTATAACCCAATCCCCCAAAAAGCGGACTTTTGAGCCAACCTCATAAAGCGAAAGTTTTACACAGTCTTTCAGAAGGAAGAGAATAAAAACAAAAAACAAAAACATGAAACGACACCAAACACACCTGCCCCAAAATGCGCTGGCAGCAGTCTGTCTCCTGCTTCTGTCAGTATCCTGCCTGAAAGAAGACAACGACAACTGCCGCGCTACGATCCGGTTACATTTCACATACACCTTCAATCCCGAGTACACAGACCTCTTCACAGGCCATGTCAACGACCTGTTCCTCTATTTCTTTGATGCCAACGAGGTCTACCACAAGCACATCCCAATAGACGCCACCCGTCTGGAACCCTCTAACACCCTCACCCTGGAAATAGAAGAAGGAGACTACAAAATAATAGCCATAGGCAACCCCGACCCCACCTCCTACCAATTAGACCCTGCCCCCGGTATGGACAAACCGGGAGTAACCCTTATAAAAGACACAAACGGAGAAATACCCCCCATGCCCACCGACCTGTTCTATGGCGCAGCCACGCTTACCGTCACACCAAATACAGACCAAACAATAGAAATACCCATGGTACGCGATACCAACAACATCAACATCCTGCTGGCCGCTTCCGGCAGCAGCGAAACCCCATCCGGTTCCGGCTATACCGTACGGATTACCAGCTCCAACGGAGCCATCAACTTCGAAAATAACACGGTACCTCTACCGGCTATATACAAACCAGTATATTCGGAAACCGAATACAAGAATGCCCCCTATCATCAGGCATATTTCAAAATATTCAAACTGGCTCTGGGCGACGACACCACGATTGAACTCTATCGGGACGGAAACCTGGAGCACTCCGACAAAGTAGTTCCCCTCATTACAGAGAACTTCCCAAAAGTACAAACCAACGAAGACCTGCTGCGCTATTGCGACT
>JAJQEE010000097.1 GCA_021201865.1 Tannerellaceae bacterium | reverse complement strand
AGATATTTCCAAGAGAACTTAACAGCCCTGCAGCGTTGCTGGGGTCTGACATATAGTAGGCCTCCGGCCTATAAAAGATAAGTGTAGAAATTTATTTAGCATAGGATCTGCTTTTCAGAGCCGGAAGACCTGGGCCAGTTCTTTAAAATCCTCGATGATCACATCTGCTTTTTCTTCTCCGGTGTAAGGAGTCCAGCCGAGACTTTTGAGCCAGATCGTGGCGCATCCTACAAGGGTAGCCGGGACGATGTCTTTATCGTGGGAATCACCGATCACTACGATGTTCTCAGCCGGTAGTTCCATGGCCTGGACACCTAATGCGAATATCTCCGGGTCTGGTTTACGTACACCTACAACTGCCGATTCTACGATTGTCCGGAAGTAGGAAGACAATCCGAAGTCTTCTAATACGGCTTCTATATTCCCGTAGAAATTAGATACTAAAATCATGGGATAGCGTTCTTTCAACTGATCCAATACCGGGATTGTCGCGTCAATGGATTGGTGGGCGTATTGATAACAACGGGCTGCGATCTCCTGGGTAAAAGAATCTATATCTACAACAGACCGGAATTTTTTATTTTCCGCCAGCCAGTTTCCCTGCAAACGGATCTTAATCTCCAGCATATCATGGAACGTATGATGAGGCAGAACCAAGCGTGTTTTGCCTAAGGTACGTTCTCCGTGCACATAGGCCTCCCGGAAATCAGCTTTACTGACCGGAACCTGCATCTCTTCATAGGCTTTCCAGATGACTTCAGCCCAGTGCATTCCATTGCTGTCAATGGTACCTCCGTAGTCGAAAATAATCCCTTTGATCTGTTGTATATCAAACATAATTTTATTTTTGTGAAGTTAATTGCCGGGTGAATTCTTTGGAGAACTTTTCATGTGTAAGGATCATATAGACCAGCATTATATTCAGTACAGTCATCTCAAAAACGAAATAGAGCCAGGGCATGTTGATGAAAAGACTAATGAATAGCACGATCACACGTGTATTGAAAGAGAGCATATTGGTATACTTCATCAAAGGAAGACTTTTCTCCCGGAAGGCTTTCCGGAACCATTCAGGAGCTTCTCCATCATATTTCTCCCGGAGCACCTGCATCATCTGCTGGAATTTTGGACTGAGCTGTTCCTGTCCTACTGTATAATTGATATAGAACGTTTCAAAGAGTTTGTAAATAAAATCTTTTTTCCAGCTCAGTTTCTTATAATTCTCCTTTAATGTGGCCGAGTTGGATAGTTCGCTTCCGGATTTACCTTTGAGGAACAGGAGGTGTACATTCCGGTAATAGTCAGCCATCGCAGCCTGTTTACTATGAAAGAAACCGGTTATGGCCGCTAATATCCAGATCCGGATCCCCCATTCCGGTGTTAACCGTAAACAGATCGCGGCATAAATGGAAATAAACCACAGGTCTCCGCAGAAACCGTCTAAAATGCGGCCTAAGGGGGAACTTTGACCTGTCATACGGGCTAATTGTCCGTCTGCACTATCATACGAGTTGGCCCAGACTAACAGGAGCATCCCTAAGATATTAACCGTAAGATCCTGAAAATAATAACAGATCCCGGCTGCGATCCCTATAAAGATAGAGGCGATCGTAATCGCGTTGGGAGAGACTCCTAATTTATGGAAAAAGAGTGCCCATTGATAGCCTATGGGTCTGTAGAAATGAATATCAATAAACTCTTCGGTGTCTAAAGACTTGAGTGTCGATTCTATACTTGGTTTCTTTGTCTGTTCTTTCATTATTTACACAGTAAGTGGTAAATCCGTTTGGCAATCTCAGGGGCTACCTGGTTACGGCAGGGAGCAAAGCTGGGCCAGTCATTGAAATCGATAATCCGCATGGTCCCGTCTTCGGAAACGATACAGTCTCCTCCGTAAATATGGATGTTCAGTACTTTAGCCGCCTGGTTGCAGCAATCCTGCATCGCATGTTCGTCGAATGGGATCCCTTTTGCTGTTCCGTTGATCTGTTCCAGACCAAATTTGCTGTGGTCATTGGAAGAGGGATAGAACCAGTAAAAGAAACCGGTTCCTGTCACTCCATAGAATTTGATCAGGTCTCCTTTCAGGTGTTCATTGATCACAGCCGTCTCAATCCCACGCAGCGCATATTCCTGCAGTATACTTTTCGCTTCGGCCGGATTACGGACATAGGTCACATCTTCCCGGTGGATCGCATGAAAATCACCCCGTTTGATCCAGCAATTATAAAAACCCTTTTCTTCCAAAGCAGCGGTAGGGTCCTCATGGGTATGTAAGATAAGACTTTCCGGATGCGGAATCTGGTTGGTGATCAGCAGCCGTGTCATGCGTTCACGGGTACAGTTCTGAATCCCATACCCGGAGTTCACAACTTCACATCCTTTGTCTTCTAATTGTTGCAACTTTTCTACTGATCTCAGGTCGCGGACCATATTAAAGATCCGTGTTTCCTGAATCTCCCGTTCCATCAGATCTGTTTCGGTATATTCGTTTACCACACATCCCAACTCTCTCAGATGGGAGGCGGTCAGGTTAAAAATAGCAGCATCATTTCCGATATGGTTCGGAGAGAATTGATTTCCCCGACGGATACCTGCTATTGTTATTTTCTCCATATGCTTTATCATTATCATTTATTCGTTTAAAAACAGCTCGGCTTTTTCGATATCTTCTGCGTGGTCCACATCAATGATCTTACTGAACGGATATGCGCTTAGCTTTAATCCTTCCGTGATCAGTTGCCGCTGGTAGTTACGCATGCGTGAAACATGTTGTTGCATGGCGTTTTCCAGCACATGGATAGCCGGTCTTTTTAAACAATATATCCCACCTGAAATAAAACGACTGTCAGGTTCAGCCTGATCTGAAAAACTCCGGATGGTCAACTCTTCATCCGTGTTTACATATAACGGTTTTTCGTCATCTATGAAATCAGTAACAGCCATCAGTCCGTCTGAAACCTCATCTTCCTGAAAAGCCTGTATATACTTACTGAATTCTTCTTCTTTGAAAATCGTGTCGATGGTTGTCAGGCAAAAACGATCACCCGGAAGCTCCCGGCTTAACTCATAAAAACTGTGCATGGAGCTGGGGGTAGATTGAATAAGCAGACGGAAAGGAACCGGTAACGCTAACTGCCGGAGGTGTTCCTGTACCTCTTTCATCTCTTCATTTACGATAATATGGAGAGAGGTTGCGTTATTTTTAAGAAAAATACTGATCAGACGGTCTATTAAAGTCACCCCATGTAACCGCACTAATGGTTTAGGCCATTTAATTCCTTCCTGTGCCAGCCGTGAACCTTCTCCGGCGGCGATAATTGCATAATCCATTATTTATCAATTGAAAATTAAAAATTGAAAACTGAAAACTGAAGAACGGTTCATCCTCAATTTTCAATTCTCAATTTTCAATTTTGTTATTTTAGTCCAGATAGTCGATTGTTTCTTCTCCAATGATCTTTCGTAATGTATTTTTCAGGATCGTGTGCTGGATGAACAGGTCATGCTCCGGAACACGGTCTGGTGTATGCATCGGACTCTTGAAATAGAATGATAGCCAATGCTGGATACCAGCAAATCCGCAACGTAAGGCCAGGTCTGAGAACAGTACCAGGTCCAGGCAAAGAGGAGCTGCCAAAATAGAATCCCGGCAAAGGAAGTCTACTTTTAATTGCATCGGATAGCCTAACCAGCCTACCAGGTCGATATTATCCCAGCCTTCTTTGTTGTCTTTGCGGGGTGGATAGTAGTTGATACGTACTTTATGGTAGATGTTTCCATACAGTTCCGGATAGACATCCATTTGCAGGATCGTATCGATCACAGATAATTTACTTACTTCTTTGGTTTTGAAAGAGCCCGGATCATCTAATACTTCCCCGTCTCTGTTTCCTAAGATGTTGGTTGAGAACCAGCCTTCCAGCCCTAACATACGGGTTTTCAACATCGGAGCCAGTACCGTTTTCAACATGGTCTGTCCGGTTTTGAAGTCTTTACCGCAGATAGGCACCTGGTTCTTTTCCGCAAATTCCCACATCGCGGGAATATCTACACACAGGTTTGGTGCACCCATGATAAAAGGACATCCTTCCGCGATAGAAGCATAGGCGTAGCACATACTGGGTGCGATTACCTCTTTGTTGTCCTCTTTTAATGCTTTTTCGAAAGCAGCCAGGCTTTCATGTTCTTCGCTCATCGGTATATATACCTCCGTGCTGGCAGACCAGATGACTACGATACGGTCGCAGTTGTTTTCCGCTTTGAAATTACGGATGTCTTCCCGTAACTGTTCTGTCAGTTCCCAGCGGGTGGCTCCGCTTTTAACATGTGTTCCATGGAGTTTTTTCACAAAGTTCTGATCAAAAACAGCAGGTATCGGTTTGATCGCTTCTAACTCCTCTTTTACAACCTCAATGTCTTCATTTTTTAAAACCTCTGCATGTTTAGTGGCTTCATAGATATTTTCTTCAAAGATGTCCCAGCCTCCGAATACCAGATCATTCAGACCTGCCAATGGAACTACATCTTTGATTTTGGGGAAACGATTCTCATTCCGTTTACCTAAACGTATGGTCGCAAGCTGTGTCAGAGATCCTACCGGAGTGCCGTGCCCTTTACGGACTGCCAGTGTACCGGTGATAAAGGTAGAAGCAACCGCTCCTCCGACCCCAACAACAAGAATGCCAAGTTTTCCCTTCGCGTCTTTCACATTAATTTTCTCCATGTCAATTCTATATTCAAATATAATTTTGCAAAATTACATTTTTCATTTCAATATATTGTGGTGTATATTCTATATAATTAGT
>JAJQEE010000005.1 GCA_021201865.1 Tannerellaceae bacterium | reverse complement strand
TTTTTATTCCACTTAATTATGAATAGAGAAGATATATAAACTGCAAAAGATATATTTCTCAGCACATCAAACTTACCTTTCACCTTCTTCTAATAGTTATTTTTCATTTTACTATTCACCCTTCTATAGAATTCGTATTGTTTGTTTACCGGAAAAAAGCTGCTAAGCGTTTGTTTATTAAAAAAAGGGTTATATCTTTGCAGCCCGAATTGGTATGTAAAATAATAAACATTATAATAAAATGAAAAGAACATTTCAACCTTCCAACCGGAAAAGAAAAAACAAACACGGTTTCCGTTCAAGAATGGCTACTGCCAACGGACGTAGAGTATTAGCTGCACGTCGTGCAAAAGGTAGAGCTAAATTAACTGTGTCAGACGAATACAACGGATAATATATCCAGTCTGTAAAATCTTATAAAGAAAGTAAAGGTTTCATTAAAAAGCCTTTACTTTCTTTGTTTTTATGCGTTTGTCCAAAACAATATGGCTGCTATATAATGTTTTTTTCATACTTTTGATGCGGTCATGGGACCGTTAAATAATAGATTTGTATGGGAAACTTAAAGACCTGGATGTTAAAATATCCGATCCTGCTGAATTTACTATTTGCAGTTGCATTAACCACTGTGTTAATCTATGCGGTGCTGAAATGGCTGGAAGTATATACACACCACAATGAAGCAGTGATCGTTCCGGATGTGAAAGGATTACAAGTTGAACAGGCCGCTGAATTTTTCAGGAACAATGGACTCCGTTATAATGTCATCGACTCCGTATTTGCGAAAGATGTAACACCGGGAGCGATTGTGGAAGTAGTTCCGGCTGCCGGATCCAAAGTAAAAGAAGACCGGATTGTTTTCGTTACTGTAAATGCCATGACATCCCAGATGGGAGCCATACCTGAAGTAACAGACTTATCTCTCAGACAGGCCTATGCCTTATTAAAGGCAAGTGGTTTTGAAAGAGTAGAGACAGAATATGTTCCGGGAGAATACCGGGATCTTGCGATCGGCGTTGATAGAAACGGGCGGACGGTAAATGCCGGAGAAATGGTTCCGCTGAACTCCTCCTTAACACTGAAAGTAAGCAGTGGACGGACGGCAGAAGAAATGTTGCAGGATTCTTTGGATATGTTAGCCCCGGTACAACCATTAGATAGTGAAGTAGAAAACTGGTTTTAATATGAACAACTTTGTAGAAGATTGGGATGATGATCTGATGGAAAGTGAAACCCCGGAAAATGAAGGGGAGAACGGAACTCAGCTCTATGAACATTTCCGCTTCGTTGCTGACAAAGGCCAATCCCTACTACGTGTAGATAAATTTCTGGTGGACCGCATGTTCAGTGCCACACGTAACCGTATTCAGTTAGCAGCAGAAGCCGGTTGTATACTGGTAAATGAAAAACCGGTAAAAAGTAATTATAGAGTAAAGCCGCAGGATGTAGTATCCATCGTGATGAATCGTCCGCGGAGGGAACTGGAGATCATTCCGGAAGATATTCCACTTGATATCGTGTATGAAGATTCTGACCTGATGGTTATTAATAAACCGGCAGGTTTAGTGGTGCATCCGGGTCATGGGAATTATACAGGGACTCTGGTGAACGCTTTAGCCTATTACTTAAGGGATGAACCTCTCTATGATCCGAATGATCCCCAATTAGGTCTGGTACACCGGATTGACAAAGACACCTCAGGTCTGCTATTGATCGCTAAAAACCCGGAGGCGAAAGCACACTTAAGCCTGCAATTTTTCAACAAAACAACGAAACGGACCTACAACGCTTTGGTCTGGGGTACACTGAAAGAAGAGGAAGGACGCATTGAAGGAAACATTGGAAGAAATCCGAAAGACCGGATGCAAATGACCGTATTCCCGGAAGGAGACCAGGGAAAAACAGCTGTCACTCACTACAAAGTACTCGAAAGACTGGGATATGTTACCCTCGTTGAATGTCGCCTCGAAACAGGAAGGACCCACCAGATACGCGTCCACATGAAACACATCGGTCACACCCTCTTTAACGACAGCCGTTACGGAGGTCATGAAATATTGAAAGGGACGACCTTTACCAAATACAAACAATTTGTACAAAACTGTTTCACCGTATGCCCCCGCCAGGCATTACATGCTAAAACATTAGGATTTATTCATCCGACCACCGGAGAAGAAATGAATTTCGATTCGGAAATTCCGGGAGATATGATGAGACTGATCAATAAATGGCGTCTCTACGCCTATAAAGAAGAAGGCTGACCATGAAAAAGAACATCGCAATCGTAGCCGGAGGTTATTCCTCCGAAATTGTTGTATCGTTAAAAAGTGCAGAAGGAATCTATTCTTTTATTGATAAAGAGAGATATAATTTATATATTGCAATCGTTAAGAAAGAGGGATGGGAAGTTGTTCTGCCGGATGGGACACATACTCCAATCGACAAAAATGACTTTAGTTTCCGGGAGCAGGGTGAGATCAGACAATTTGATTTTGCCTATATCACGATCCACGGTACTCCAGGCGAGGATGGAGTATTACAGGGATATTTTGATATGATCGGAATGCCTTATTCCTCCTGCGGCGTGTTAGTCAGTGCGCTCACTTTTAATAAATTTGTATGTAACAACTATTTACGGAATTTTGATATCCGTATAGCAGATTCCATTCGTTTATTAAAAGGTGAAACGGTGACCAACGAAGAGGTCGTGAACCGGTTAGGTTTACCTGTTTTTATCAAGCCCAATGACGGCGGCAGTAGCTTCGGTGTCACCAAAGTAAAAGAGGTATCTCAAATCCAGGCAGCTATTGAAAAAGCATTTGCCGAAGGGAACGAGGTGCTCATCGAACGTTTTATTCAAGGAACAGAAGTGACCTGCGGATGTTATAAAGTAAAGGGGAAAGAGGTGCTTCTTCCACTGACGGAAGTGGTAACAGAAAATGAGTTTTTTGATTTCGATGCAAAATATAACGGCCAGGTAGAAGAGATTACTCCAGCCCGCATTCCGGAAGAATTATCAGCCGGTATCCAGCACACGACTTCAAAAATATATGACCTTTTGGGGGCAAAAGGGATCATACGGATCGATTACATCATTCCGGAAGGAGAAGAACCTATTATGCTCGATATCAATACCAATCCCGGTATGACAGCGACCAGTTTCATTCCGCAGCAGATCAAAGCAGCCGGACTGGAGATAAAAGAGGTCATGTCTGAAATTATAGAAAACGAATTAGTAAGAGATAATCGATAAAAAGCACAACTGTCAATTATCAATTATCAATTATCAATTATTACCATATATGGATAAAGAAACTGATTTCCCGAATTTCGACGATATTCGGCCACTTAGAAATGAGGAGGTAAAAGGTGCAATTGAGGAATTAATTGCGAATGAAGATTTTCAGCGGGCTTTTCGTTACATTAAGCCGGATCTGAACTGGGATGAATTTTCTCAGGTAATGCATACCTGCAAAACAAAAGAAGAATTCAAGGGAATACTGGCCTATGACACAGTGATGATGGTTGCTAAAAACACGACCTTCTCATTGACGATATCCGGACGCAGCCGTCTACCCAAACACCATGAACCCTGTACCTTTATTTCCAACCACAGGGATATTGTACTGGATGCCTCTTTCCTGAATGTCATGCTGTTTGATGTAGGCTACGGATTAACCCAGGTGGCCATAGGGGACAACTTATTGATCCGCCCCTGGATTGAAACCTTAGTCCGGCTGAACAACAGCTTTATTGTCAAACGAAGTGTTTCCGTTCGTCAGAAACTGGAGGAAAGCAGGAAACTCTCTTCCTATATTCACCATACCATAAGAGATACCAAAGAATCGGTCTGGATCGCACAGCGGGAAGGACGTGCCAAAGATTCCAACGATAAAACCCAGAGCAGTATTCTTAAAATGCTCAATATGGGAGGAACCCGGGATATTCTGTCCAACCTTATGGAACTTAATATTGTTCCGGTAGCTATCTCCTATGAGTATGATCCCTGTGATTTCCTGAAAGCACAGGAATTCCAGCAAAAACGGGACAACCCTGATTTTGTGAAAAGTAAACGGGATGATCTTCTCAACATGGAAACCGGAATCCTGAATGACAAGGGAAGGGTTCATTTCACAATTACTTCTCCCATTAATGAACAGTTATCCCAACTGGATCCGGCAATGGATAAAAATGAATTATACTGCACAGTTGCCGGTATTATTGACCGGGAAATATATAAACATTATCGTTTCTATCCATGCAATTATGTTGCTTATGACCTGCTGACCGGAACCAACCGGTTCAGTACCAATTACGGACTAAAAGACAAAAAATTCTTTGAAGCCTATTTGCAGGGCCAGTTGGATAAAATTGTATTACCCGATAAAGACGAAGCATTCCTGCGTACTAAAATACTGGAAATGTATTCCAATCCATTAATCAATCATCTGGCTAATCAGGAATAGGTTTCCTGGTTTCGGACGATGATTACATATATAAGAGGAAGAGGCTTAAAAAACTCTTCCTCTTATATATTTTTAAAAAGAAGTATTCATCCTGTAAAGAACTTCTTTCCATAAGACCTCTCCTACCCGGGAGGAAGTATTCACTGAAGCTCCAGGATATAGGTTCCCTTAGCCGGTATAGCCAGCGAACCACTCAGGTCCATAGGTTGCCCGGTGATCACCTCACGCCCGGTCCTGCTATTCTGAAGCACCTCTCTGAAACGGTACATGTCTATGGTTTCTTCCTGGTCATGGCCATTCAGGATAACCAGCACAGTGGTCCCTTCTTTTATCCGTGCATACACATAACATCCTGTCTGGTCCGGTGTGTAATGGATCAATTTGCCCTGGGTAACCGCCTGATTGTTTTTCCGCCATTGGAGCAAGGTCTGCATGTAGTCCCAGGCTTCGTTCTGCAAGGGTGTCCGGCCTTCCTTAGTAAATGCATCTACCGGGTCACCGGGCCATCCGCCGGGAAAATCTTTCCGGAGATTTCCGTCTCCTTCTCTTTTTTCTCCGCTCATCAGAATTTCCATACCATAATAAAGCTGGGGAATACCACGGGTAGTTAATAAAAATGCCAGGGCTTGTTTATAGCGCCGGAGATCGGTTTCGTCTTTCTTCACAAACCGGCTGAGATCATGGTTATCCAGGAAAATAAGGATGTTATCCAGGTCCGCATGCAAAAAATCCTGCGCCAGTAATTCATACAGCGTTCCGAAACCACGAAAATGTCCCGGATTCAGTTCTTTGGCTTCCTCATCCCGGATAGCAAAAACCTCTTCACAGGCAAAAGTCAGCCCAAAATCCATAATGGTTTTCAGATAGCTTTCTTTATCGCTGACCTTAGAATTACGTTGCCACCACGCTGTAGCAGGAACCTTTGAATACCAGGCTTCCCCGACAATGTTGAATTCCGGATATTCTTCCAGCACTTCTTTACACCAACGGGCCATAAAATCGAAATCCGCATAGGGATGAGTATCCTGACGGATCCCATCAATACGGCTATATTCAATCCACCAGATACTATTTTGTATCAGATAAGTAGCCAGATGCCTGTTCCGTTGGTTCAGGTCAGGCATGCCCCGGGTAAACCACCCGTTTACAGCAGCATCAATTTCCGTCTGAGGGGCATGTACATCCATCACGGGCCACAGGTAATGCGTCGTCTGTTCAAAAGCTTCCTGATGATTCAGCCAGTCTTTGGCCGGCAGGTCTTCCATCCACCAGTGATCACTGCCACAATGGTTAAAGATCATATCCATGACTACTTTCAGTCCCTTCCGGTGGGCCTGTTCAATAAGATCACAATATTCCCGGTTCGTTCCGAAACGGGCATCTACCTGGTAAAAATCAGTAATCGCATAGCCGTGATAGGAACCGCCACGTTGTTTATTTTCCTGCACAGGATTCAGCCAGATAGTAGTAAATCCCAGGTCGGCGATATAATCCAGTCTGTCCATTACTCCTTTCAGGTCTCCTCCATGACGGGAATTCGGCTGATTCCGGTCTATCACTACATCCTTATAGGCATTATCATTGGAAGGATCACCATTCGCGAAACGATCCGGAGTGATCAGATACATCACATCCGCAGGAGTAAAACCGGCGGCTCCCGGAGAAGTAGCACGGGGCTTTAACTCATACGTATAGGTTTGTGTTTTCTTTCCGTCACGAAACAGGATATCAAAGGTGCCCGGCTGCGCCTCCGGAGTGACTTTCAGATACAGGAAGAGGTAATTCGGATTATCCACCTGCACTACTTCATCCAGTTGTACTCCGGGATACTCAAGGGATACTCTGGAGGCAGCAATATTCGTTCCATATACCATCACCTGCAAGACCGGGTTTTTCATGTCCACCCACCAGAAAGCAGGTTCTACCCGTTGGATATCTGCTATAGCCAGTGCTACACTGACATAACAGAGGAAAAAAGTTAATATTCTTTTTTCATATTTTTAATTTTGCAGCATTCGTTTCTAAAGATAGGGAATCCTTTCCATTCCTGCTTATTTCAGCGGATTTCCAGGATAACATATTGATACGGGTCTAACAGGAGCTGTTCCGGCATCTGTCCCTCTTCAACCGTGCACAGGTTTTGAAAAGAGCTGCCTGCAAATGCAGCCGGTACCGGAACGGACTGCTGTTCATCCCTTACATTCACGGCAATTAAATAACTCCGGCCTTGTCCCCTTCTTTCAAACAGCAGGATATGGTCATCCGGATAGGTATGGAGTTCTCCTCTACGCAGGGGTTCGTGGGTATGATAGATAGCCATCAACTGCTTATATTCTTCCCGGAGTGGCTGATTCATGGACCAGTCTATAGGGGTCGGATAAAAAAAGTTGATCTTGTCCGGATAGCCTACTTCCTGTGAACTGTAGATCATAGGACACCCCGGCATAAAGGCAGAGATCACGAAGGCTGCCATAGATCCACGTTCACCATTCCACTCCTGAACCGGTGACTGGCCTGCCGTTTCATCGTGATTCGTACTAAAACGTAATTTATGTTTACCGGCCGGTATGTCTGCATATTCTTCCCGGTGAGCTTCAAACAGACAGGAGGCTGGTATTTCTTTCAGGAAGACCTGCCGCATCCGGTGGTGAAAATCCCAGCCATAATTCAACTGGAAACCCGCTTCAAAATGGTCAGGCCGTTTGCCTTCCGCTAATAAAAGCAACCGGGTATCCGGTATCCCCAACAACGTATCATTTGCCTGCCGGAGAAAATCAGCAGGTACATAATCCACCGCATCACACCGGAACCCGTCTATTCCGATATCGGTTATCCAATATTTCATGGCCTCAATCATCGCCAGCCTCATTTCCATATTATCATAATTCAGGTCGGCCACATCCCGCCAGTCAGTACCCTCCGGCCAGATAATCTCTCCCTGGTCATTTTGTGTGTACCAGGATTTATTTTCTATCCACGGATGATCCCAGGCCGTATGGTTAGGCACCCAGTCAATGATCACCCCCACCTCTTTCCTGTGACACTCCCGGACTAATTCCCTGAACTCTTCGATTGTTCCGAATTCAGCATTCACCGACCGGTAATCCCGGACACAATAAGGAGAATTGACTGACTTCTCTTTTCCGGTCTCATGGATCGGCATAAACCAGATCACATTGGCTCCCAACTGTTTGATGGAATCCAGGTAAAAACTGATTGCCCGGAAAGGACGCTCTTCCGTAAAAACACGGGGATTGACCTGATAGATCACGATATCTTCCAGATCCGGTAACTGATACCGGGATAGGGAAGTCTCACTTACAGAAGAAAAGCCGGAACAACCCAGTAGCAGAATACAGGATAAGAGCCATATATACTTTTTCATATCAACGGATTTAAAATCAATAAACACAGAGCCGGTACGGGCACAGAACCTGAAAAATCAGGGGCTCCGTACCCTAACCTACACCCTCTTATTTCCACAAAGGATTTTGTACCAAACCCGGGTTTACCATAAGGGCGGATTCCGGAAGAGGATACCATTCATATTTACGTTCCCGTTGTGCAGGCAGCAGACGGCCATCTTCCGTAGCACGGCCAAAGAACCACCATTGCCCCTGTGTGAACTTATCATGCCTGCGCAGATCGGTACGGCGACGGCGTCCTTCACAAAGGAATTCCAGCCCCCATTGACTTAACATCCAATCCAGATCAAAGGAAGAGAATCCAGGCCCCGGATCATTTTCCACCAGACTCCAGTCCGCATCTGAATAATACCGCTTTCTCACCTGGTCAACCAACCGTTTTCCTTCATCCGAAGCACCGGCACGCATCCTGCATTCAGCCAGCATATAAATGACTTCTGTCAAACGGAACTCTATTTCATAAGCATTCCGGAAATCAAAGACTGCAGGAGCCATCGGATATTTGATTAACCGTAAGCCGGAATTGGTTTCTCCCCAGCGGGAAGACATCACTGTTTCCAGATTCCGTCCTATGTTCTGAAAGGTTCCTAACTGGTCTACATACACCAAATCCTGTCCGTCCCGGTCTGCATCTGCCTGCAGAGGGACTCCTTCCGTATCTGTGATCAACCCTTTCAGGAACATGCCATGGTAATTATTTTCATTTGTATCCCACTCATAATTTCGTTTACGGATGTCACGGTCATCAAACCGCTCATACACAGCACCCAGTTTGTCATTATAAGGAGCATCTAAGAAACAGATTGGATTATCCGTGCCACCCAGTTCCAATACATTTCCTGTATTATCATAGGAAGGTGCCAGGATCACACAATTCCATCCACTGACTCCATTGTAGGTCCCACCCAGGTAATCCCAGATATTATAAGACAGAAATGGCATGTTCCGCATCCACCCTCCGTTCATATTACTTTCCGAACTGGCAAAAGCCATAATTATTTCCGGAGAAGTATGATTTCCGACATTAAACAGATCCCTGTAATCATTTGCCAGGGCATATGTTCCATAAGTTCCCCCAAGGATCGCTTCACACACGGTGGCACACTCTGCAAAGCGGTCTTCGTTAATAAATACGTTGGCATTGAACAACAGGCGTGCTTTTAATACCCGGTTCATAGCCTGGTTCATCCGCTCCACTTTATTGACCGGTAAATGGGGTAAGCATTCATCCAGTTCAGCGACCAGGAAGTCAAAGATGATCTGACAGCCCTGGTTAAAGTCAGGGTCCACACTGGCCGGAATATCATCCATCTCTGCAGCCGTGTATAAAGGAATAGCTCCTCCCCAGACTTCGAACACATTATAATAGGCCCAGGCTCTCAGGGTACGGGCTTCCGCCTTATAACTTTCCAGTGCTTCTTCTGTCAGCCTTATATCCTCCGGAGACAGGGCTTCGAGATCTTCCAGGATCACATTACACATCCCGATGGTTTTCCAGGCTGTTTCCCAGGAAGAACGGATGATAGAGGAGGCAGGTGACCAGTTATGCACAGAAAGAACATATTTTTCTCCGTCATCATAGCCCCATAATCCTCCATTCCATACTCTCCAGGCGACCTGGTCAGCAGAAAACTCCTGCAGGTAAAAGAAATATTCCGCATAGCTCATAAAACCTGTATAATAAATAGAAGCCAGGGCATTCTGTACGCTGGTTTCGTCTTCATAATATTCAGAAGCCGGCACTTCACTATGCACCTCTTCTGTTAAATCAAAGCAGGACTGTAAGGTTATACCCAGTATAACAGCTACACACCATATATATTGCTTTTTTCATCGCGTTATTTTTTAGGTTGTTTTTATTTGAAATTGATAGTCACTCCCAGGGTAAATACCATGGCCTGGGGATAAGCTCCTGAGTTATCTACTCCCGGATCAATGCCATTTACTGCAACGATCGAAGGATCATTTCCTGAATATTTGGTAATCGTAAACAGGTTTTTAGCCGACAGATAGACCCGCATGCTGTTCATAAACTTATTCTCACGGGGTTGCAGGTTATAGCCTACCGTCACATTTTCCAGTTTAAAGAAATTTCCTTTTTCAAGAAAATAGGAAGAGATCAGTCCACCGGGATGCTTTAATTCAGTATCATACGCTGAACGAAGAATATTAGAGCTTCCGGCGCCTTCCAGCCCCATACCATACAGACGATCGTTATAAATATCGAAGCCAAAAGCGCCCCGCCAGAACATATTCAGGTCAAATTGTTTATACCGCAACGTATTGTTCCAGGAAAGAAAAACCTTCGGGGCTCCGTTTCCTATAAACCGTTTATCTTCTATCTGTGCATCCCCGATCGGGATGATCTCATTGTTCCGGTCATAGACCAGCATGTTTCCGTTTGCATCGACTCCTGCTGTTTGTAACCCGTAGAACTGGCCGATCTTACCGCCTTCTGCTACCCGGAAATAGTATTCACTGCTACCCGGGCCGCCTTTTTCTTTTATATTCAGGTAACTGGCCTCAAACACATCATTGGACAGCTTTTTCAGTTTAGTGATACCCTGAGATAAAATGATCCCGGAGCTCCATTTCACAGGGGTCTTTTTCAGAATATCCCCATCTAAACTTATTTCAACCCCCTGGTTTTGTATGGTTCCCACATTTACCAGAATCTTTTCATGGACAAACGGAGGCTGGGGAGCCGTATAATTATAGAGCAGGTTCCGGGATTGGCGGTCATAATATTCTACAGATCCCCGGAGCCTGTTCCAGAAAGAAAAGTCAATCCCGATATTAGTAACCACGGCTTTCTCCCACGCCAGTGCCGGATTGACATTCACGGCAGGAGCATATCCGGTTACCCACCGTCCATCCATGTAATAATTACCTTCTGCTTTATAATTTTGCTGAGACAGATACGGGTCAAAATCCGAACGTCCGGTTACCCCATACGAAACACGTGGTTTTAACATATCCACCATTTGTACCTGTTGCATAAAAGGCATATTGGCCATTTCCCAGGCTACGGATCCTGCGACAAAACTTCCCCATTTATTATCCGGTCCGAATTTGGTGGAACCTTCATGCCGGTAGGAAGCAGATGCCATTAACAGATCTTTCCAGTTATAGTTGATCCGTCCGAATACACCGATTAGTTTAGCACTGTTCTTTTTGGATTCCAGCTCTGCTTTTCCTTCTTTCAGGTACGTACCCGAGCCCAGGTCATTCCATTTGGTCTGGTCAAATGCAAAGTTGTTGTTTACCGCTTTCAGTTCTTCAAAATTACTTTCTTCATAACTGTATCCTGCCACGATCTTAAAATCATGATCCTCGAGGCTTAAGGTGTAGTTACCCAACAATTCCGTACGGTTAGTCCACCATTTCTGGTTTTTACGTTCTGCTTTTCCGGTATATCCGTTCCAATACGAATCAGCCGAAGTAGAGGGATTGTATTCATAATAATCATAATCATTATAGTTCAGGGAGTGATTCAGGGACACATTCAAGGATTGATTGGCCTGTTTCAGAATATGTACTTTTAATTCCGCCGAACCCAGGATGTAGTTCCGGTCGCCCTGCTTATCCACCAGATCCAGTTGGCTCTTCGGATTGGAAGCCCCTGTCGGAGAAGTGGGTTGATAATAATTTCCTGTTGATTCATCCCAGACCGGCATGGTCGGGTTGGTAGTCAGGGCACCTCCCCAAGAAGCCTGTCCTTTATCTTCTTTTACCTTACGGGCATTCAGGCTGGCAGTAAGTTCGACCCAGTTATCTAATCCTCTTTGCTGTATGCTGAAACGTCCGCCATATTCCTGCCGGGCTGTTACCATATCCAGACCGGTTACCTTCCGGTAGTTGACAGAAGCGCCATAGGAACCGTTTTTGGTCGTACCGTCCAGACTCAGATATTGATTGACGTCATAACTAAAATCCCGTAACAGCAGGTCCCACCAATCCGTAGAAGCACCGTAATCCGTATCCCGGTTATATTGCCGGAATTCTTCAGGTGTTAATATGTCGGGTTTAGGTTTAGCCACATTCACTCCAAACCAGCTATCATATGTAATCCGGCTGATTCCTTCCTGGCCGGATCCCCGGCGGGTGGTGATCAGGATCACCCCATTGGCACCACGGGTTCCATAAATAGCAGCCGAACCGGCATCTTTAAGTACAGTGATGGATTCAATATCCTGGGGAGACAAACTCCGGTAATCTCCTCCGGCAATTCCATCGATAATAATCAGGGGGGGAATTGGAGGCTGTCAGAGAAGCCGCTCCACGGATCTGTAATGCACTGGCCAGATCAGTTTCTTCCTGGTTAAGTTCGCCGGTAAAATTAATACTCAAACCAGCGACTTTTCCCTGTAACATCTCCATGGGATTGCTCATGGCTCCCTGCTGGAAATCACTGCGGTTTACCTGTACAATAGAACTGGATAATTCTTTTTTACTGAGCGATCCGTAACCTACGACGACTACTTCATCGAGGGCTTCCACACTTTCGTGCAGAGTGATCCGGATCACTTGCTGGCCGGTATAGGCTATTTCCTGGTCTCTGTACCCGATATAAGATACCTGAATCATATCATCCGGTTTCAGGCCGGATAAGGTAAACTCACCGGAAAGATCGGTGATCGTACCGTTAGGGGTCCCTTTCACCAAAACAGTGGCACCGATCACTCCGTCACCGAAATCATCCGTCACCACTCCTTTGACGGTACTTGCTGGGCAAAAAGATTAAGTGAAACAAATAAGCTAAAGAATAGTAAACAGAAATGGACGGGATATTGATCCCACCTGGTTCTTTTCTTAATAGCGTTGCTCTTTTCCATTGATATAGTTTTTAAGATTAATAAGATTACCGGTAATCCATCGGTTTACCGGGGTCAACAACAGCTACAAATAAAAGGAGATTATGGGGATACCTTTAGACAGAAGTAAACCGGAAGTAAATTTCCGGGAATCAAACAAGAGAATAATAACCTAATAATCAATTCATTACAAATACCAGACAGCGAAAGGGAAGTAAATTTCCCTCTCCCTTACTAACCACAAAAAATAGCTCCTGACACCGGATTTTCTACAAATCCGGCTGGCAGACCTGTCTGATCCGCTCCTCAAAATCCTCATCCGGGTGGAAAGCTTTGGACTTGACTTTATGACGGTAATTATAAACCGTACGTAGGGTATAATGCAGGAAAGTGGCAATTTTAGTACTATCCGTAATGCCTAAACGAACCAGAGCAAAGATCCGTAATTCGTGGTTTAATGATTGGTCTTCCTTTACCGGATACCGTTCTTCCTCCCGTAAAAGTTTATTAAACTCTTCCACAAAATCCGGATAGATGGCTAAGAATGCTTTATCAAAATTGGCATATAGATCTTTCAACTCCTGGCTGCCATTATCTGCCTTTCCGGTGACTTTCAAAATATCATTCAACTGGCCTACTTTGACCTTCCGGTTCACAAACACTTTAAATTTCTGGAATTTATCAATGTATTCCGTACAGATCTCCAGGAAGGTGCCTATTAATTGCTCTTTTATATAATTTGCTTCTTTCAGGTTCGTGTTCATTTCTTTATGAATACGATTCGCTTGCTGCAGATCCGTATTTAATTTATTCAGGCGCTCATTGATCTGTAAGATCTCCTGCTGTGCCCTGGATAATTTGTTGATCTGCCGTTTAATAAAGCCCAGCGTAATAATAAGTATACAGGACAGGAGACTGACCACGCCCAGGAGAAGCATCAGCTTTTTTTGCTGCTGCAAACGCTCCGTCTGATAGGCCTCATTAATAATGGGGAATACCATGGAAGTCTGGGTATTACGCAAACGTCCGTTAAAGAAATTGGCATCATCCATACTTTTCTTAATATACACATTGGCTCTTTTAATATCTCCGTCCAAAAACAGCAGGTGCGCCAGAAAACGGAGGGAAATATTTTCTTTATTAGCAGCCTTGATATCCGCAATAGCAGACTGTGCCAGATACACCTTACGCTGCCACTCATCCTCCTTTTTTTCTGCCAGATAAGCCAGTATGGAAGCCAAGAGAGCAAAATCCCGGGTATCCGGCCGCAACCGCTCATAATACGATAACAACAATTCTTCAGCCCGGTCAAACTCTCCGGTCTCAATATAATACGTACCGTAAGCCAGGACATAATCAAAGGAGGGAGTAGGGACTACCCGCAGTAAAGAATCCTGATACGCAGCGCGGAGACGGGAGATCTCATGAATTTCATACCCCTCCTGGTAAAATTCGGAATAATAAATATACGTATCGCGGAAAGTCTTATAATACAGCACCTGCAAATGAGGAGCCAGAACAGCCTGGTCTACCGTCCGGAGTAAATCAATCGCTTTTTCAAACATACAGGCTTTCGCCAACATAGAAGCCAGTTGGAATTTACTCTCCTGTATCCAGTCCGTATTTCCTATTTCCTCTGCCAGGCGTAATCGCTGGTTCGCGTAGTAGATAGCCGTATCACAGCGAAAGATCCCATATTCTTTAGCCAATTGCTGATATAACAGATACTGGTCTTCCGGTGTTAAAAAGGCAGCAGATAACTTAAACTGAAGATTTTCAATATAGCTGACCTTTTGTTGGGTATAGATCTCCTCATTCCGGATGGTCTGGTCCAACTCTGTCAGTAAAGAATCCAAAGGATTACCGGCCACACAAAAAGAAAAGCTTATACAAAAAGTAAGGATCAACGCATATCGTTGAAAAACAGACCAGGAGTTCATCTTATTTTTCATGGTATATTCCAATAGCCGGGATAGTGTATAATACTTGTATGGTTTTCCGGTGTAAAACTAAAAAATAATTACGAACAATAGCAGGATTAGAGCAAAAGTTTACACCCTGGCCCTGAATTCTCCTACCTGTTTTTTTCTAATTCCTTTTTATCCCCTCCAGGCAGGAGATAGCGAATGAATCATCAGAACGGATAACCTACCGCTAAATGGTATCCCATCCCTTTCTTAAATTCCGGAATATTGTAATATCCGCTTTTACCCGTATCATACGGGACATGTAATCCGACTCCCACATCAAACCGGATGACCAGGAAATTCAGGTCATACCGGAGGCCCGCTCCGGTACCGAGTGCTAATTCCTTGAAGAAATTACTATCCTTTAATCTTCCTCCCGGGCGGTTCGGATCATCCCGTAATAACCAGACATTTCCGGCATCTAAGAAAACAGATCCGTGCAGATCTCCCATAATACGAAAACGATATTCTACATTTGCTTCAACCTTAAAGTCTCCTGTCTGGTCAAAAAAGGCCCACTTACTATCGTCTTTCGGCACAAAGCTACCGGGACCGATGCTCCGGATGGTAAAGGCACGTATACTATTCGCACCGCCCACATAAAACTGTTCACTATAAGGTGACACCCGGGCATTTCCATAACTATAGATAGCGCCCGCCATGATCCGGCTGGCAATCGCCTGGTTCCGGTCTATGTTATAAGTATAACGGATCTCACTGGTCCCTTTGATGAACTGGGCATAGGGATTATTGAAAAGCTCTTTCCCCTCTTTATTATAATCTTTTCCGATCGAATAAAGCGCATTGATAATATTTCCTGCCTGGGAAACAGACGTCTGCCACCAGAAATGATTGCGGTGGGAAGGAACCTGTCCGTCATCATACGTATACGTATATCCCATCTGGGGGATGAACTGGCTCTGCAAACTTTGATACAAAGCTGGATTTTCATCTGTTATATCCTCAAATTCTCCTGTTGTATGTTGCAAAAGATTATATGACAACCGGAAAGCCGTAATAGAATGCCGGCTGACTAAGGTAGGCTGGAAATCATAGACCGCACTTCCACCAAACGACAGCATCCGGAAATAACCTGCCCGGTTCAGCAAATTCGCATACAACCGGAAATTCGTACTGGAGGGATAAAGGTATTCCTTATGAATAAAACCGGGGAAAAGGATCTTCGGGATACTCAATGTCGTACTCAAACCAATCTCATAACTGTTAATAGAGGAAGAATTCCCGTCTACCCGGTTACCCGTATTCCATTCGTAAGATCCCTTCAACTGAACGCCGAAGATCTCTCCCCCACCGAACATATTCCGTTTCGTCAGTCCAAAGACAGCACCCGGCCCGGTCTGGTCATTACTTTTAGTGGTCAGATTGACTTCAAATTCACCGTCCAGCGGGAGGTCATATACTGTTTTTATTGTCAGATCCAATGTATCCGTACGCCGGGAAGTATCGCGGGGTGAGAATTGCATCTCCGCGTAACGGAAAATACCTAAAGAAGAAAGAGCCTTCTGAGTATTATCCTGCTTATCCTGTGTAAAAAGATCTCCTGTCTGAAATTTCAGCCGGTTATACAATACGCCCGGACGAACACGGAGTTTATCTTCATAACGGATCTTCAGGTCTTTATAATAGATGGAATCTGTAGGTTCCTCATTATAAAAACCATGCAGGTCAAAAGAGATATTCCCGATCTTCCAGGGACGCATCGCAATCCGGGGAACATTATCCTCCCGTACCACCCGCAGAGAAACCTTACCCGGAACTAACAGCGTATCGGCCTGATAAACAATATAATCCGGACGGAAATAATAATATCCATTATTCCTTAACATTTTAGAGATCCGGTTTCGCTCACTTTCCAGCTTCACCGCATTAAAATTATCTCCTTTATGAAGAAGCGTTTCATTGAGTGTGGATTTGATCAACGTGTCGATCCGGTGTCTCATGCGGGTGTATTGAATACTATCATAGGTATACCCATGTCCCATCTGTACGGTATACCGGATTTTTGCCTTGCGCTCATTTTTCTTATCCGGAATCACTTCAAAAGAGGTTCCCCCGTCAAAATAACTGTTTTCTCTTAATAAATTATAGGCCACTTTTGTCCGGACTTCCGGATTCACAGTGCTGATAAATACCGGTTTGGCTGCAAACCGGTTAAAGATCCATCTGGCCACTTTTCCTTCTTTGTTTACAAAAGCATTGTACACCCACAACCCGACAGGCAGGGGAAACCGGACGGAAGAACTCCCTAACAGCGCATTGTTTGGAGGATACTTTAAAGCAGCTTCCACCTCATCTAAGGCTTCATCTCCGGCCTTAGACTTATCTTCATCCGTCACTTCTATCTTTTTGATTCCCATGTATAACACCTCTCCTTCCGGAAGATTTTTAGTAGTCGAACAGGAAATAAGGAGCCATCCTGTTAAACAGCAAATCAAAAAGCGATAAGAAAAAACCCGCCATTTTTGCGTCCTCTCTGTCCCGGTGCTCTGTATGTGATATATGCTTCTCATCTGGCAGTGACTACCTCCTTTTCGTCATTTACAGGTTTATTCTTATTTTTTCTGAATATGAAAAGTTCCTTCAGATATCTCATTTTCTTCCTCAATACTAATCCAACACCAGTCTCTACAATTTCTCCTTCCAACAAACTTTCATAATTCTTATCATGGAATACTCTCACAAACCGTGTGCCCGTTTCATCCAGACGATATTCAACAGACACATCATCAATAAAAGACTGGGTATTATCCGTGTTCAGGTCACTACCCGTAGAGACCCGGCCCCCGATCACCACCTGTATGCGGTCATTATAGAAACGTTTGGAGAAACGAAAGGAATAATCTGTTCTTGATTCACCACCATCGTTATACGTATCCGAGTCGAAAGAAATATCCACAGACTTTAAGGCATCTCCGGCAATATTACCAATTTCATTCTGCAGGAAGGTATTCAATGCATCCCCCATATCAAAGTTGGTACTTCCACCGCCACCGGCTAAATACCGGCCTGTCACTAACATACCCACCGCCTGCTTGGAAACCTCTTCCTGTCCCATTCCGGCCAGATCATTTTGCACGGAAATATCCTCAGGAGCAGCCAGCGTAAAATCAAGGGACAGATCCTCCAGGTTCCCTGTCACTACGATACCCACATCAAAGTTGACCATGCGGCTACCCGATTCACCTGCCACAGAAGCGCGCACCCTTTCGGTTGCTGTCAGATTCACGGTCGGATTCATGGGGTTACCATTAAACTCCACATAACTATCTGCATGGATGGAGAAGTCCTTCAGTGGTACTACCGGCAGTGTATAGGACACGGTCCCTTCTGAGATCGTATACCGTCCGTTGAGTACCATATCCCCCAGCCGGGTAGACTGAAACGTAAGATCCCCTCCACCGGTCACTTCTACATGGTTGGACTGATCCGGCGTCAGATCTACATTCAATTGGACCGACTGATCGATCTGAATAGAAATAAGCATATCCATTCCGGCAGGTGCCTGTGGCGCCTGATTCCGGTCCGGACGGAGATTCACCGTATCCGCAAAAGAGACAAAAGTGACCAACCCATCCAAACGGTCCTGCACGGTCAACGGAGAATCCGTTAACACATACGTCACATTCGTTCCTCCCAGCAGATGAACATCCCCTCTTAATTCCAGTCCATTTAAAGGTCCCTGGATGGTCGAATTCAGACTAACCAGTAAACGGCCGTATACCAGACTTTCCGAGGTGTGTTCCGAATTGAGTAATTCCATATTGTCAGCCGTAAGCGTCAGGTCGGTCATAATGCGGGAGACCTGGCTCAGATTGACCGTACCATCTATAATAAACGGATTATTCCCTTCTCCATAGATCTTCCACTGATTGAAAGTGACCAGACTCTGCTCCACCGGAATCCGTTGGTCATCTATACGGAAGGCCATACCGGCGGGTACTACAAAAATGGAAGCTGTATCCATCTGAAGATAGCCATTCAGGTCAGGAGCCTGGGTACTTCCCTCGATCGTCATTTCCCCGTTCAATGTACCGGAAAACTCCGCCATCTGATCCGGAACAAACGGAGAAACCATAGCCATCGGGAAGGCGTGCAGATTAATCGTACCGGAAATATGATCCGGTGTTCCGGAAGTATACATCCCGGTCGCTGACAGTGCCTCTGCCTGGTCACGGAACATATGCAAATCCACCTGCTGTTGTCCGTTTCCCAAAGGCAGATAAGTGGCATTCAACGTGACTTCACCTACTCGTCCCCCATTATAAAAAAGTGTATCTATATTAATATCAGCAAAAACAAGGAACGTACTATCTTCCGGTTCATACCGGACCGAAGCATTCAACACACCGTCCAACTGTGGGAACCCCGGAATATCCGAAAGAGAAGAGAGATCCAACTGGCTGATCTCTGCAAATAACTGCTCCATCGTCCCACTTTCCGGAGAAGAATGGATCCATAAAGAGGCATTCTTCTCTCCGATGAAGCGGACATTTGCCTCAATATCCGTCTTACTCCTGTAAATAATATAGTTATCCGGATTTAACTGAAAATCCCGGTAAGCCAGCACCGGATCATCCGGAAACAGTTGAATCCGGATACCACCTGCCACTTTATTAGCCCTTACCCCTAAAAGGAATCCGATTGAATCTTTCTCATTCCGGAATTCGAAGCCGGCGTCTACATAATTATCTCTTACGACACCGGCAACACCAGCCGAGAAGGGCTGCTGGTTCCGGTAACGGTGTTTGATCACTTCCACATCGTAATTCAATCCGGCCGTATCCTGCCGTATCTCCAACTGGACCGTATCAATACGGAGTGTATCCCTCATAAACCCATATAATCCGGCATCCAGTTGAAGACCGTCTTCCGGGGAAGTGGTACCATCTACATACAATTCACTAAATTTAATTTCAGACTGGGAAAGATAGGTGTACAACGGATTATCCCGTCCGGCAGTAATCTCCAGATGCATATCCGGGAACAAAGGCCGGATCTCTGTAATATGGATGACCGTATCCTGCTGCAATTGCCTGTTTATCTCTGTAGAGATTGTTGAGAACTGTCCGATCATAGATTGAATATCCGCATTTCCTGTCAGATATACTCCTAAATCACCGGCATGAAGAGAAACACGGGTCGTATCCTCATTGGTCTGCGCATGCAGAGTCACAATCTTCGGATTATACCGGGAAGTAGCCGTAGTGATCTCCCAGTTTCCCAGCGTAAGATCAATCAGGTAATCCATCTTCAGGTTACTTTCCACTTCTGCAAACATCTGGAAAGAGGTCATGATCGTATCCTGTATGAGATGCAGCCCATGGAGGTCCAACGTATCCACATCTAATGTCAACGAACCTTTTAGCAGATCTTTCTGAAAAGTTCCTTCAAATAAAAGATCCAGGTCCGCATTCGGATCCTCACTGTCCACCTCTATCTTAGCCTGGTGCTGAGCCAGAGAACCCGCAATAGCCACATTCGTTAAGTGCATGGAAGCATACTGCACCTCCTCGATCGTACCCTGCACATTCATCCGGGTAGAACCACTATAGGGATCCGTACCTCTTCCGTCCGCTTGGATCGTTGCCGAAAGCAGGAACAAAGAATCCTGAGGGAGGAAATGATCCGGTTGAAGATCTTTGATCTTCAGATCAGCCGTGTAACTTTCCGACGCCTGGTTATACCGCCCATTCAAATTGATCCGTGCCCTGGCTTCCGTCATCAACAGCCGCCCGCGATACTCCCTGTTTGCTAACTGTACCTCTCCGGATAATTTAATACCGGGAGGGATATGGATTCGTTGACGGGTAGAATCGGGAAGTAATCCTTCCACAAAACTCAGGTCTCTTGTTTCAGCACTTAACACTATGTCCGCAGCACGCCAGATACTATCCGTCAGGTTATTTATATTCCCGGAAGCATTCAGAGAAAAGGCGCCCGGCAGGTCTGCCTTTAATTGTTGAATATGAAGTGCATTCATCGTACCGTCTGCTCCTAAGACAATAGATAAGGGCCTGTCCGGATAGCTATTCCTTATATTTTCCGGTAATTGTCCGGCTACTTTGATGATATCTCCTTTTCCTACATATCCATTCAACCGGGCTCTCATATTTCCCTGGGGCTCCTTATCCAAAGCACTCCACGGGACAGACGCCATCAACCGCAATTCCGATTCACCGGTCTGCAAGGTCAATTCCGGAACTTCAATCGTCAGACTATCACTCCGGATCTCTCCTTCCAGTTGCCGGATTACCAGTCCGGAACGATCCTGTACCGTAAACGATTCAATACGGGCACTCATAGCCGTATCGCTATATAAAATATCCTGCACTTTGATATTCAGATCCGTAAGATCCAGATGCATGGGATCTAATCCGGCAGTAGGTTGTAACTCATTTCCATTATAACGGACAGAGGAGTTGGAGAGGGAAAATTCATTTACCGTATAAACGGTTTGTGCCAGATCGACCTTTCCATCCGAAAGATCCGCTTTATCGATATAAGAGGTAATATTCAATTGACTCTCCGGCATATCCAGTGCCAGGTCCACCTTCCGGAAAGTGATCTTTTCCAGGTCAATTACCCAGTTAACCGGAGCCGAAACAGTATCCGCTTTTTCTTTCTGAGGGGTAGTCAGGACAACAGAAATATCTGCATCGGACAACTCAACCCCGTTAATTCTTACATGTTCATCATTCAGATTGAGATCCGGAGCAGATAATTTTAATAGATTAAAAGAGCCCCGGGCGTGTACACCATCAATCAGGGTATCGGTATTCAGGACCACTTGCTCCAGATCAAATGCATGGAAGGTCACCTCTTTCCGTAACAGAGGGATCGGTTTAATATGGGCATCCATCCTTTCTGCGATCAGTAAAGTGTCTGCCGGAGGGGAAATTACCTGCATCCCCTCGACAGTGAGTTTGAGAGGAAAAGTCAGGCGAAGCCGCCGGACACTAATATCCAGTCCGGTTGCCTGATTAGCATAGCCAACCGCCTTGCTTATCACAAAATTCTGAAATGGTGGAATGTATAACAGGACCGATAATAATAATACCAGGACGATCGGTATAAGACATATGATCCCTACCCATTTAAGAAATACCCTCATATTTGTTTTTACCTCGTTATCTGGTGGTCTTGATAACGATCACTCCGTTGGCACCCTGGACACCATATTCCCCTGCCTCTTTCAGAACGGTTAACTGTTCTATGGTTTCAACCGGCACAGTCCTCAAGATACCTGCATCTCTCATCTGCACACCATCAATTACGATCAAAGGATCTGTTGAGTTAACAAAGGAAAAGCTTCCACGAATTATTACAGAGCCATCGCTATTTACCTGGACACCCCCTACTCGTCTTAAGAGACAAAGGACATCATGGCAACCACTTTTTACTATTTGACTTTTAGTAATAACGTCTGAACTCTGCATTTTGTTCCGGTTAAAGTTAATTAATTCCATAAAATCAGCATCTGCCTCTGTCTGGTAAAGTGTATTCACTTCTTCATTAAAAATAGTGATTGTCAGGTAGGGATGACCATTTACCGGCACAGCAAAATCTTTTTTGGATTTTTTCAGATGAATATAAAGGGTATCCTGAAGATCCGCCCGGTTAAACATAAATACTCCGCGCTTATTTGTCTTGGTTTTCAATGGATTATCCTTTCCCAAAATAACACTAAACCCTTTAATAGGCAGATCATTTTTGTCTCTTAATACACCGGTCAATGTATCATTCTGTGCGGCCGCTGAAGTAAAGATCCAACAGAAACCAAGGAGTAGGCAGATCGTTCTCATAGCATTCTCAATTTAAGTTGTTAGGTGAGAATACAAATATAACATTATAAAAACTCCATTTTTATTTTATCCCTTATTTATTTAATAGATGTTTAAGACATTCTTTTATATTTAATTTTTCAGGGCATAGATCCGTTGGATAATGTCTACAACTTTCAGGCCTTCCATTACATTGGTAGTAATGGGTTCTTCTCTGGAGCCGGACAGAACCTGTACCACATTCCGGATCACGAAATTATGGTTTTGGGCAGAACCTTTATAGGCGCCGTAATCATTTCCCGGATTAGTAGGAGCCAACTCCGGCATCTCATAATCCTTTATATGGCAATAGGTGATCTCGTTCATATATTGTCCACCGACTTTTATACTACCCTTTTCTGCCACAATCAACATGCTACTTTCCAGATTCTTATCCCACACAGCAGTCGAATAATTCAGCACCCCGGATCCTCCGTTCACAAAGTCAAAACTCACAATTCCTGAATCTTCGAAAGCAGTCGAATGAGCATGATTGAAATCTGCAAAACGGGCCTGGATATTACAGATATCCCCGAATAACCAGTACATAATATCAATAAAATGGGAGAACTGGGTAAAAAGTGTTCCACCATCCAACTCCGCATCACCATGCCAGTTACCGGATTTATAGTATCTGTCATCCCGGTTCCAGTAACAATTCAGTTGAACCATATAGACCTTCCCTAATTTTCCGGAATCCACCATCTCTTTCAGCCAGACCGAAGGGGGAGAATAGCGGTTCTGCATCACACAAAAGACCTGTCTATGATAACGAAGAGAAGTAAACACAATCTTTTCCGCATCCGCTGCGGTCAGGGCGATCGGTTTCTCTATCACCACATGGCAACCGGCCTCGATAGCCTGGATAGCCATTTGTGCATGTAAACCATTCGGAGTACAGATATTAATGACATCTATCTCTAAAGAGCTATTCAATAGCTCTACTATATCAGAAAAGAAAGGAACCGCATACGGTTCTATTCCCAGTTTATCAACAGGAAGAATATCGCATAAAGCAATCAATTCAGCCCCAGGATCACGGGATATCATTTCGGCATGACGTTTTCCTATATGCCCACATCCTACCACTGCAAATCTGATTTTATTCATGCTCATTCGATATTTTTCTATATTTTAATTTAACGCAAATCTATACATTTAATTGTGCCTGCGCGGGGAACAGGGGTCAGGGCTTGATAATGATCAAGGAATGATTCTCCAGAAAGGAGTTATAAATCACCACCGGACATTCACATATTTTTTCCTGGATCCGTTTAGCAACACCCCACACAGGAAAAGAGATAGAGGTGAAATATTCTCCACAAACCGCTTTGTATTCCTCCGGGGTGACAATATAGGCCCCATCTATTTTATTCTTCCAGAGTGTATCCAATATCAGATGATAGACTTCTCCTGACGGATGTACTCCACTAAAGAGGTCTATGGCAGCTAATTCTCCATACTGATTTTCTCCCGGCTCCCCGGAAAGCATGAAAAAGGCAGCCCCCTCTCCCGGCTCCTGGTTTTTCCAGATACCCAAACGCTTAAAAATAGCTGCCGTAGCTGGTGTCAGTTCATCAACCGCACCAACCAACACATGTTTTGCTTCCTTCTCTGAGATTAATAAAGCAGCATCCAGAAAGGCACTTGCCAGAGAACATCCCCGGTGTACATAGGTACTATTATAACAGGGATTATCTGTTAACTCAGCAATTTGTGTTCCCAGACTATTAAAAGAGGATTCCATAAAAGGGGTTGGATCCAACAACTCTTCCTTATTTTCCAGCATGATATCCAGACATTTTTCAGTATTCGCCAGGCATCCCAATCCTGTCGCAGTCAGAATAGCATCCGGCTTTACATCCGGTTGTTGCTCTAAACACTCCATGGCTGCGGCAATCCCCATCCGGATAAACCGGCTACTATACGGTTTTACTGCCGGATGGGAGGTTGAGACATCCTCTGCCGGACTATCTTTTATAGAAAACCGGTCTGTTCCATCCGGATTTGTATCCAATTCATAGTTGGCTCCGATAGCAGTGATATAGATCTTTTCTTTGAATACAAACATAGCTTATTTCTCCACTTTTCTGAAAATTAGACTGGTATTATTCCCTCCGAAACCAAATGAATTGGATAATACTGTACGGACCGGTAATTTTTCTTTATATTCTGTAACCGGGATCAATCCTGTTCCGGCAACCGGTTCTTTAAAATTCAGATTGGGAAAATGGATCCCTTTTTCTATGGATAAGACACTCAATACGGCATCTACCCCTCCGGCAGCTCCTAAGGTATGTCCAATAAAAGGTTTGGTCGAACTGAAAGGGGGAATATTTGTTCCAAATAAATGACTGATGGCCCTGCTTTCAGAAGCATCCTTTTCAGGGATTCCTGTGCCATGTGCATGGATATAGTCGATCTCACCCGGTTGAATACCTGCTTTTTCCAGTGCCTGCTTCATGGCGAAGAACGCTCCGTTCGCTGTTTCAGGCGAAGCAGGGACGTGAAATACATCATTCGTGTTGGCATAGCCGGCTAATTCACAATAAGGTTTTTTAAATAATGTAGTTTCTGACTGAAGTACAACATATCCGGCTCCCTCTCCCGGATTTAAGCCAGCCCGTGAGTCATCAAACGGACGACATGGCTCATCATCCAGTATCCCCAAAGAAGCAAATCCATTCAGGATAAACTTCGATAAAGCATCCGTTCCTCCTGCTACGACCACATCCAGCAAACCCTGCCGGATCATCCGTACACCCATCAGGATCGCATTGGCAGAAGAGGAACAGCCGGTACTGATCGTCGTACGGAAATCCTTTATTCCTAAATAGGAAGCAATCCGCCCTGTACTTTCTCCCGGGTCATATCCCACAATATTTCTTAACCGGCCTTTCCGGTGATCCGATCTGAAAAGTGGATAAAAATGCTCTGTCAGATCCATTCCTCCGGTAGAAGTAGAAGAAATCAGGCCAATTCGCAGAGGATGCAGAGAAGCCAGGTCTCCATCCTGAAAAGCCTCTCTTGCAGCAACCATTCCCAGTAAGGCCGTACGGGAAATATGTTCACGGGAAGTAATTCCCAAATATTCCTTTAAAGCAGCATTATCCGCTTTCACTTCACATACGGGCTCTTCCCGGCGGGTAGGAAAAAGAGTGACCTTTCCCAATCCGTTTCTGCCACAACGGAAAGAATCCAGATGTTCTTCTGCATTCATCCCTATCCCGGACACCACTCCGATCCCTGATATAAACACTTTCATGTGGTTCAATTTGCCTGAATATAGTTTGTTACTGTTTTTACTGATTAGGATGTTACAGACACACCCCTTATTTATAAGCCACAAAAATAGTGGTTTTCATCCGCCTTTCAAATAAAGACAGCCGCTTTAATGGTGTAACATCCGGATTAAACTTTTCATCCGCCTGTTTCGTTACTAATAGAATTATTTATTTTTGCTTTCTGATTATAAATCACAAAAGCTTACTCAACATGACACAACAAATAGAATTTTCTCTCCCTTCCTATCCCTACGGCTTTCATTTAGTCACGGATGAAATCCTGAGACATCTGGGTCCACTGCCGGAAAACGGGATCCTACACCTGTTTATCAAACATACTTCGGCGGGACTGACGATCAATGAGAATGCGGATCCTACTGTTCTGGAAGATTTCGAGACTTTCTTTAAGGACTGGATACCGGAAAATTACCCTAAGTTTGAACATACGTATGAAGGCAAAGATGATATGCCTGCACATATCAAATCCTCTGTGGTCGGCCATTCGATAAGTATTCCGATCACAAACGGCAGATTAAACATGGGCACCTGGCAGGGGATCTATCTATGTGAGTTCCGTTATTCCGGCGGACGAAGAAAAATGGTAGCGACCATTCTCTCCTGATCAGGAGTTGTATATTTGCTCTAATACTTTTGCTGTACGCAAACTGCTGGCTCCCGTAGAAGGACAGCTTCCTACCCCGCGCAATTCATCCACTACTGTTTGAATAATCTGCCACTGGGAAAAAGTGGGTGCCGGAATGGGAAATTCTTCTATACCCAACGAGGTGGTCAGCCGGACCGGGGTATAAGTAAAAGAGCTGAAAGAGATCCGGCCCTGTGTTCCGGTTATTTCCACCTGGTCTTCCTCCTGTGATGGATCGCTTACATAACACCAGAGGCCTGTCCCTAACACTCCGGACTTAAAACGGCAAGTCATGGAAACCAGATCTTCCACCTCATAAAATCCTCCCCGGTTTGTTGTATATCCTTTGGCCGCTTCTATTTCACCTAACAGGAAATCAAGCACATCCAGGGTATGAGGAGCCATATCATAAAAATAGCCTCCCCCACTAATTTCCCTTTTGATTCTCCAGGTATATGCCGCAGGGTCTTTATCCGTTTCCAGCGGTGGCCGGATTAACCGGATATCCACAGACAGAACCTTACCGATCCTTCCTTCCTCCAGCAATTGACGGATCCTGAGAAAATAATCGTTACACCTCCGGGGAAAAGCCATAAATAGTTTGACACCTGTCTCCTCAGAAACCCGGACCATCTCCCGGCATTCCTCATAGTTCATCGCCATTGGTTTTTCCACATACACAGGTTTACCTGCCCGTAAGGCTTTCAATGTGTAAAGAAGATGAGTATCCGGAGGAGTGGCGACATAAATCGCATTCACCTCCGGGTCCCGGATCAACTGATCCGCATCCGTATAATATTTCGGAACACGATGTCTCCGTGCAAACTCCCGGACTTTCTCTTCATCTCTTCTCATCACAGCCACCAGACGGGAATGTTCTACCTGATAAAAAGCCGGTCCGCTTTTCCGTTCACACACATCTCCGCAACCGATAATCCCCCAATTTACTTCCGTCAGATTCTCCATAGTCATTTCTTTTCCTTCAAATATCGTCTCTTTTCCGGAACTATGAAAGATTTCTTTCTTATTTCCCCTCTCAAAAGCTTACATAAAAACTCAGAAAAATAAAAACCAGAAATTACCATTTGTAAAGAATATATCACTCCAGCAGGCATTCAAAACCATCCGGTATGAATTATCCCCACAGGGGATCCAGCAAAAGCCCGGGGATGAGCCAAAGGCGATTCCCCGGGTAGAAACCAACGGAAATCAACCCCCAAGTGGGTTGCATCCTTTAAAGCAAAGACATGAAACCTTTCCAAGGTTACCGGATGATTATTCTTACCCAGGGACTCACTTCGCTCGGCCCTGGGCTGTTGCTGGATCCCCCCTGGGGATATAAATTTACGATGAGAGACTTCTCTGATCTCAGGATAGAGTGTTTACAAAGCCTCGTTCGACTATAAGTTTCATTAATACTTATTATCCAGTACGAAATAAGAGAAGATTCCGGAATCACCGGATTGTGTGGAGTCGATCAACAGGCCGGCCCGAACGCCTTTGCCCCACTGAGGCAAGAAAATGCCATCCAACGCGGTCTGATCACCCGGGAAAGAAGACCATTCTTTCTGGTCAGTTGACCAGTAGAAGCGGAAAAACCTGGCGTTGATGGATTGAACTCTCAGATAGATCTCCGGAGCATTCACAGTTTGGGAGAAAAGTTCAGTCCTGTTCCCTTTTTCTATCTGATACAATTTCACTTTTCCTCCTTCCATACCGATTGTGAACAGGTTCTTACTGTTTCCATATACAACTAATCCTTTCAGGTTATTCCCTTCATTCGTTACGGCTGTTTCCATGGTATAATTCCCGGTCTGTACGTTGATCCCCCGGAAACAAAGCCCGGTTCCTTCCGAAGCAAAGGTCAGTTTTCCATTATTTTTAGTCAATACCGGACGGGGAAGGTTCATATCCCACAACCAAATCTTATCTTTCTCCGGAGTGGCAAAATTATCATAGAATTGAGTTTCCCGTTTTTGAACAGTATTCGCAAAAGGAACTTCAGCCTGCAAAGATGGAGTTCTGCCATATTTGAAATAGGGCCAGCCGGAAATATCATCCCAAAGTAATTCGTCCAATAAACCCTGTCTGCCGATAAATTCGAAATCATAGGTATGATAGGCATGGTACAAATAGAAATACCGGCCCTCCGGACTTTGTACGATCGTTCCGTGACCGGAGCATTTCCAGAGATCGCCCCCTTCGAGGATCGGATTTCCGGTATATTGTTCCCAGTCACCTCTCAAGCTTTTGGAACGGGCCACTTCGATCCGGTAATCACAACGATTATCACAGCATCCCCCCTACAGAGTAGAAATGATGATAATATCCGTTCCGTTTCAGTAAAACCTGTCCTTCATCGCCATTTCCCCGCCATCCCTTATCATGATCGGTCAGTGTGAAATGTTCTCCTACTAAAGTCAAACCATCGTCTGCCAATTCGGAAGCGAGTATCTCGATCGGACGGGACGGATCCAGTCCATACGCTTTCCAGGTGATATAAAGTTTTCCATCGTCATCTTTGAAAACGAAAGCGTCAATGGCTTCACTACCCCATTCGATCAGGGGGCCTTTATCCTCGAAACCTTTGGTAATATCTTTAGTAGTAGCAACCCCTATACAGGAAATATTGTCACTCTTCTTCCGTGCAGTATAATAGGCAAAGAATGTTCCGTTGTGATAGTATAATTCCGGAGCCCAGCAATCCCCTTTGATCCATGCAGGAGGATCATTAAAGATCGCTCCGATCCGTTCCCAGTTGACCAGATCCCGGGAATGATAGATAGGATAACCGGGAGCCAGGTCGGAAGTCGTACCGGCCGCATAATAGTCTTCTCCCACCCGGATCACGGTCGGATCCGGGAAATCATGGGGGATCACCGGATTTTTATATGTCTGAACAGGCGTCTGGGCAGCAATCGCCGCGGAAAAACAAAATAGCAGGCAGAATAATTTATACATATAGAGTTAGATTTAAGTAAATATTCATTCCATTCAGGACCTTCAGTCAATCCATAAACAAAACTACTTATCCTTTCCCATATAAATTTTCAAAAATCATTCAATAAATCTCACATATCATTCATCCTATTTGTTGATGATACGGGAAACCAATGGTTAGCATTTATTTTATTAGGTGGTTACAGATATTTTTCATACTTTACCCGTCTGTTAAAACGCAAATCAAAATATACACCTTAAATCATTATTATCATGGAATCCAGACGAGATTTTATAAAGAAATCCACCTTGGCAACAGCCGGTTTATATATTCTTCCTTCACATGTGATCAGTGGCCTCGGCCACAAAACGCCCAGCGACAAACTGAACATTGTTGGGATAGGGGTCGGAGGAAAAGGACATCCGAACTTAACCGGCATGAAATCAGAAAATATTATTGCTTTATGCGACATTGACTGGAAATATGCTGCCCGTTGTTTTAATGATTTTCCGGAAGCGAAACGTTACAAAGACTGGCGGAAAATGTTTGATGAATTAGGGAATGATATAGACGGGGTCATGATTTCCACAGCCGATCATACACATGCAACTATTGCAGCTTCAGCATTGGCCATGGATAAGCATATCTATTGCCAAAAACCGCTCACCCACTCTATATATGAGAGTCGTCTGCTCACCCGGTTGGCGGCAGCTCATCCCAAAGCAGCAACCCAAATGGGACACCAGGGAAGTTCAGGAGATGGTGCAAGACAGGTATGTGAATGGATCTGGAACGGGGAGATCGGAGAAATCAAAGAGGTACATGCCTGGACAGACAAACCGATCTGGCCGCAAGGCCTGGAACGCCCTACAGAAAAAGCGAAAGTGCCTTCCCATCTGGACTGGGATCTCTTCTTAGGACCGGCACCTTTCCGTCCGTACCATCCGATCTACACCCCCTGGAACTGGCGTGGATGGTGGGATTTTGGAACCGGAGCTTTCGGGGATATGGCCTGCCATGTACTGGATCCCATCTACCGGGCACTTCAACTGGGTTATCCAACCAAAGTGCAGGGACGTTCTTCCATGATCAACACGGAATGTGCCCCCAATCTGAAACGGTAAAATTTGTTTTTCCTGCAAGGGATAATTTACCCAAGGTCGCTCTCCCGGAAGTATCCATCTATTGGTATGACGGAGGATTATTGCCGCATCGGCCGGACTTACTTCCGGATGGAACAGACCTGATGCGGGATGGATTAGGCGGTTGTCTGTTTGTGGGTAGTAAGGATACGATGCTTTGTGATTGTGGCGGATATAATCCACGGCTGTTATCAGGAAGAGTACCTTATGTTCCACAAACCCTGAGACGGATTCCGGATGCAACCGGGTTCCATGATGGTTTCCATGAACAGGACTGGATCCGGTCGTGCAAAGAATCACCGGAAAACCGGACACTACCATTTGGTGATTTTGCCTACGCCGGTCCTTTCAACGAAATGGTCTTATTAGGTGTACTGACCATCCGCCTACAGGCATTAAACAAAACCCTGCTATGGGATGGAGAAAATATGCAGTTCACCAACATTTCTCCAAACGAAGAACTGGCAATCGTTTCCAAAAATGATTTCAATATTATCGAAGGACATCCCTACATGGATATCAAGTATGACCGCTTCAATGCCCTGGAAGCCACCGCCGAATACATAAAACATACGTACCGGGAAGGCTGGGGCTTACCGGATATGCCTGCATAATTAATTATAAGACCTGGAGCGGAATCTTAAAAATATTCTCTTTTTCTTATCATAAAAACATAAATTATCCTTAACAAAAAGTTGGAATAGAAGTAAAAAAACTATTTTTACGAAGTGATTATAGAAGTCCTTTTTATAGAAATGAGATCATACCGCAGATATTTAACCCTTACCGCCGGATTTGTCTGGATATTGGCCGGGGTGAAGATCCTCCGTATCGGATTAAGTACATGGGATACCCATGAGCCTTTTCTGGAATTCCATATGCTGTATGCCGGAATAATCTTTATTCTTTTTTTCCTGATGTTCCAGCGGATCCTTTCAAAGAATATGCACCGCATCCTTCAAATAGAGAAAAGCGGAAACCCGCTTGCCTTTTTTGACCTGAAAGGATGGGTGATCATGTTTTTTATGATCGGCCTGGGAATCACAGTACGCAACTACCAGTTGTTGCCCCCTTCGTTTATTGCCCCTTTTTATTCCGGACTCTCTTCTGCCCTGTTCCTGACCGGGATTTCCTATTTATTTAAAACCAGAACTGTTGAATAAATAAAATGATCCTGATCTGTAAGGGAAATTCGTTCTTCTTCTCCCTGAAAATAAATTTTTAGGTATTCACCTATTCACCTTAACATAAATAACTGATTATAAATCCATAACGGTGAATACCATGCAAAAAGTAGATATTCACCGGGTATTCACTAAGTATTCACCTTCTCAAAACCCTACGGAACATCTATAAACTTAGCAGGATAATCTTGGATTTCCCACTTTATTTGTTTAACTTTAGTGCAGACAGACTATTGCTACCCTCTACAGGGTAGCACGAATAAGTAGGCACTTCCCACCTACAAAGGTACGGTGTTAACGATCCTACCCTGTAGAGGGTAACAATAGTTTCTCTGCGGAGAATGATCACGAACTGAGGACTTAAACCCAAATACATTATGATATGCCAGTTAAATACCGATTAACAAAGATAAACGACAACATTACCGGAAACACGGAGCCCCGTTTTTCCGTCACCCTGATCAGTAATGGAAATATAAACCTCGAACAGATTGCCCGGAAAATATCCCAGATGAGCAGTTTCACTTCGGGAGATATCATTGGAGCAGTAGAAGGGTTGCTGCATGTGATGGCAGAAGAGATGAAAGCCGGTAACACGGTTAGTATTACCGGCTTAGGGACATTTTACCCTACCGGAGAATTGACCCGGGAGGTGAATGACCCCGGAAAAGTCCGTTCCGAAAGTGTCCGGTTGAAAAGTATCGCTTTCAGACCCTCTCCGGGATTACGAAAAAGAATGAGCAATATCGAGTTTGTTAAAACAAACCGGTAACTGTTTTTAACGACCTGCTAAATCTTATATCTTATGAATACCTATGTAGTTACCAGATTGACAGCCAATGGAAAGCTGCCTAAGAAAGCTGAATTATCTCTTCTGCTGGAAGAGATCCGTTCCGGGAAATACCGGGAAATAGTGGAGAAAAGCCGGAAAGAACGGCTGTATGGATTCCGGGAAAGATCGGAGAAATGGCTTCTCCGGTTACCGCAGATTTGTTACTCCTCTGTTCTTTCCCCCGGAAAAGAAGGACTTTCCTCAGTCGAATACACCGGGATAATCTGTCTGGAGGCCGGACAATTGTCAGGGAGGGAGGAAGCGGTCCGGATCCGCAACAAAGCGGCTGCCTCCGAATATACATTAGCGGCTTTCCTATCTCCGGATGAAACAGCCGTTTGCATTCTTTGTCTTTTCCGGTTAATGGATGGTACAC
>JAJQEE010000037.1 GCA_021201865.1 Tannerellaceae bacterium | reverse complement strand
GAATATATCCCATTAGAAACAAATGAAGAATTTATTACTGTAGGATATGTGCAAGCTATTAATAAGGATTTTATAATCGTTAGAAATACCAATCATGTTGGAACAGGCAATATATTTATCTTTGATAGAAATGGGAAAGCATTGAGAAAAATAAATCGAAGAGGACAAAGCAATGAAGAATATACAAATATTGCAGGTTTGATCACTCTGGACGAAGATAATAGGTAAATATTTGTCAGCTGTCCGGGTTTAAAAAAAGTATTCGTTTATGATCTGTTTGGGAATTTCAAAAGAAATTTTAATTATATAGAAGGCGGAGAAGATTCAGATATGTTTAAAATAGAAATTCAATATAATCCAGTATATAATTTCGATGAAGATCATTTAATATTGCATGATAATAGCAGTGGTCGTAATTTTTTTGGATGGGACGATAATGGGCCTCAACATATAGACGAAGCACCGAGAAACATATTTTTTATTATATCCAAACATGATGGAAGCCTTAAAAAGGAAATACAAATTCCTTTTGAAAAGAAAATATTCCAGATGATATTTTTAAACAATAATATCGGTATAGTTAATAATCCTGGACTAATACCTTATGGTGACCGTTGGTTACTTGTAGAACCTTCTGCCGATACAATATACACATATTCAATCGACCATCAAATGGAACCCTTTATCGTAAGGAAACCCTCTGTGCAATCCATGGACCCAGAAGTATTTCTTTTTCCGGGAGTTATAACCGACCGTTATTGTTTTATGCAAACTGTAAAGAAAGAATTTGATGAAACAGATCCTCATAATGGACTGCTAAGAGCTAACCTGGTATATGATAAACAAGAGAAAAAACATTCGAATGTGTTGTATATAATAACGATTTTGCAAACAAAAGACCTGTTATAAATTTAGTAGATGCAATCTTGGAATTAACGGTAGTAAATGATAATGAAATCGCTTTTATGGAAAAAATAGAAGCTTACGAACTTGTCGAGGCTTATCAGAATGGACATTTAAAAGACAAACTAAAAGAAATTGCTGCCGGATTAGATGAAGAATCCAATCCGGTTATTATGGTGGCAAAGTATAAGAAATAAGGATGAGTGAGCATAATTTTGATATAATAGAACAAGAGCTGAGGCTGATTTCTGAGATGCTTCTGCTTAACGGGACATTAACCGAGTGCCCGGGTTTGGTACATGGTAAAATGGGAATTGCTGTTTTCTTTTTTCATTTTGCGCAATATACTGATAATATGTTATTCTCAGATTACGCATTAGATTTGATTATAGAAATACAAAACCAACTACATGCTAACAGTCGGGCAGATTATGAAAAAGGAGTAGCAGGTATTGGTATAGGAATAGATTATCTGACTCGGAATGATTTTTTAGACATAGAAGATGATATCTTTGAAGATTTGGATGAGCGAATGTATCGTGCTGTTATGTATGATCCTTGGCCGAATTTTACTTTATATGAGGGATTAATCGGCTATGGGAAATATTGGACTACGCGCTTGCGTCAACAACCGCAATCCATACAGGCAAAAGAATGCTTAAGATATATGATAGAAAGGATTGAAGATACACAACAGAATATCCCTGCAGAAGAACAACCTCAGGTCTATCATTTTTTATATGACTTACATGAAATACTGGGTTGGAATTTACCTAATGGACTTTTGGAATACTATTGGGAACTAGTTAAAAATACTGGCTGGAATTCTTCTCGTTTGGGAAACTCAGCTATAAGTAATATTATAGGAATATATCAACGCAAACAGTATTTCAAGGATGTTTTACAAGATAAGATGAACATGGCATTAACACAAATTTCTAAGTTAAAGATGGAAAATCCTCTTCCTGCTATGGGATTACTTACTGGTTATGCTGGTGAAGGGTTAGTGCGATTGACGGCACTTGATGCTAAAAATGTATCCTGGATGCAACTTTTGTAGCTTATAGTTTCTTACTAAAACGTTATTAAGATGAACCTATATATTTTTAATGAAACGCGTCGTGGAGCCATATATGGTGTCGGAACTTATATTCGGGAACTAACCACTGTACTAAAAAGAAGTAATATAAATGTTTGTGTGGTCAACCTTTTATCAGATAGACCTTACATACAGGTAGAACAAATAGAAGGTGTTAGATATTTATATTATCCTTCGCCTATACCAGAACAACGGACAAAGAGCGATCAGGAAGAAAGGGATCTATATCATAGAAATGTTGTGTATTTGCTTCAATTACACATTCATGATAAGGAGAAATTAATTTTTCATTTGAATTTTTCTCAAAGTAGTGTCTTAGTGGAAGAATTGAAAAATATATTCGATTGCCGGGTTGTTTCAGTAGTACATTTTTCTAACTGGGGGAGCACTATTTTTGATAATCTGCCACGATTAAGAAATATTCTTCAGGCAGAGCAGCCTGATGATTTTGAAATAAATCTGAGTGACTCATTTGAAGAAGAAAAAACATTTTATTCACTGTTAGATCATTGTATCTGTTTGTCGAACTATATGCAGGAGATATTGCATAAGGATTATGGACTTGATATAACAAAAATATCTGTTATTCCCAATGGTTTGTGTGACGTAGTTGATATTACAAAAAATAGTAAGATTCTCCGAAAAAAGTGGAATATATCTCCCAGAGAAAAGATTATCCTTTTTGCTGGACGCATGGATGAGATTAAAGGTATGACATATCTGATTCAGGCATTCCGGCATGTTTTGATTTCTTATCCTCAGAGTCGGTTAGTTATAGCCGGTACCGGCAATTTTGATAAATATATTCAGGCTTTACAGGATATTTGCACAAAAATTACTTATACAGGTTTATTAGAAAAAAATATTATTTGAATGGTACAGTTTAGCTGATGTAGGTGTAATGCCCTCTCTGTTTGAACCTTTTGGTTTTGTAGCGGTTGAAATGATGATGCATCGTTTGCCTATGATTACCACAGCAACATCCGGATTAAATGAGGTGGTGGATGAGAGTTGTGCATTGAAAGTACCGATTATTGCCTATCCGGATAGAGTGGAGATTGATTCTATACTTTTAGCAGAAAAAATTTTACATCTGTTGAAACAACCTAAACAGGCTCGCAGGTTAGGTGAAAATGGACGCAAAAGATATAATAAAATGTATACTTCTGAGATCTTCGGTCAAAAAATGGTCCGTTTCTATCATTCATTAATTGAATAATAATTATTTTGCCAAAAGCAATGATATAAATCATTTTGTTTCTATCCCTAATAATTAAATTTTTATCACATGAAATTTTCTGCTATAATTCCTGCTTATAATGTAGACCAGTATCTTCCTGCTTGTCTTGATTCTTTATTATGCCAAGATGTCGATATGGAAATTATCATAATAAATGATGGTTCTTCAGATAACACTGGAAATATTGCAGAGCAATATAAAGAGGAGAATAAAAATATCATTGTTATACATCAAATCCATAGTGGAGCTTCTGTAGCCAGGAATAGAGGACTTGAAATAGCTAAAGGTCAGTACATAGTTTTCCTTGATAGTGACGATTGGATTTGCAAGGGAATATTGAGTAAATTATACAATGTGGCAATAGATAATCAAGCTGATATGGTAATGGGAAATATGATTTTTTGTTATCCGGATGGAAGCGAAAGTCGCACGTTTGATATTTCTTCCCAGCTAAAAAATCAGATATTTACAGGAAATCAATATTTCGTTTCTTTGATGAAAGCCGATACTTATTATCCAATGCCAGTAAATTATATCTACCACCGTCAATGGATAAAAAAAATAACCTCCATTTTATTCCAGGTATTATTCATGAAGATGAAGCCTGGACTCCTATCACCTTATGCCTGGCAGACTGTGTCGTGGTGACTGATTTAGATTTCTATTATTACCGGAAACGCGAGGGATCGGTTATGCAATCTCTTAATCATACTACAAGTTTATATTCATTTTTTCAAGTTATTCATCGTTTAGTTTTATTTATTGCAGACTATGAAAATAAAAAGAAAGATACTATATTAAAAAGTTGGATGTATGTAAATATTTATCGTATGATCTGGATAGTTTATAAAAGACTTTTGATGATAAATAATTCTACATCTGTTATACCAAATGAACAACTTATTGATATTTACACTCAGTTAGAAAAGTTCATGTGTTCAGATGCAAAACAAAGATGTGAAAATTATTATTTAATGGCAAAAGAAAGTGAGAAAAGATATCTGGAATGGAAAAATAACCCATGGGATAAATATCTCTCAAGATTATCAGAACAAGCGTTAAAGGATAAAGAAATTATTCTGATTTATAATTATCCGGAATGGTATTCTCTTGAGTTTTTAACTATAAATAAACTTCCTTCCAATTATCTTCTCACATTTGATCATAAATATATAAATCAAGCTTCTGTCTTTGTTTTCTATATAGATAATTTAGTTAATTGTTTGTCTGATGATCTGGATAAATTTGAAAACCAAACATGGATAGCATGGGGGAGAGAGGATGAGGAAAATTATCCAATGATGAAAGATAAAGATTTCAGAGCCTTATTTGATATTTGGATGAATTTTTGTGAGACATCTGAGGTTATGAGTATTTATTCCATAGATAAATATAAACAGGGAATTAAAAAATATAACATACAAAAATCAGATCCTTTTATTTGTCTTTGTAATATGTTAAGACTATATTTTCGGACATAAGAAAATGTTTCATTATTAGCTTTTAAAAGCTGTAATTGAATGAAGTGATTTTGATTCCTTCTTATAGCTGAAAAAAGAATAGCCAGAAAAGCTCAGAGATATTTTGAGAGGTATAAGATCTTTTAAATAGGATCATTTGATTACTTTTTCTTTTTCTAAATTTACTACGAAAGATAGAAATATAAAATTTATACTTGTCCATTTATTAAGATATAAGGCACGCGAACGAAATTATTTTTATTTTAAATTTCTTGTTCCACGGAAAATTCTTTTCCTTTTATATGGCCAATTCGATAT
>JAJQEE010000132.1 GCA_021201865.1 Tannerellaceae bacterium | reverse complement strand
AGAGTAGAGAGGTTCACCAAAGGTCAGACAGACAACAGGTGAACCTCTCTTTTTTGGATATGTATGTATGGTATCCAATTCCCCTCTCTGGAAGGGCCCCAGGGGTATAGAGTAAATCAACAGAGGAGAATCGAAAAATAATTGTACTTTTGTTTTTATCTAATAAATGAAGTATGAAATATACGGGTGTGATTTTTGATTTTAATGGGACCTTATTTTGGGATACTCTTTATCATAACAGATCGTGGGATCTGTTTTTATCTGAGTATGGGATTCATTTGACGGATGAAGAGAAGTTTCTGAAGATACATGGGAAAAATGCCAGTGAGATTTTTCCGGCTTTGTTAAACCGTACATTGACCCAGGAAGAGATCCACAAGTTTACTTTGGAGAAAGAGGGATTATACCAGGAGATTTGTTTACAGGAGGGAATGGCATTGGCTCCTGGTGCGATTGATCTGTTTGAATTTCTTCAGGAACATGCGATTCCTTTTACGATTGCAACCGCTTCCGGAAGGGAAAATGTGGAGTTCTTTTTTGAATATCTACATTTAGCCAACTGGTTTAATATAGACCAGGTGGTATATGATGATGGTACGGTCAAAGGAAAGCCCAATCCGGATCTTTATTTACGTGCCATGCATTTATTAAACAGGTCTGCTGAAGAGGTGATTGTGTTTGAAGATGCAGTGGCTGGTATTCAGGCCGCCCAAAATGCCCGGGCCGGAAAAATCATAATTGTAAACTCCAATCAGGATGACTATACCGCTTTTCCCGGATATCCTATCATACAACATTTTGATGAGGTGGATCGAAATCTGCTGATAAAATAGGTGTAAACTATTCATAGACGAAGGGGAGTACAGGATCCTCCTATCATTTTGTATTCATTCAGACCATTATCCTGCCATATGCTCAGTATACGAAATTTATTCTTTACCGGCTTTTTCATAGAGTGACCTTGCAGATCCACATTAAAAGATACAAGAGCGGTATCTGTAAAAATACTGATCTCACGGTCGTTGATCTCCAGCCGGTCTATTTGTATTTCTTTTTTTTATACAATTCCCTATATACATCGATTTGGTTAATACATTTCCGAAAGGTCCATTAAATAGCATATGGTCATGTATTACCTGGTCTAATATAGATATGTTTTTCTCTTTTATTGCCTGTAATAAATGATTCTCAACCTGCAAAATCTCCTTTTCGTTCATTTTTAAAATCTTTTATTCCACCTACTATACATAACTGGAAATGGTCTGTTTTGTTCCATTTTTTCACGTTCAAATCTTAAATTTTACATAGGAGGTATAAAAGAATAGATTGCTATGGCTCAACTCATCGCTTTTATCTGAAAAGATTTCTAACTTTGTGTAGGAAAAGAAGGTAGAAATAATAATAAACTATTTTAACTAAAAATAGTAATAGGAAACTTAATCAATGGAAAGTCAGTTTCAATATATCCGTAATTTAGCTAAGAGATTCTCTTTATATAATATGCAATCCAAAGAGCTTTTTAAGGCTTTAAGGGAACTTCCTGCGGAGATCCTGATTCAGGTAACAGATGAATACTGGAATCCGGAAGCTAATTTCCAGCCGGTTAATCTGCTACGGGCCACTATTGCTAAGAAGCTACTGGAAGGAGAGGTCGTAAAGGAAGAAGATGTGGAAGATATCAAGACACAGATCCGTAGAAAGAACAGGGATTATTTCTCCTATCTTCCGGAAAGGTATCTGCAACAGCTTTCCAATTATCCGGTGAAAAAGAAAGATATGTTTGATAACTGGCAGAAATACTGGTATATCCTTCATCCTTTTTTTACCGGGGAACAGAGAAAGAGAAAACCCGTAGTTATCTTACGGAATTTAGTGAGCAACTATTGAAAGAGTTATCCCTGCCGGACTATACCTATACCTGTTTTGATTTTCTGGGTCCTAATAATTATGGAGACACACGCTGTTGGATCGCCCTCTATCCAATGCAGAAAATATCTCATAAGGAGGCCTATCAGTTTTTTGTTAATCTCGGGGCTCAGCCGGAAGCCGGCAGACAAGCCGGATATTCCCTCCGGGAAGCGTTGCCGAATGTCGCTATAAAAGCGGCTACGTCTAAAGATGTCGTTCGTATTCTTTCAGAGAATAAGCCCGGCATTGTCCGGCTCAATAAGGAACTTAGAAGCTATTATAAGTATTCTCCGGGTAAACAGGCAGCGGAATGGGACCGTTTTTATGAAGAAGGAGTGATAGCTCTTACTTCCTTTTCCTTACCGATTGGTGATCTGTCCCGTTATGAGAGTTGGGAAGAATTACAGAAAGCTTCCGGTTTTACGGCTACTCAGGTTCCGGCAGAGTTGTGGAGTCTATGGTTTTTTAAGAATGCTCATGCCGGTGATTTGGTTTTTGCGGCCCGGGGACTGAATACCTGTATAGGAGTAGGGATCGTGGAAAGTGATTATTACTATGAGACTGTGACGGACGGTTTTTGTCATCGCCGTAGAGTAAAGTGGTTGACGAATCGCTCGTACCATTTCCTTTCCGGTACGTTGAAAGGGAGGAAGACACTTTTCCGGTCGGATATATTCGGGCCGGTAAAAGACGCGGCTTTCTTAGTGGAGCAATATAAAGAGTTGTCCGGTGATTGGCAAAAGATATTCGGGACTACCGGACTAGCGAAAAAGTCTTCGTATACCGGAAAAATGGAATCCATCCCTGTCACTAATCTGGAAGAGATAGCGATGGACTATGAGAGAGAAGGAAACCTCTCTTTCTGGTGGTTAAATGCAAATCCCAAAATCTGGAGTATCAGTGGATGCCATGAAGGACAAACGCAGATCTATACGACTCATAATGAAAGAGGAAATAAAAGGCGGGTCTATAAATATTTTGAAGAGGTAAAACCGGGTGACCTGCTGATCGGATATGAAAGTACGCCTGCTAAGCAGGTAAAAGCTATTTTAGAAGTCACCAAAGGGCTGCATACGCAGGAAGGAATAGGAGAGGTCATCGAATTTCAGATCGCTGAGATATTTGAATATCCGGTTCACTGGAATGACCTGAAGTCGATCCCCGCACTAAAGAATTGTGAAGTTTTCATTAACAACCAGGGTAGCCTGTTCTCACTGACAGAAGAGGAATTTGATATGATCCGTGAGGTGGTGGATGAAAAGAATATTTCCGCAGAAAAGGTCTGGGAAAATAATGAAATCCGGCCCTATTCCTTTGCCCGGGACCCGGATAAACCATTTATGAATCCAGAAGAGTTCCGGCAGATCACTTCGTTGCTTACCCGGAAGAAAAATGTGATTCTCCAGGGACCTCCGGGAGTAGGGAAGACTTTTCTGGCCAAAAAGATCGCTTATGAGATGATGGGGGAGACGAATGACCTTTGTATTGAAATGGTACAGTTCCATCAATCCTACAGTTATGAAGATTTTATTCAGGGGGTACGCCCTTCTGCGAATGGCTCCTTTGAATTGAAAGATGGTATTTTTCATGCCTTTTGCCAACGGGCCAAAGCTCATCCGGAGAAGAACTACTTTTTTATTATAGATGAGATTAACCGGGGGAATCTGAGTAAGATCTTCGGAGAGTTAATGATGCTTATCGAAACCGATAAACGGGGATGGGATTTAAAATTAACCTATGCCGAAGAGGAGGATGAACGCTTTTCCGTTCCAGAAAATCTGTATCTGATCGGGACGATGAACACGGTAGACCGTTCATTAGCTATCGTTGATTATGCGTTGCGCCGTCGTTTTGCTTTTGTCTCTTTACAACCGGATCTGAATGAATCTTTCCGCACCTTCTTGGAAGAGAAGGGCCTCTCTCAATCCCTGACAGAACATATCATCAGACAGGTTGCTTCGTTGAATAAAGAAATCCGGGAGGATGTCAGTCTGGGAGAAGGTTTTCAGATTGGACATAGTTATTTTTGTACGTACCGTCCGGGAGAAGACGAAAATAACTGGTGGCAGGAGATCGTGAATTTTGAGTTAAAGCCTTTGTTAGAGGAGTTATGGTTTGATGATCCGCATAAATATCGCCAGATGTTACGTCGTTTAGAGTGGAATAAAATATAATAACCGTTTATCTCTTTTTCAGCGGAGATGCAGATACCCATAGAAAATATATATTATCTGTTATGTTATGCCTGGGATCAGGTATCATACAAAGATAAAGTGCCTGTAGATGCGGAACATGTCTCTACTCCTTTAGATCTGTTGGCTCACCTTATGATCCAGGAGACTACCCTATTACTTAAAAAAGGGATCGACCAGCATTATCAGGAAGAGATCCGGGAAGTCTCCGGTCTGAAAGGCAAGTTTTTGTTTAGTCAAACAGTTAAAAATAATTTGCTCCTTCATCAGCGAACGATCTGTTCATATGATGAATTTTCAGCGGATATTTTATCTAACCGCATCTGGATTGCCACATTGAAACGGTTATTACATTTTAAGGAGGTAAACAAGCCGTTGAAATATAAGATTGTGGCATTGTTACGGATGATGCCGCCTGTTACTCCGTTACGGATCACTGCCGCCCATTTCAATGAAGTACCATTCAATCGTAATAACCGGTTTTATTCTTTCATCCTCAATATTTGCCGTCTGATCTATGAGTGTTCCATACCCACTGAAGAGGAGGGCGAATATCTGTTTATGGATTTCACACGGGATGAAAAGAAGATGGCCCTTCTATTCGAAGCCTTTGTCCGTAATTTTTATAAACTGGAGCAACATACTTATTCCGTCTCCCGGGAGCGGATCAAATGGCAATTGAAAGCGAAAGAGGATGAACATCGCCGCTTCTTACCCCGTATGGAAACCGATATCTCGCTGGAAAATGAGCGGGAGAAGATTATTATAGATACCAAGTACTATACGCAGACCCTGACCTCTCATTATGATACGGATAAGATCTATTCTGCGAACCTGTACCAACTGTTTAGCTATCTGATGAATCAGAAAGATCAGTCCGGTAAGTCCCTGTCGGCAACCGGTATCTTATTATATCCGACGATTGACAGGGAATATGACCTGGAATATCAATATGAGCAACGCCCGATTCGGATCCATACGCTGAACCTGAATACTCACTGGACGCAAATATCCCATCGCTTAAAAGAGATCATCCGGGTAGAATCCTGAAAGAATAAAAATAAAAGGAGTTCCGGTAAGGAACTCCTTTTAGGTGTTAGCAAGCTGTTAAGGCCTGGTTGGTATACACAAAATCTAAGGAACGGTCAATAACTTTGTTCATGTACCCCTTTGATCGCCCGGCCACTGGGTTCATTCTTGTTGGTGAAGGAGGCATCCCATGCAAGTGCTTCCGGTGTGGAACAGGCTACACTTGGAACAGAAGGGACACTTCTGGCAGCACTTTCACTGGGGAAATGCTCTTCAAAAATGGTCCGGTAGTGGTACTCTTCCTTATTTTGGGGCGTATTGATCGGAAAACGTTCTTTGGCATGTGTCATCTGTTCGTCCGTTACCTGGGAGGCAGCTACCTCTTTCAGGGTGTCAATCCAGTTGTAGCCTACCCCGTCGGAGAACTGTTCCTTCTGTCGCCAGGCAATTTCTTCCGGAAGTAAATGCTCGAAAGCCTCCCGCAAAATTCTTTTTTCGATGGTACGGCCCTTGCCTTTTGCCATTTTATCCTGTGGATTCAGGCGCATGGCCACATCCAGGAATTCTTTGTCCAGAAAAGGAACACGCCCTTCCACACCCCAGGCCGATAAACTTTTGTTGGCACGCAGGCAGTCATACAGATAAAGTTTACTGATCTTGCGAAGCGTCTCTTCATGAAAGGCTTTGGCATCCGGTGCTTTATGAAAATAGAGGTATCCTCCGAATACTTCGTCTGCTCCCTCACCGCTCAACACCATTTTAATCCCCATACTTTTGATCACGCGTGCGATCAGGTACATCGGCGTGGAAGCCCGGACAGTGGTCACGTCATAGGTTTCAATAAAATAGATTACATCCCGGATCGCATCCAACCCCTCCTGAATGGTATAGTTAATCTCATGATGAACCGTTCCGATAGCATCTGCCACTTTCTGAGCGGCTACCAGATCCGGAGCTCCCTTCAGTCCGATAGCAAAAGAGTGTAACTGGGGCCACCAGGCATCCGCTTTACCATCGGATTCAATACGTTTGGCCGCATATTGCTTGGCAACTGCAGAAGTGATGGAGGAATCCAATCCACCGGACAGCAACACCCCATAAGGCACATCACTCATTAACTGTCTCTGAACGGCCGCTTCCAACGCATCCCGCAGTTCATCCACACTGGCCGGATTATCTTTTACATTTTCATAGTCCATCCAATCCCGGACATACCATTTGGTAAACTCCCGGTCTTCACTATAAAAATAGTGTCCCGGAGGGAACTGGTCATAGGAAGTGGCAAACCCTTCCAGGCCTTTCAATTCGGAAGATATCAGCAAATGACCTTTATCATCATGACCTATATATAAAGGGATCACGCCGATCGGGTCCCGGGCAATCAGGTAGCTGTCTTTCTCTTCGTCGTATAAAGCAAAAGCGAAAATACCGTTCAGGTCTTCGATACAATTCACCCCTTTTTTCTTATATAAAGCCAGGATGACTTCACAGTCCGAGCCTGTCTGGAATTCATATTCATCTTTCAGTTCCTCGCGGATCTCCCGGTGATTATAAATTTCTCCGTTCACACTTAATACCAGTTTCCCGTCCTTACTTTTCAGGGGTTGCCCGCCGGAAGCCGGATCTACGATTGAAAGACGTTCATGAGCCAGTATGGCACTTTTGCCGGAATAAATCCCACTCCAGTCCGGTCCGCGGTGACGGATCTTTTTGCTCATGGCCAATACCTGTTTCCGGAGGTCCTCTTTCCCCTCACGGATGTTGAATATTGCTGTTATACCACACATATGAGTTCTTGTTTAGTTAATAATGGACCATGCTGACAGGTCCTTTCTCCGGTTTTGAACAGCCCATTATCCGGTTTTTAATTCATTATCTGATTCTGTTTATTTCTGTGAAAGATAAGCGTCAATAGCCGCCGCCGCTTTTCGTCCGGATGCCATGGCCGTAACAACCAGGCTGGCTCCGGAAGTAGCATCCCCACAGGCAAAAATATTCCCGGTATGGGTGTAACCCTTTTCATTAACGGCTATGTTTTTCCGTTCATTGGTCGCCAGGCTTAACTCTTTGACCAACCCTTCCTGTTCCGGGTGTACGAATCCCATCGCCAGGAACACCAGGTCTGCTTCAATGATCTCTTTCTTTCCGGTGGGCCGCATGACGGGGCGGTCTGCTCCTTCCGGAGTGATCCATTCCACCTCTTCCACTTCCACACCGGTCAGTATGTTCTTATTTCCGATAAAACGGCAGGAGGCCAGATTCCACCGGCGGATACAGCCTTCTTCATGGCTGCTGCTCGTTTTCAATACCTGTGGATACATAGGCCAGGGTGTAGCCGGATTATTTCCTTTGGGTGGCTGAGGTAATATTTCAATCTGAGTCACGCTCTTAGCCCCATGCCGGTTGGCGGTTCCTACACAGTCACTACCGGTGTCTCCACCTCCGATGACCAGCACTTTTTTACCTTTGGCCTGGATCAGGTCTTTCCCGGGTATTTTAATACCTTCCAACAGACGGTTCTGCTGGCCTAACAGCTCAAGGGCAAAATGGATTCCTTTCATCGTACGCCCCTCAATGGGAAGGTCACGGGGTGTTTCCGCCCCAATGGCTACGCAAACCGCATCATAGGTTTCACTGATCTCCTTCGCGAGGATATCTTTTCCGATCATGGTGTTCATCCGGAATTCAATCCCTTCCTCTTTCATCAGGCGGATGCGGCGGTCAATGACGTTTTTGCTTAATTTGAAATTAGGTATACCAAACCGAAGCAGTCCCCCCGGTAATTCATCTTTCTCAAAAACAGTAACCGTATAACCCTTCCGGTTCAGTTGATTGGCTGCGGCAAGTCCGGCAGGACCACTACCGATCACCGCGACCTTCTTGCCGTTACGTACCGGATGGACCGGTTGGATATATCCTTCCCGGAAAGCCGCCTCGATAATAGCCGCTTCATTTTCCCGGATCGTCACAGGTGCATCCGCACTCAGTTTCAGGACGCAGCTTTTCTCACACAGCGCCGGACAAACACGTCCGGTAAACTCCGGAAAGTCGCAGGTCTCTTCCAGTACTAAGTAAGCCTCTTTCCAGCGACCTTTATAGACCAGATCCTGCCATTCCGGTTGCTTGTTTCCCAAGGGACAGGCCCAGTGGCAGAAAGGAACCCCACATTCCATGCAGCGGGACGCCTGTTTGCGGCGGTCACTGCTGTTCAGGGTCTGTTCCACTTCACTAAAATCGTCTAATCTCTCATGTATGGGCCGGTAACCAGCCTCTTTTCTATCTATGGTTAAGAATGCTCTTGGATTTCCCATTTCTTTTAGTAGTTAGTAGTTGATAGATAGTAGTTAGCAGAAGATCTTTTCAGTCGTTGATAGTTTTTTCTACTGACTACCAACTACTTTCTGCTAACTACCCTCTTAATTAATAATCCCGCTGCATTTCCGCAATCTTGCGCTGCAACTTTTTCATTTGTTCTTCCTGCAAGACTTTTTTGTATTCAATCGGAACAATCTGAATGAATTCATCTACATATTTATCCCAGTTCTCCAGCATCGCACCTGCCAGGTTGCTTCCGGTGTAGTGGTAATGTTTCCGGATCAGGCTATGCAGTTCCTTACGGGAAGCACTGTCTTCGATCAGGGATAGTTCAACCATCTCCATATTGCAATAGTAATCAAAGTCTCCGGCTTTGTTCCAGACATAGGCTACTCCACCGCTCATACCGGCTGCAAAGTTCCGTCCGGTCTGGCCTAAAACCACTACACGGCCTCCGGTCATATATTCACAACAATGGTCGCCGGCTCCTTCCACCACAGCAATTGCTCCGCTGTTACGGACACAGAAACGTTCACCTACCCGGCCGTTGATGTAGACTTCCCCACTGGTAGCCCCATACATCAGCGTATTGCCGGCAATGGTGTTTTCTTCAGCTACAAACGTAGCCCTTACCGGAGGCATCAGACTGATCCGTCCGCCACTTAACCCTTTTCCTAAGTAGTCATTCGCTTCTCCTTCCAGCCGGAAGTGGACACCATGCGAAAGGAAGGCCCCAAAGCTCTGTCCGGCAGAACCTTTAAATTTGATATGGAGGGTGTTATCCGGTAATCCGGCATTGCCATACCGTTTGGCTATTTCTCCGGACAGCATGGCTCCAACGGAGCGGTCTGTGTTGGTAATGGCATAATCCAGGGATACTTCCTGTTGGGATTCAATGGCCGCTTTTGCCTGGCGGATCATATCCACGTCTTTCACCGTATCGATCTGGTGAAGCTGGTTCGTTGTATGGATGATGGAATGCGTGGCCGCCTCTGCCGGGAAATGTAGCAGACGGCTGAAATCCAATAGATCATGTTTCGTTACTCCATCGGCGGGTTTTCTTTCGATCAGGTCTGCCCGCCCGATGATTTCATCTAATTTGCTATACCCCATTTCTGCAAGATATTCACGAACCTCTTCTGCGAGGAAGGTGAAGAAATTGACTAAATATTCATGTCTTCCGTAGAACCGTTTCCGTAACTCCTCATCCTGTGTGGCCACTCCTACCGGGCAGGTATTCATATGACACTTACGCATCATGACACAACCCAGTACGATCAGGGCGGAGGTCGCGAAACCATATTCTTCCGCTCCTAACATCGCCATCAGTAAAATATCCCGTCCGGTTTTGATCTGTCCGTCTGTCTGCAGGCGAACCTGTCCGCGCAGATTGTTCATCACTAAAGTCTGCTGGGTTTCGGATAAGCCTAACTCCGGTGGCAGGCCTGCATAACGGATGGAACTGACAGGAGAAGCCCCTGTTCCCCCTTCCGCACCGGAAATGATGATCCGGTCTGCTTTGGCTTTGGCAACTCCCGCAGCGATGGTCCCAACTCCGCTTTCGGCTACCAGTTTGACGCTGATCTCCGCTTTCGGATTGACATTCTTCAGGTCAAAAATTAACTGGGCCAGATCCTCAATAGAGTAAATATCATGATGAGGAGGAGGAGAGATCAGGGAAATACCCGGAATGGAATGACGGGTTTTTGCAATCACCTCATTCACCTTGTAGCCCGGTAACTGACCGCCTTCTCCCGGCTTTGCTCCCTGGGCGACCTTGATCTGGATCTCGTCCGCATTCACTAAATATTCCGTTGTGACACCAAAACGTCCGGAGGCTACCTGTTTGATCGCAGAACGGAGGGACAAACCATCTTCCCGGGGAATGAAACGGGCGGCATCTTCACCCCCTTCCCCGGTATTACTTCGACCGTGGATCTTGTTCATCGCCATCGCCATGGTTTCATGTGCTTCTTTACTGATGGAACCAAAACTCATCGCACCGGTGACAAACCGTTTCATGATCTCACTGGCCGGCTCTACCTGGTCTAATGGAATGGATTTCCGTTTCTTTACGGTGAGGAAGTCCCTCAGGAAGATCGGTTCTTCCTTTTCATCTATCTTACGGGAGTAATCTTTGAATAATTTATAGCTACCTAAACGGGTGGCTAATTGTAAGGTAGAGATCGTTTCCGGATTCCAGGCATGCTTTTCGCCATCCTTACGGAAACTATATAATCCTTTGTGATCCAAAATCTCTTTGACCGGCGTTCCAAAAGCTTTGGTGTGGAACTTTTGTGTATCCATGGCGATTTCATCCAACCGGATACCACCCACTTTGCTGGTTGTTCCTCCGAAATAAGCCTGTGTCAGCTCTTCGCTCAACCCGATAGCTTCAAATAATTTAGCCCCCCGGTAACTGCGGATCGTACTGATCCCCATCTTACTCATCACCTTGAACAACCCTTTACAGATCGCTTTGATATAATGTTTTTCAGCGGTCCCGTAATCCATCTGGATCTCCTGTTTGCTGACTAACTTATCAATAATAGAGAAAGCCATATACGGATTCAGGGCACTGGCACCGTAGCCTAACAATAGGGCGGCATGCATCACCTCACGCATTTCTCCTGTCTCTACGATCAGGGCTGTCTGTACCCTTTTCTGAACGGAGATCAAATGATGGTGCACGGCACTGACCGCTAACAAAGAAGGGATCGGAGCCAGTTTCTCATCTACACTTTTATCACTCAGGATGATATAGTTAACTCCGTCTGTGACGGATTGTTCTGCCAGTTTACATAACTGGTCCAAGGCTTTTTTCAATCCTTTCCGTCCGGAACCGGCTTCGAATACCATCGGTAGTTTGGTCGATTTGAATCCTTTGTAGCGGATATTGCATAACAGGTCCAGTTGGGTGTTGGTTAATATGGGATGATTCAGGCGCACCATTTTGCAGTGGTTCTCATCCGGCACGAGAATATTATTTTCTACGGCGCCAATATATTCGGTCAGGCTCATCACCAGTTCTTCACGGATCGGGTCGATCGGAGGATTGGTCACCTGGGCAAATTGCTGGCGGAAATAGTTATAGAGTAGCTGAGGTTCGGAAGAAAGAACGGCTAAAGGCGTGTCATTACCCATGGAACCTACCGGTTCCGCACCTCCGGTACTCATCGGAATAATAATGTTTTCGATATCTTCCCGGCTATATCCGAAAGCACGTAACAAGGATTCGTGGTTTTCCATCCGGTTCGCTACTTTCCGTCCGGATTTCAATTCATCCAGTTCTACCCGGTTGTTCGCCAGCCAGGTTTTATAGGGTTTCGCTTCTGCCAGTTGTTTTTTCAGATCCCCATCGTAATAGATCTCGCCTTTTTCCGTATCGACTAACAGGATCTTCCCCGGTTGCAAACGGCCTTTTTCTTTGATCTCATGGGGCTCAAAATCTGTTACACCCACTTCGGAGGCTACTAATAAAGTATCATCTTTGGTGATCAGGTAACGGGCCGGACGAAGACCATTGCGGTCTAACATACCTCCGGCATACCGGCCGTCACTGAATAATAGGGCTGTCGGGCCATCCCAGGGCTCCATCAGGATGGAATGATATTCATAAAAAGCTTTCAGATCTTCCGAGATCGGGTTCTTTTCATTAAAACTTTCCGGAACCAGCATCGCCATGGCATGCGGCAGGCTCAGTCCCGAGGCAACGAAAAACTCCAGGACATTATCGAGGGAGGCACTGTCGCTCATGCCGGGTTGGATGATCGGGCGTACATCTTCTATGTTACTGATGGCCGGGGAAGCCAGTACACTTTCACGTGCTTCCATCCAGCTACGGTTTCCCCGGACCGTGTTGATCTCCCCGTTGTGCGCCAGCAGCCGGAAAGGTTGTGCCAGGCTCCAGGTCGGGAACGTGTTCGTACTGAAACGGGAATGAACCATGGCTAAGCCACTCGTAAAATAGTTGTTGGTCAGGTCCGGGAAATAGTGGCGGAGTTGCATGGACTCCAACATTCCTTTGTATACAATATTACGGGTAGACAAAGAAGCGATATAAAAATCATTCTTCAGGGACAGGGCCGAGGCTCTTACTATTTTCTCAATCCGTTTACGGATAATATAGAGTTTTAATTCCAGGGCATCCTGATCATTACATCCGGTCACAAATATCTGTTTGATATCCGGTTCGGTGGCCAACGCGTCTTTCCCTAAAATGTCGGAATTGACAGGCACTTTACGTAAATGCATAAGACTAAGACCTTCTTTCTCAATCTCTTCAATCATAATACTTAAAATCTCAGCCTGCTGCTTCTCATCTTTGGGAAGGAAAACTAATCCGCTACCATACTTTCCTTTTTCCGGTACGGGAATTCCCTGAAGAAGGATAAACTCATGGGGAATCTGCAGAAGGATCCCGGCACCATCACCGGTTTTATTGTCTGCCCCTTCCGCACCGCGGTGACGCATGTTTTCCAGTACTTTAAGGGCTGATTCAACGATGTCGTGAGATTTCTCACCATGAATGTTTACCAACATTCCCACACCACAAGCATCATGTTCGTAAGCCGGGTCATACAAACCTCTAACACTATTAAAATGACTTTTCTCTTTCATCTTTTGTTGACCTTATGTTTGTGTATTGCTAATTATCTTGTCAAATTGTTTGCAAATATAAATTATATATTCCATAATGATATGGTAATTTGTATGTTTTTTAATGACAAAATTCTTTTAATAAAAAGGATTGTTAGAAATTGTAATGTAAAATGCACCTTTTAGGAATAAATTGATAGATATTTCTGCTTTTATAAGTGAATTGGATAGATGGGCCCGTTTTGAACTAAAATTTATGATTTGTTTCCTTTGGGAAGCATTTGTCAAGGAATTTGACAACAAAAGTGGATTTATGATATGTTATATAGTAAACCTAAAACAGGAATATATGAAAATCATACGTTTTTTCCTATGGGTTATACTCATAGGTCTATCGGTTAGTTGTAATGAAAATACAGAGAATAATGATGTCCATAACAAGGTCTCTATTCCGAATACGGCTACTATGGAATATCCGTTAGGTGTGCTGGAAGAACAAATTTTTGTCCGGATTACACAGGAGCCTGCCCATGCCAGCCTGAGCGAGACCGTAAATGCAGGTGGCAATACAACCTATTACTACAAGGCTATGGAAGACTATACCGGGATGGATTATGTAACAATTACTTTTTATTCCCGTTACAATGATGGGACCATTGTTGTTACCAATATCCTAAGTCTGGAAATTACCGTAACAGAACCTTATGAATAAAAAATGTCCTGTCTTTTTAAGACTATCATCCAGGGATTTTTCAGTGACCGGTAACCAAATGTTGCTGGTATACTTATCTTTTTGTGTGTCCCCTATAAGATAATCTTAGGCACACGGCCAGGGGCTTTTGGGCACACGGCCAAGGGCTATATGGCCCACGGCCGTGTGATATAGAGCCCACGGCCGTGGGCTTAAGAAAAATACGGGAGGCAGGAGAAAAAAAGTACGGTTGTCAGCGGAAAAAAAGATATTACCTATATATGAATGTATATCTCAACAATTATAGCAGTCAACTTATTTCAGAGCGGGATATAGGAACGAGTCCTGACATTTGTATGCTTAATTCGTCCAGTACGGAGACTTCGAAGGAGGCGAGGTAGCGGTTGGTGGTTTGTATGTCTTTATGTCCCAGCGCCTCACTGATCAGGGGAATAGGTACTTTCGCCCGTTTGGCTAAGGTGGCCCAGGTATGGCGTGAGACATGGGTGGTTACTTTTTTGTCTAATCCTGCCAGTTGGCTTAGCATCTGTAGATGTACGTTTTGCCGGGTAAGGGCGGTTTCGTATTGTTTTCTTTCGTTTGTGGCCGGTTGCCCGAGAATGGGAAACAGGTAGTGGGATGTTCCCGTCTGGGGTTGGAAGAAGGCTATGATTTTTGCCATGGGCGGTGTGATCCTGACTTTAAGTAAACCTCCGGTCTTTTTGCGCCGGTATACGATGGTGTTTTCGTGGATATCTGTTTTTTTGAGAAAACATAAGTCAATAAATGACATGCCACGTGCATGATAACAAAATAGGAAATAATAGAGGGCTTTTTGCAGATTCCGGTACAGTTGGGGACGAATGGGAGTTGAACATCCGGTCTGACCGGGATACGTTTCCAGGAGTTGTTCTATGTTAGCCAGCCGGATTAATTCGGTGTGTTCAAGGGTACGCTTTTTTGATTCTGCAACGCCTGTAAAAACTTTTGTAAAAGGGGATTCTTCCTGTGGTTGGATCAACTTGTCCTGGATCGCCCGGTTATAGATGGCCCGTAGGTTCCGCATATAAAAAGAGATGGTATTGAGTTTTACGCCTTTATGGATCAGGTAGTTTTCATAGTTTATGATAAGCTGGGCCTGTATGTCTTTTAAGTAAATATCCTTTCCTTTCATAAACTGCTGCAGGCTTTTTACAGCAGAGGCATACGCCCTGGCGGTCCTGGCATGTCCGTTTTGTTCAAGCTTTTCTTTGAGCAGTGCACCATACGTTTTCAACATTTCTCCCTGATGGGCTTTTTTGAATGCTCCGGCTATCTCTTTTGCGGTGTAGCCTCCCGTTGCTTCTAAGCTTTGCCGGAGGGTGCTTAATTGGTGAAGATCATTCGCTATGGCTTTTTTTATGTGTATTAATTCTTCCTTCCTTTGCGAATGTAGTGCAGGAATGTGAACGGTTTGTGCCTGTTGATCCCATTCGTGGGGATATAATGTATACCCTGTGGAAATACAGGCTATTTTGCGCTGGTGAATGATTCGGATGAGTAAGTGGCCTTTCTCTGATCCTCCTTTTTGGGATGCCTTGAAATGAAATTTAAAACTTGTCATATATCCTTTGTATTTTGTCCTCTTAGGTTAATACAAAAATAGGATATATATGGAATCTTTTGGTGTGTCACTTAAGAAGTGACAGAGAAAACAAGAGATGGGCAAAAATATATCAATAAAATGACATTTTAACTATATTGTACATAAAAAAATACACCAAAAGAATATTATTTTTACATTTTCACTTTTATATATATCTGCTTTAATAACTGACGGTTATTCTTTCTTTTTTTCATAAGTAAGAAAAAAGCTCTTTTTATTTGTCTTTCTTTTCTTTAGGAAGACTGTTTTATTTGTTACTCTTCCAATATAAACAGGCGACCATTTCTTTCCCTCAGAATACATACATTTTCAAATATTTAGATACAATATGGATTATTTTTCTGTCACTTCTTAAGTGACAGAGGAACATAAATAAAAATTTAACAGTTAAAACCTGAGGAATACGCCATATTAAATAGATTCGAAACCCACATAAAATGATACGTTAACAATTAATACTCAATTTATTAACCTAATTAATTAAAAGAATGAACATTAAAAGTCTATTTTTTTGCAGCTACGATGTTGCTTGCAATCTTTACGGGATGTAGTAAAGATGAAATCAATGATGGGGTAACTCCCGGACCGGGAGTAGAGGCAGAAGGCGTAGGGGATGTATATCTCCGTTTTACCGAAGATTCGGGTGTAACCTCCCGTGCGGAATCTGTGGAAGTCAGTGGCGGCCTGTTGGTTAATTTCCAGTCGGGCATGATCTTCTTTGTGGATAATACTACGGATGTGATCGAGAAATCATTTACGATCGGTAGTGGTGTGGAAGCGGATTATACGCTTATGCAACTTACAGAGGGAACCATTTTCACAGCTATTCCTAACAATGCGAATGTGGTGTACATTCTTGCTAACCATGAGATCCAGGGAAATACAGATCCGGGTAGTGACATGAAAGCGATCCTGGCTGAAACGACCGACCTGTCTGAACAGGCAGATGATAACTTCGGCGTATCGAATGTAAGCTTAGCCGGTTTTGGTGGATTAGTGAACTCTACCCGGCAGGGCGTTTCACGGGAAGCGGTCGTGAATGTAGACCCGGTGGTAGGCCGTATTGAATTATTCCAGGTGCGATCTGAATATCCTGCGTTAGACCCTGCCGCTCCTGCGCAATATGCTGTCACCTCCTTTAAGATAGCGGGTGTTTTCATCAACAATTTCTATTATGAAGCTCCTGTGTATGGTGGTTTGGATAATGCCGGCGTGCAGCCTTTCAATTTCTACGGAGTACCGGCGGAATATGATTCCAAATCCAACGGTGGGGAATATGAAGATAGCTGGGAAAAGTATGTGTATGACCTCTATTCTCCTTTCAGTGCGACCGGAAGTGCCGGAGCTTTGGCGGATGCCAACGGAGTGGTTAAACCGGCAGATAATAAAGTGTGGGGATATAACCTTTTCCCGAATCCCAGCAGCCTTCCCCGGATTGTCCTTCACCTGAAAGATGTGGAATATGCTTACTATACAGATCCTACGGATGGTAGTTCAGCTCCTGTAACAGGAGATTTTGTCAATTCCACCACGGGGGATGCAACGGCTTACCTGACCGTAAAGACTTATACGGCCAGCAGTGGAATTATTGAGAAACTTTCAGCAGGTAATATTTATAAGATCTCAGACCTGAAATTCCGGTACGAACACCTGACAGAAGTTCCGGATCCTGACGGAGGCGACGAGGATGATGACCTGAATGTTTGGGTACAAATCAAATTGATGAACTGGCAGGCTGTTGAGGTAGAAGGTGGATTCTGATCTTCTTTCTCTCTGTAAAGGACTAAAATAGTAAACTCTTATAAAAAAAGGATAGAATAAGATGGATGGCAAATCAAAGAGACAGCAGGTAGATCGTTGGATGGAAGAACCCTGCCGGACGTTTACTTCTTCTTTTGCCCTGCCGCTTATTTTATCCTTTTTACTGATCAGTTTCAGTAGTTGCATACGTGACCACGTAGCGGATTGTGAAAGGAACACGACCCTGACCCTTCGTTTTGCGTATGCAGATCTAACGGATGATCTTTTTCGTAATCAGATCCCTTTTCTGGATCTTCTGCTTTTTACGAGTGATACTTTACTCCACCAGCATATCCGCATCCCCAGTAGTGACTTGTCGCCCGAAGCTACTTTTACCCTTACGGTAGAACCTGATGCGTATTTTATTATCGCCTGGGGAGGACACCGCAGGGAGGTATACCTTACACCCGAAGCCGGTCTTCACCTGAATGATTTCCGGTATCACCACGATGAAGAGGCGATCCGTAGCGGCCATCTCTATTATGCTCCTTCCGGAGCACCCCGCCTTCCGGAACCCGGGAAATACATCGTTTCTGTGGAAGAAGGAAAAGAAACGATCCATTTCCTTCCCTTTATGTCTGCCACCCATGTGGTGCATATCTATATCAAAGGGCTGGAAGATATCACCGGGGCAGAGGCTTTCCTTGAAAACATCCCTGCCGGCTATGATGCCCACCTGGTCCCTGTCTGGGAGAACCCGCTTGCTTATACTCAGCACTGTGTTGCAGAAATAGTAGAGGGAGAGCGTATCTGGAAGTCTTCTTTTTATATACCACACTTTGACAATGAAAACGAAATAACAGCCGGGGTACGGGTGGCGGAAAAAGGATTCTGCCACACCCAATCACTGGCTGAGCATATGCGTACCCACCAGCTTTCTGTTACTGATGGAAGCGCTTCTGAGATCCATCTGGTTTTTGAATACCGGGAAGGGGGTGCTGGTACAGATCACTTTACCTACATGGGACAGTATTTTAACAGAAGGAAACTATTAAATATGAAGATACGATGCATAAAATAATATACCTGCTTGTACTACCGCTTTGCCTGTGGACCGCTGTCAGTTGCTCGGACGATACCTACGGCCCGGGTGGTGGCCCTGGAGAGGAAAAGCCGGAGGAAAACCCTTACGCCACGGTACGGTTATCCTTAGAATTGCCTTCTGCGGGAAAACCTTCTACCGACTCCGGTCTGAAAACCCGTGCTACGGATACGTATGATGGTGAGTTATACATTGAAACCATTGACGTGCTGGCCTTTGATCCGGAGGATAAAACCCTGCTTTTCCGTATCGAAGCGGATAGTATCATACCGGATGAGACCAATAAAAATGTAACTACCTGCCGGGCGATTATGAAACGGGGGGACGTATGATCTGATGGTGCTTATCAATGCCAACGAAGAACTGAAGGCTGCCTATCCGAACCTTACCGGAGAGGAAGGGTATGAGCTGAATGATGTCCGGGAAACCCTTTTGTTTGAAAGAGCCACACCCTGGAATGCCACTTATGGAACGAGTGACTATGAGCCCATCCCGATGTGGGGGATCAATGAAAATATAGAGGTGGACGGAGACACTTTTTTAGCGGGTAGCAATGTATTTTATATGACACGCCTTTTGGCGCGTATCGACCTGTCACTTTCCGAAGAGGCACAGAAGAATTTTAAAATGACAGGGATCTACCTGCATAATTATAACGACCAGGGACAGTTGGTACCCAATGAGGGAAGTGTGGAAAACAAGTATGTCACTTCTCCCAGTATTCCCGCAGGGTCCACCCTGACCGGAGGCCCTTACCTGTATGGCAGTGATTACCTGACAGAGAACGGAACTGTCTGTACGGGAGGTATCTATCTGTTTGAATCCGTCCCGGGGACACGGGAGAATTACCTGAACAACACGTGCTTAGTGATAGAGGGTGAATACAAAGGGGAACCGGGTCATTATTACCGGATGGACTTCACGACCAAAGAAGAGGGGGAAAGGATCTGGCTGCCCCTGCTCCGTAACCATATCTACAATGTGACCATTACTAAAGTAGACGGTCCCGGGTACAGGGATGAAGAAGATGCGTATAAGTCATTACCTGAAAATATAGAGACCGAGATCGTCAAATGGAATGCCAGTGATATGACGAATATTATATTTGACGGGCAATATTATATCAGTACCAGCGCCAACCCGGTACTGCTGCAGGGAATGGCCGGTTCGGACGCACTCCAGCTCAAAACCGACTGTCCCCGCTGGAAATATGTACTCTCCGGGAATGCGGATCCGGAAGCTACAGTAACGGCTCCCGGCTGGATCACGATCACTTCCGGGCATATCCAGGGTACTGAATATGCTACCCCTTCGGCAAATCTTACTTTCTCTTTTGAGCAGAACGGCACAGGAGCTATCCGGGAAGCCTATATCCATATTTGGGCCGGGCGCTTTGTCGTGACTGTGACGATCCGGCAGAACCCCTGGTATATCGGCAGGGTATCGATCACACCGGATAATCTGACGGCCAGTTCCGGCGGCGGCCAGTACACCGTAACCATCCAGGGCTATTACGATGATAATTCCCCGATCCCGGTCCGGCTTCGCACAGCCGGTGGTACGGTCATTGACCAGGCTACCGTCAGTGGAACGACTGTCGGTGGTCTTACCTCAGGAACCGGTGTGCTTGAACTATCGGCTTACTGGCTTAGTACTGCCGCTTCCCGTCAACTGATGTTTGAGTACCAGCATCCGATTGATAATAGCTGGGTACAGATCCTGGCTCCGCAACAAGCTGCTTACTGGGTGGAGATATCCACTTCCGACAGCGATATAAACGATTTTACCGGATGGGGCTCTTATATGAATATTACGGTGAAAGGAAATTATCCTTCCCTGCCTATCCGCTTTTCCAATATAGCCGGTACAGCCGCTGTGGATAATTCGGTCCATCCGAACCTGCCGGCTGCCAGCCACGATACCTCCGGTAAAACCTACCGGGTATATGTGCCCTACAATGATGAGGGGAACCCGGCTTACCGGACCATTCATTTCCAGTATTGGGACGGTACGTATTACCAGAGTAATGATGAGGCATGGACTACCACCTTTAGCATTACCCAACGGCAGGGAAATATTGTGTTGCCTGAATACAGTTGGCCTCAGTATAGTAGTTCACTAAAGCCCACCGGGAATTCACTCGGTATCTCTCCGGCACGTAACCGGGTGCTCGCCCATCAGGATTACGACCATCTGATGGGAACCAACGGTGTAGAGTACAACTGGTACCGGGCCATGGGTGTAAGAGAACCTAATAATATGAATGTGGATCCCAATACTGGTGCTTCCAGTTATGATCCTGCCATATCGCCGGGGCGACAATTCGGAACCCCGGAAGACAAGTACCTGGTTTCGGAGTATACTCCTGAAGTGAGAACCGGATGTGGAGCTTATTACGAACGGGACTTTGATAAGGTGACGGATTGGATGTTGCCCACTTATCTTGAAGCCAACCAGATCAAATATATGCATAGAGAATTGCAGAGCCCGGCGGGTTTCAGTACGGTGGATGATCCGAATTACGGACGATACTCTTCTATATATACTGCTTCCGAGTTGTCGGATTACTATTTTTTCGATGATTTCGGGCCCACCAGCTATGGCGCGTTGGTATATAGTAGTATAATTTCAAACATATACAGCGGTGCTCCCTTCAATTATATAAATCCGGGGAATCAACCCGCATCGGATGTAGTTGTAACTACATCCATCATTCTTATGACAAATGCCGGAGTCGGTTCTTATATGGACCAAAACGACTTCTACGCGTATTATTTCCGTAAAAACGGTTCCCTTACCGGAACTAACTACAATTATATCAACTGCCGTTGCGTGCGGCAATGGAATCCTGCCACGGACGTGGGAGGCCCGGGCTATACACCTACTTTCAGTTGGTAAGTTACAGTTTGTAAATTAACAAGTCCGGGGGACTTATATGTGCATAACCACAGGTAACACCCACGGTTATGCACATTTGCTCCCATTCGGGGGCATGGCTTACCATTTATAATCCGATCCACCCATAAGCAGGCTTTTGCATCTCCTCTTTTCAGGGTTTCTGGAAAGGAACAGCTCCGGTTGTCCGGATATGGTCCATCAGCTCATGGAACACTTTTTTTGAAAGTATCCGTAGATTCGAGTGGGAGAGAGTAGGATTCATTCGGATCATGCTCCAGATTGAAATAGAGAAGTGGATCGAACGGAGTGTTCTGCAGAATCTTGGTGCTTTTGTAGCGGGCAGCGTAATTGGCTTTCCCGCCGAAACGGTAGCCGCCTTCCCGCCGTACCCAGAAAACAGTCCGGTCATCTGTAATCTGGCTTTTCCCCTGTAAGGTCGGTAGTATACTGATCCCGTCAATTTCGTGAGAGTAAGCAGAACCGGTCAGTTCGCATACGGTCGGGAAAATATCGCTTAGCATGGCAAAGTTGTCCGTCACTGCCGGTTTGAAATTTCCTTTCCAGTATACACCCGCAGCTACCCGTATGCCTCCTTCAAACATTTCTCCCTTTTGCCCTCGTACCGGACCATTGTTTGCATGGGTATCCCCTCCGTTGTCAGAAGCGAAAATGATGACGGTATTTTCCAGTTGATTGGTTTTTTCCAGCATCTCATATAATCTTCCGATCTCGCTATCCATGTGTTCAATTAAAGCAACTAACTTAGCCCGTCTCTCATGGATGCCTTTTCCCCGGGATTGAACCTTTTCCAGCCATTCGGTTGGGGGTTGGAGTGGGGTGTGGGGTGCATTATAGGCCAGGTAAAGAAAATAGGGGTCTTGCTTTTGTTGCTGTTCCCGGATATATTCTATGGCCCAGTCTGTGAATACTTCAGTAGCATGTCCTTCCGGTTGAATGATGGCTTCGTTTTTACGCATGTAATTGTTTCCCCAGCGCAGATGGGTATAGTAATCGTCCATCATATCCCCGAGGAAGCCGTGAAAATAGTCAAATCCCCGTTCGGTGGGTGTATTGGGAGATTGTAAACCCAAATGCCACTTTCCTACGATCGCTGTGGTATAGCCGTTGTTTTTAAGTACAGTCGGCAGCAGTACGGCCTGTTCTGACAAATATCCCCAGCTATCTTCCGGATGGGTCCGGATCACTCCGGGCACACCCACACAATCGGGATAGCGTCCGGTAAGCAGGGCAGCCCGGCTGGGAGAGGAGACGTTGGAATTTGCATAAAAGTTAGTGAAACGTACCCCTTCATTCAGGAGTTTGTCAATATGAGGCGTACGGACATCCTGGGCATACCCCTGGCAAGAGAGGTCGCCATATCCTAAATCATCCACCAATATGCAGATAATATTGGGTTTCTGCTGAGCCTGAGCCACTCCAGGTAGCATACAAGCAGTCACTCCGGTCAGAGAAATCATTTTTTTAGTTAGATTCGTCATGTTTTGTTTCTTTTATATCATTACAAATATAGATATTTTCCCCTCTTGAAAGCCCATGTAAAGCTAAACGGTAAAACCGAAAAAGTTACGAATCGTAATTCCAAAAGACTTGAATATGAATCGCAGATCGGCCTTAGCCAATAACTGCGGGTGAAACCCGTGGCAGAAAGTTACTCTACTCTATGAATCCCGAAGCGGGTTCAACCCTTTCAGGGTTGTTATGGAGAGGGTGTCTACTTACCCCGGGTTACACCCAGGCATGTTCGGAAGATTTTTGCGAAGGGTGATTGGCAAAGGGTGATCTTGATCTCTTAAGTCCCGCAGGGACGGCACATAGTAGCCTGGGACGCAAGTCCCAGGTAGAGAATTCCCCACCCGGGTGTGCTGTAGGTACACCCCCTCTTATGTAAACAATCGGTTTGTATATGCAGTGTCGTACTTTCAGCACTCCATGGACTACTGATACCTGACCTGGGACTTGCGTCCCAGGCTACTATGTGCCGTCCCTGCGGGACTTAAGAGATCAAGATCACCCTTTGCCAATCACCCTTCGCAAAAATCTTCCGAACATGCCAAGGTTACACCGGGGGTTATTCACATGCCACCCCATTCAGGGTATTTGGGTCGAAGGGGATTTGTAATCCCCGCCTGCTGGATATGAGGATCTCCGGATCCGCCTTCCATACCTTTTGTTCTATCCTAATGGGTATTTGGTAGATTGGCTAAGGCCGACCTACGGTTCCGGATCCGGAGATCCTGATACCCGGAGAGGTTCGGATTGTAAATCCTCACGTCCATCATGTTGATTTTCTACCTGTGGCAGATATAAAAAATCTTCCGAACATGCCAGGGTTACACCCCGGGTTATTGGCTAAGGCTGATCTGTGATTCATATTCAAGTCCTTTGAGCTTACGATTCGTAACTTTTTTGGTTTTACAGTTTAGTCTACATAGTTTCCCAAAAGAGGATTCCATCAGATCTGGTCGCAAACGGAGGGTTTGATCACCATGTTACGTTTGTGTTCTTCCGCCAGATCCATCAGTTGCCGGACGATCTCCGGATGAGCGTTGGCTTTATTGAACTTTTCGGAAATGTCTGTTTCCAGATTGTATAATAAAGGAGTTTCCGGTGTTTCTATCTGAACTGTGGGGAGATACTGGTCTTTGATGGTTTTAAAATAGTATTTCCACGGTCCTTTCCGTACAGCCATCAGTTCGCTACCCCACCAATAGAACATTTCGTCCCGGGCAGAACCTGCTTCTTCAAAGAAGAAAGAGGATTGATCCACACCGTCTAATACAACACCTTGTGGAGTGGGGATACCGGCCATGTGCAGGAAAGTAGGGAACAAGTCCATGGAGGCCACTATATCATTCTGGATAGAAGGCTTCACCTTACCCGGCATACGAACGATTGCCGGTACCCGGAAACCGCCTTCCCACCAGGTTCCTTTTCCGTCTTTCAGCGGACCGGCTGAACCTCCGTCTTCAAATTCCGTCAGCCAGGGGCCGTTGTCACTGGTAAAGATTACGAAGGTGTTTTCGTCGAGTCCGTTTTCCCGGAGTGTCCGGAGGATTTCCCCTACGCTCCAGTCAATTTCCTCTACCACGTCTCCATACAGTCCCCGCTTACTGGTTCCTTCAAAGCGGGCATTTGTGTATAAAGGAATGTGGGGAAAGGTATGAGCAAAATAGAGGAAAAAGGATTCATCCTTATTTTTCCGGATGAAATCAACCGCATGTTCCGTATACCGCCGTGTCAGTTCTCCCTGGTCCGGTTCAGATTCGATCTGTTGGTCTCCCAGTATAAGGGGGGTAGGCGGAAAGTTTTGGGCATGCCGCCCTTTATTCTGTGCCGGACTCATATCGTTGGAATAGGGAATCCCGAAATATTCATCAAATCCGTGATCCGTAGGAAGGTAAGGAGAGAAAGCCCCTAAATGCCATTTCCCTACACATCCGGTGGCATATCCGTTTTCTTTCAATACTTTGGCAATTGTAATTTCATCCTGTCCCAAACCCGATTTAGAGTTTGGGAAAAGTACGCCAGCCCGGTCTCCGTACATCCCGTTACGGACGGGAAGTCTGCCGGTCATCAGGGAACTCCGGCTCGGTGTGGAGATCGCTGCCCCTACATAGAACTGGGTCAGTTTCATACCCTCACTGGCCATTTGATCAATATGAGGCGTATGGATGGTTGGATTCCCATAACAACCTACATCTCCATAGCCCAGGTCATCACAGAAAATAATGACAAAGTTGGGCCGGCTGTTTGCTTCGGTCACTGCATGGGAACCTATCCCATTTGCCAGCAAAGCAGCCGAAGCCATCGTAAATGTTTTTACATGTTTCATATCATATAGTCATTTTAATTGTTTAATAACCGGGGAAACGGTTCGTCAATGATCCCTGCCGGACGAATATTCTTTCCCTCGAATTCCCAGTCCCCCATATCTTCCCGTACTTCCCGTACAAGCCTCTGGAAATGAGCCACTATATCGGGATATTGTTCAAGGAGATTCACCGTTTCACTGATATCCTCCTGTAAGTTATATAACCGTTCCTCTCCTGATTCTGTATCCGGGAAATGAGGCCCGATGATTCGTTCGTCTAATTGCAGATGATATTTCCAGTCACCCCACCGGATCGCCTGAAGTTGTTGTTTCTGGTAGTAATAGAAGACCTCCGTAGGAGATTGCAGTTGCTTACCCTCCAGTAACCCGGCAACAGAATGGCCATCTATGATCCGGTCCTGTGGGATCTCTGCTCCGCAATAATAAGCGATTGTCGGTAGGAGATCCATCGCTGTAACAACCGCCTCTGTCACCTGTCCGCCCGGAATTCCTGCCGGCCAGCGCATGAGGCAGGGTACCCGGAAACCACCTTCATAGGTAGTCCCTTTTTGTCCGCGCAGGGGAAAATTACTTCCTCCGAACCGTTCGTCCGCTCCATTGTCACTGGTGAAGATCACCCAGGTGTTTTCATCTAAGCCCTCTTCCCGCAAAGTTGCAAAGATCTCTCCCATAGACCAGTCCAATTCCTCTGTCGCATCTCCATAGATCCCGTTCCGGGACTTCCCTTTGAAACCGGGAGAAGCATCTAAGGGATTGTGGGTCATATTATGCGCAAGATAAATAAAAAATGGTTGTTCTTTATTTTTCCGGATAAACTCAAGGGTTTTCTTTGTATACCGGAAGGTTAAAGAATCATGACTTACAGGTGCTAAGATCACTTCTTCATTTTCCATGATCGGTAACGGGCAATAGTCACGGTCCATATCATTACTATAAGGGATCCCGTAATAATAATCGAACCCCTGCCGGGTAGGCAGAAAAGGTAACTGGTCACCCAGATGCCATTTCCCGATACAGGCAGTCGCATAGCCCTGCTCTTTCAGTAACTCTGCAATCGTGATTTCAGACGGGTTTAACCCTTTGTGGGAAACAGGAAATAAAACCTGTCGTCCCGTAGACATGAGGGGGCCGGATCGGCATTCACATGCATAGAGATTCGCCGTGGGTAACAGCCTGTCAGCAATGCTGCCCGGGAAGGGGTGCTCACACTGGATGCCACATAAAAATCAGTCATCCGGATCCCCTCTTCCGCCATCTGGCTGAGGTGGGGTGTGCGATGGAGTGTATTTCCGTAACACGTCAGGTCTCCATATCCGAAATCATCGATAAAAACAAGAATGACATTCGGTGGGGTAGGTGTGGCAGGTTGCTCACTACACCCTCCGAGAGCTAAGAGTGCCAGCGGTAGATAACCTATCCCATACGTGGTTATGTTATTTTTCATACCAAATGTTTTTTATGGATTATCACGGATGGAAGAGGGACCCTCTATGGTTTCTACCGACCCCTCTTCCATGATCCGTACAGTTTACCAACCCGGATTCTGGGTCAGGTTTTCATTCAGGGAACGTTCACTGTCCGGAATAGGTAACAGGTTGTAATATTCCGGATATCCGTTGGGGAATTTGGTTTCTATGATATCTCCGTTGTGGTCATAAATGTGTACCGGGTAAATATCTTTACCGATATTCCAGCGGCGGATATCCATCCAGTATAATCCTTCCAGGGCAAATTCAATGCGGCGTTCATGACGCAGTTTTTGCCGGGCCTCTTCCCGGGATAATCCCATAGGCAATAGCGTGATCTTTACGTCGTCCCGTTCGGTCCGGATACGGTTGATCAAAGCGATGGCTTCATCTACATTCCCTCCGGTTTCAATGATCGCTTCGGCTTTGGAAAGAAGGACGTCTGCATACCGGATCACGATATTATTAATGTAGGATTGTCCGGCGACAGGTAATTCACTCTCATGCTGTACACGGTATTTCCGGGTACTCAGATGTTTCAGACGGTTACCGGCATGGTTGAAAGCTCCTCCCGGATAGATATGGTTCGGAAATTGATGGTCTAAAATGAAAGAACCGGGAACCACAACCGTGAATCCTAACCGGGGATCTCTGTTCTCATACGGATTCTCCGGGTCTACCGGTGAGCCGTCCACCGTTTCATAGGCGTTGACTAAGTCATCTGTCGGCACATATCGTGAGCCTCGGGTCCAGCTACCGGTTCCGGTACCGCAATATTGATCGATAAAAGACCCCTGGCTGTTTTCTCCTTCCATGTACTGGATATCAAACAGGACCTCTTTATTATTCTCATTTTCTGCGGCGAACAATCCTTCATAACTATGGAAAAGCCCATAGATCCCTAACTCGTCAATCTTTTCAACCATCTGCAACACTTCTTCGTATTTGCCTTGATAGAGATAAGCCCGCATTTTCATCCCATAGGCCGCCCCTAACGTGGCCCGGCCTACTTCCGGAGCAGTAGGTTTCAGCCGGGCGATCGCCATATCATAATCGTCATGTACCTGTTTCCAGGTCTCTTCAGCCGAAGCCCGGGAAATCGTCCGGGCCTCTTCCGTAGAAATAGCTTCCAGGATCAAAGGGACTCCCCCGTATGATTCAACTAATACGGAGTAGGCTAATCCTCTCAGGAAATGGGCTTCACCTATATATAAGTTCTTTGCCTCCGCAGGTAATTCTATCTTTTCAATCTCTTTCAGCAAATTATTTGCGTTGGCGATGATCGTATACCCTTTTTTCCAGCGGAAGGTGAGCATGTCCCCGTCACCCGAAGAGAGTGATCCGTTACCGGCCTTGGCGATAGGGCCGTTCCCCCAGTTGTAAGCATTGGGGGTTGCCCCGTCCAATATGCCAAAACCATAGAAGCCCTGGTTATAAACATCGGTTTCCCTTAATTGCCCGTAGACTCCGTTTAATAAGAGCTTAATATCTTCTTCATTTTCCGGAAAACTGGCGGAAGTGATCTTGTCTTCCGGCAGGAAGTTCAGAAAATCATCACAACTACTGAATGCGATCAGTAAAATAAGAAGAAAGCTGTAATGTATGTTTTTAAACTGTTTCATAGGAATTAGAAATTAAGATTAATACCAAAAGAGAAAATTCGTGGAGTCGCGTAAAACCACTCACCGTTATCGAATGTATTACGTTCAGGATCCAGACCTTCATACCCCTTAAACATCATCAGGGTGAAGACATTTTGTGCGTTGGCATAGACATAGATCTTTTCCATTTTCAGACGGGAAACTAAATGATTAGGTAATAAATAGCCTAACTGAAGATTTTTTAGTTTCAGGAAATCTCCCCTGTGTACCCAGAAAGAAGATTCCGACTGATCCCATGAATTATCAAATTTCAGGCTGGGAATCTTCGATCCGGTATTTTCCGGACTCCAGGCATCCTTCCATTTTTCTGTAATGTTCAGATATTCATACGACATGCGTGTATAGTCATTTTGTGTGTACACATTGAAATTAGCTACCCCCTGAAAGAGTAAACTAAGGTCAAAGTTTTTATATCTCAGGTTGGCTGTAATCCCATAGGTAAATTTAGGAATGGTATTACCGATTTCCTGCTTGTCCTCATACCCTAATTTACCGTCCCCGTTTACGTCTTCAAATTTCAGGTTTCCTGCTTTAGGAACATAACTGTTCGAATGCATATGGGCCGCCGCTTCTTCATCGGTCTGATAGATACCCACCGCTTTATAACCATAGAGGGTTTTGAAAGAATAGCCCTCACGAAGCAGGTATAACTGGTCCGGGGATTTACCTCCCTGGAATTTGGTTATCTCATTATGCAGTTGCGTCATGTTCACTCCCACACTGTAGCCTAACCGGTCTTTACTGTTTACCTGGTTATCGTAGTTAATACCCAATTCGATTCCCCGGTTCAGCATTTTTCCTACATTTTCATAAGGTGCTTTCACATCTCCAAGCATTAACGGAATCGGTAACTGTACTAAGATATCGGAAGTTACTTTCCTGAAGTAATCAGCCTCAATCGTCAGGCTGTTATCTAATAAACCGATATCCAGACCAATATCCAGTGTAGTAGTTGTTTCCCAGGTAATGTCTTCATCTACAAGCTCTTTTATCGCAGCTCCCGGTGCGAAACTTCCCCCATAATTGTAGCTTAACTCATTACTTTGATTAATCACTGTCAGGTAAGGCCAGTACCCTTTGATGTTCTGGTTTCCCAATTGTCCCCAGGAAGCACGGAGTTTAAGATTCGAGAAAATATCCAGATCTTTCATGAAATCTTCTTCCGCTACACGCCAGCCGGCAGAGAAGCCGGGGAAATAGCCCCAACGATTCTCTTTTTTGAACCGGGAAGAAGCATCTGCACGGAAATTAGCTTCTAATAGATATTTATCAGCAAACGAATAGTTGATTCTTCCAAAGTAGGAAAACATCCGTAACCCTTCCATGTTTCCTTCTCCCTGAATACCACCTGTTCCTGCATCTACCTGGGTCAGCCCCTGTTTGGGAGCATCACTGCGGCGTGCATACACCCATTTATAATTATAATCTTCCAGTTGAATACCGGTGGTTACTCCAATCGTGTGATTATTACTGATTTTTTTATTATAATTCAGGGTGGAGTGCATCGTGTTTTGTGTAATTGTCTCCTGTTTCCGGCTCATATCCAAACCTTCCCGGTTCAGATTCTTCGTGATTGTTTCAATACCACTGTCCGTATATCCATAGACATTTTCATTGTACTTGTCTGCCATTACCCACTTCCCGGAGGAGGAAAGAGTCGTTCTCAGCACCAGTTCTGGCATGAAGGTAACGTCTGCAAATGCGTTCACAGTGACATAATCGGATGTTCGTTTATGGTGTCCGTTTGCCGCATCAATTAACGGATTCCGGTTATCATACAATAATACTCCGTTCTCATCGATTGTTTCTACGGAACCAAATTGTCCGTCCCGTGTATAAGGTGCGGTAAAGGAAGAAGTACCCCGCATGATTTCAAACACGCGGTCCATCGAATAGGGTTCGGTTTCGGTGCGGCGCATGTAATTGAGCCGTCCGCCTATTTTCAGCCAACTGTTCATATTATAATCAAGATTGGCCCGGATGCTATATCTCTCAGAACTGGTGTTGGGTATCATCCCGTCGTGCCCCAGATAGTTAAAAGAGAGAAAAGAAGTACTCTTTTGTGTACCACCCCGGACAGAAAGGTTATGCTCATGAATAATGGCTGTGTTGTAAACCTCTTTAAACCAGTCCGTGTTCGGATATTTGTATTTATCCCCACCCTGACGGAAAGTAGAAATCATTTGATCCGGGAACAGCGGAGAAGAACCATCATTGGTAAGTGCTTTATTAATCAACTCCATATTTTCCGCACTGTTCGTAATCAGGTTAAACCGTCTGCCTAAGGACTGGACACCCATATAGGAATTAAGATTTACCTGGAACTTTTCATTGTTAGCCCCCATTTTGGTAGTAATAAGCACGACACCGTTGGCTGCCTTCGACCCGTAGATCGCCGCGCTTGCCGCATCTTTCAAAATGGTAATGCTTTCGATATCATTCGGATTGATCTGGCTGAATTCTCCTTCGACACCGTCAATGATAACTAACGGATCGGTATTATCTCCTATGGTTCCCCAGCCACGTACACGTAACTGTGCCCCGTCTTCACCCGGTTTCCCGGAATTCTGGCTGACCCACAATCCGGTGACTTTCCCGGAAAGCGCCTGGGAGGCATTGGTGATCGGGCGGTTATCCATTTCCTGGTCAAATACCACGGAAGAGACGGACCCGGTCAGGTTGACCTTTTTCTGGGTACCGTAGCCGACAACGACCACCTCCTCAATTGCCAGCACATTTTCTTCTAAGGTGATATCAATCCGTTGACGGTTTCCCACCCGTTCTTCTTTGGTGTTAAACCCGATAAAAGAAAAGGTCAGAATGCTGTTTTCTCCCGGAAGTTCCAGTGAATAGTTTCCGTCAATGTCTGTAATCGTACCGGAAGTCGTGCCCTGCACCGCTACGCTGACACCGATCAGCGGGTCCCCGTGGATGTCCCGTACGACTCCGGTTACCTTCCGGTTATCCTGGCTTTTTTCATTCCGGTCATTTCTTTTCATTAATAAAATATTGTTTCCCTCCATGGCGTAGATCACGTCGGAGTCTTCGAATAGTTCTGCGAGAACTTCTGCTACAGGGGTATGTGTCTTCTGCATGGTTGCCTTCCGGCTCAGGTCCACATATTCGTGATTATAGACAAAGAGGTACTCTGTCTGTTCTTCAATCTGCCGGATGATCTCTCTGGCCTGTGTGTTGTCGGCATGAATGTTCACCCGGGCAATCTGGGAATTCGCATCGGAAGCGAACAGCCCGGAAATGCATACAAGTAAAAAGAAGAGGGTTAGTTTCATTACTCGGTAAGTTCGTTTAAATTCGGATAATAAAAGGGCGTACGAATCCTTGGCTCGTTTTTTTCATAACTTTGTATAGTTCTTTAAGTTCGACTTGTGAGAATAAAATCAGGTCAGTTTACTGACTCCGGACCGGTTTATGTTGCCGCATGAACCGGTCTTTTTTGTTTCCGTTTTGTTACATAGGCGATCTATTTAATAGTTATCAGATTTAATTCATGATCTCTGGTGTAAGTGAACTTCTGTTCAATTTGTAATACTTTCAATACCTGTTCAATTCCGTCTTTGGTCCGGAATTTTCCGGTATACCGGATTTGCTCCAGTGCCCGGTTTTGATTATCTATGTGGACATCATAATACAATTCCAATTTCCTGAGCATCTGTTCTACCGGCTCATTATTAAAACAGAGTAGCCCATCCTTCCATTTGAAATAATCAGCATCCGGGGTCAAAGCAGGTATAAAATGCCCATTCTCCAGTTTGACAGTCTCTCCTCTTTGCATCAGGTAACTTTCCGGAACTAAGGAAGAGGTCAGGCGGATGCTTCCTGTCAGTAGGGAAACTTCTGCATGTGTGGTATTTGAATAGGCACTTACATTGAATTCCGTGCCCAACACTTCGATACTGAGTTGTTCCGTGTTGACAATAAACGGTAGATTCTTATCGTGGCTTACTTTCAGATAGGCTTCCCCATCCAGAAAGATCTCCCGGCTTTTGCTGCCAAACTGCACCGGATAAGTCAGCCGGCTACGGGCATTCAGCCAGATGTGGGTACTGTCCGGAAGGACCAGTTCGGCCCGTTGCCCGGTAGGCACATACAAGGTTTGGTAGGCCGGAGCCACCTTTCCTTTTTCCCGGTTGGAAAGAACATAGAGGCTGGTACCTGCCAAAAGAAAGATAGCTGCGATTTTAACCAACTCATACATAATCTTCCGGAAATGAAAAGGATCTTTTCCTATCCTTCTTCCTGATGCAACCGGAGGCAGGTTGAAGAGGGAGATATCATATAGTTTATGCAGTGCCATAAATTCACGTACATGGTCATCATCCCTATCCAGCCACTCAGTCACCCGTTTGATCTCTTCCTGAGAAGCATTTCCTTCAATATATTTTTGCAGAATTATTTTATCCATGGATTCTATTTCTTTTCTCCGGTTTGTCCGGTTGTTCTATATAGACAACACAAACCCGGATATCCCTAAAAACATCCTTTAATATTTTTGAGATTACTACCTTTCAATCATCCTGACGGGTGCGTATCTACCCTTGTTTTTTATAATTAGTTAAAGCAATACCTATGTAAAAACAATGATAAAGAATCATTCCTTTTTGTGTAGCAAAGGTAGGTTTTGTCAGAGTTGTGAAAAATACCGCAAATGGAGTATTCTATTTACTATTCAGCGCTTAGCCTCTCTCTAATACATAAAATTTCTTTATTTCATCTCTCATCTCTAATAATAGCTCTTTCAGCCCTCTCCCAGAGCGGAATCCGCATATTAGAGATGCTATTTTTCGATCTCTAATGATCTCTCATCTCTCATTATCCGGCAGATAAGCAAGGCCCTGAAATTTTTCCTTTCCCGGGAAAAAAGTCAAAAGCAACGGCAGTAATTTTTTCATTAATCAGCATAAAAACGTCGTCTCCTGTTCGGGAGTCATGTGTCTTCCATGCGGAAGTTATATGACTCTCACGTGAAAGTCATACGCCTTTCACGTGGAAGACGAAAAAAAGAACAGGACCTTTCCAAAAACTTATATAGAGAAAAGGATCTTTTCTTTGAATAGTCCATCCCTATTTTTTTACGTTAGTCGAAAAGGCATGCCCTGTTTGTGTGTATGATGAGCACTTCTGTAAGATTCTAATTCCACATTCCCTAAAAAAGGAATAGTGACGTGTTCCCCGCGCAGGAGGCTGTGTAAAAACTAAATTCTAAAATCGAAAAAGTTACAATTCTTAAGTACTTACCCCAATAGGGGTAAAATGTGAATAACCCCGGGTGAAACCCGGGG
>JAJQEE010000184.1 GCA_021201865.1 Tannerellaceae bacterium | reverse complement strand
CCTACCTGAACATTGCGGAGATAAGGGAACTAAAACCTCATATCCAGGTATTGGCACTGACAGCAACAGCCACTCCGGATGTGGTAAACGATATCCAGGAAAGGCTCCATTTCAAAGAAAAAAATGTTTTCCTGAAAAGCTTTGAAAGAAAAAATCTGGCTTATATTGTCAGGCAGACAGATGATAAAATGAAAACACTCACCCGGATCCTTCAAAAAGTACCGGGAACTGCCATTGTCTATGTCAGAAGCCGGAAAAGAACCAAGGAGATCGCCACCTTTCTGAAAGAGATAGGCTTCTCTGCCGACTATTACCATGCAGGATTGAATCAGGAAGAAAAAAACCGCAGACAAAACAGCTGGAAAAATAATGAATGCCGGATCATGGTGACTACGAATGCCTTTGGCATGGGGATTGATAAACCGGACGTCCGGCTGGTTATCCATATAGATTTTCCCGGTTCCTTAGAAGAATACTATCAGGAAGCAGGAAGAGCCGGTAGAGATGAACAGAAAGCCTATGCCGTAGCCCTGTGCAGTGGAACAGACACGATGAAATTAAAAAAGAGGCTATCGGATGAATTTCCGGACCGGGCATTTATCTACCGGGTCTACGAAGCATTAGGTAATTTTTATCAGATAGCCGTTGGATACGGATTGAATACGGTACATGATTTCTCTCTGATCAAATTCTGTGCCGCCTATAAATTTTCTATGTTACAGGCTCACCATGCGCTGAAAATACTCAGCCTGTCCGGTTACATTGAATATACGGAAGAGATTGAAAGCGGATCACGGCTCTATTTTACCTGCCAGCGCCATGAACTGTATCAGCATTTCCAAAAGGACAAACAGATCAATGAAGTCCTGCAGGAGCTTCTCCGTACCTATACCGGCCTGTTTGCAGATCATGTGTATATTGATGAATCCCTGATCGCCTCTCGTTGTGGCCTCACCGCAAAAGAAGTCTACGACATTCTGAAAGGCATCTCCCAGATGCGGATCATCAGTTATATACCCCGCAAAAAGACCCCCCTGATCATCTATACCCGTACCCGGGAAGAACAGAAGTATCTCTCTATTCCCCGCTCTGCCTATGAAGACCGGAAAGAGCGCTTTGAGAACAGACTAAAAAAAGTAATACAATACATCACAGAGGAGAACATCTGCCGGAGCAAGATGCTTCTCTCCTATTTTGGTGAAAAGAAAATAAAGAATTGCCAAACCTGTGATGTATGCTTGGGAAAGCATTCCTCCGGATTGAAAAACAGCGAATTCAACCAGATAAAAGAGGAGTTAGAAAATATATTGACTACCGGAGCAACCAACATCCGGGAAATACCGGCAAAAATAGATGCTCCCGAAGAAAAATGTATCCAGGTGATCCGCTTTTTGCTGGACCATGACACCTTTGAAATGATAGATGGCTTTATTCAACTGAAACAGGCCCGGGAAAAAGAATAAAATCCGGCCTTCACGAAATCAGTCACGATCATCTATTCATAATATATTTTCTCCACGGAATGGATCAATAATCCTTCCTGAGTAACCCCTTCGATGACGACAGAATAAGTGCCAGGCTGATCTGCAGTATAAAAATCAAACGTACACTTTCCCTCATCCGTGATCTTCAGATCGGGATTCCAGTAGATCGTGGTCCGGAGGTCCGGAGAAACACTGTTTTTCTGTTTCGGTGTTTCATAGACAGGGGAATAAAACTCTTTGGTGAACTGGAAACCTAAAGGAGAAACCGTTTTTACATGAAAATTCTGTTTAGTGTAATTGGGATCTATTCCTTTCTTCGTATTGATCCTTATGACACCCCCCTGCCCCTTCATTCCAAAAACAGTTGCATCCGCACCTCGGTACACCTCTACCGATTCAACATGGTTCGGTCCTATTATATCCAAATCATCGATATACGTTTCCATCCCATCAATAAAAACAAGTGGAGTAGTCATATTGGGACGCATAGCTACATATTTATTTCGGGCAACTACCTCCGGAAAACCGTTTAATAACTCATAAATATTGACCGGACTTCTTTTTTCGATATCTTTCGTGGTATAAACCGGAATATTCTCCGATGCATACTCAGAAACAGAACCACTTTTACGCTTTTTCTTTCCGGTTACGATCACATCCTTCAAATGGATCACCCGCATGCCGTTCGACTGTATGAACAGATCATCCGCTTTCCTGAAATAACTTTCCAGACTCACTTTATGCTCTTCTTTCATGATAAAAGGATAGATATCTCCTACAGCCGGAAAGACTTCATCATCAATTGTAAGTAATCCGCCTTTCTTTCCTTTTTTCGTTTTCGATTGGACCACGCATTGTACGGAATCCGGTAATTCAAAATTTTCCAATCTGAAAACTCCTTTTTCATCTGTTTCTGTTTCTTCAAATAAACCATATTGAAAACAATGCAGGCTAACGATATAACCTGCTGCCGGCCGGTTCAACTGAAGACCATCTTTGACAGTTCCGGTAACAAATGAACTTCCTTCCATAAAGCCCCTTGCTTCTTCCGGTTCTCCCTGTAAAAGTCTATCTATACGATACCTCCTCCATCCCTGGGTAAGCATCAGAACATCCAGGTTTTCTATCTGCTCCCTTGGAGAGTCTTTGCTGAAATAAGAAGCCGGATCTTCAATATATCCTTTCAGTTCAGAGGTCAGCAACAGGGAAGAATAGATATTCATACTACGATCCGGTAAAATATCATTGTCATCCGTAACAGAAACAGAAACATTCCCGGTTAACGGATTACGTTCCTTATCTTTCAAGGAAACAGAGACTTCTACCTGATCCCTTTTCCCATAAGAAGGACGATCTGTCGAAAACGCAAGATCCACCCGCTCTTCCGGATCAATATGGAAAAGTAACCGCTCACTGACAGGCTCCATTTTTTCATTCACCAACAAAAGATGGATAACCCCGGACGGAAAAAGTTCCTGAGGCAACACCACCATCTTCCGGTCTGCCGGCCAGGGAATAGTCGCCAGATAGTTACCCCGGCTATGAATGGCCAGATACAGATCTTCTGCCCGGGTCCATTCCGGTGAATGATTGATCAGGACATGTATATTTTCCCTACCGGGGTTCAATTGCAAAGAGAGGGCATCCATTTCCGCAACCGGCAGGGAAAATGTTTTTTCCTGCCCTTTCCCGTTTCTACAAACCACAGACAAAGATTCACCAGGTGCGGACATGCACCAGAAATACCCCATTCCTAAGTGCTGAGAAGAAAAACGTTGCAAAACATCCCCATTCCTATTCATAAGCTCCCCCTCAATATCCTCCCCTAAACCTTGCGAATTCACAGATTTAAAAGCGATTTTAGTCAACGCATGAGCAGGGAAAGCACCTCCTTCCGGAAAGAAGGAAACTTCAAAATCATCATCCGGAACCGGAACTGGAATATATTGTGCATGCATTTTTCCTTTATATTCATACTCCAGATAAAGCACAGGAGTATCCTTAGGTGAATATTTAAAAGAGGTTTGTACCTTTCCCTGAGGATCTGTTTTCAGATTCCGGACTTTTCCTTTTTCAACCGTCAGCCGTATCTTTTCCGGAAGGAAAAAAGATCCGTCATAAACTTCCGTAAACCGGAGTTCCAGTCCCACATTCATCTGACTTCCATGATCAAAAGAGGCCTCTACCCGGTAGAAACCCGACAAAGGCGCTCCGATCCGGATATTCCTTTTAAAAAAATAATCATCGCCGATTCCCTCCATATAGCGGGTATAAAAACGCAGACAGTAATCCCCTTCCGGCAGATCTTCCGCCGTGGGGATATATCCATGGTAAGCCTGATCCTCCTGCTGGACTTTCACCCGCTGAACAACATTCTTTAATGGATTGATCAACTCTGCATACACATACCGGCTGGTAGTGTCCGGCCGATGGGTTTGCGCCTCGACAAGATGGGCCCGGAACCAGATATCTTCGCCTGCTATATAAGAAGGTTTATCGATCTGGGCATATATTTTCTCCTGTGGAAATAAAAGCCACTGCTGATAGAAAAGAGATTCCAGCGAATCGACAGATAGCTGGTTTTTACTCTCAGAAAATAAAGAAAAGGGCCATCCCACGAATGCTACATAAAACAAGATTATTTTTCTCAGGTGTTTCATAATAGCCACTAATAAATATAGAATTCACACTCTACAGGTAAAAATAAGAATAAATATCTAAAAAACAAACTTTTACTCCTGTAATTTCCCCCATGTCCGCAATCTGTCAAAATAGGGAATAAATATATACGATCAGACACACTTCTCCGTTAAATTAGGAGAACTCTTCCGTTATATCTATCTTTGCGGTTCATTGAGAATAAATCGGATGACTACTAATCGACATACATTCTTATCGTTCTTATCGCTTATCCGGATCAAGCACTGGACTAAGAATCTCCTTATTTTTACTCCGCTTTTCTTCCATATCCAGATCAATAATCCGGTTCTTTTTTATCAGGCAGTCCTGGCGTTTCTGGCATTTTGCATGACAGCCAGTATGATTTATATAATCAATGACTGGCAGGACAGGGAGCTGGATGCCCAGCACCCGGTCAAAAAAGACATCCGTCCCCTCGCATCCGGTGAGATTTCCGGTAAAGCCGCATTTTCAGTAGCTGCCATCTTAGCTATGGTCACCTGTTTCGTGCTGATACTTTTATCCTCCCGGGAGGTGGCAGGGTTGATCCTGCTTTATTTCGGAATGAACCTACTATATACCTTTTTTCTTAAAAACCTGGTTTTTATCGATCTGCTGATCATTGTCGCCGGTTTTATTATCCGTCTGTATGTAGGAAGTTTTGCCACCGGGATTCCCCTTTCACACTGGATCTTATCCTTGTTGTCACTACTTGCGTTCTATCTGGTCCTTTCAAAAAGGCAGGGAGAACGGATGGCCTATGAAAACAAAAGGATCATCGCCCGTAAAAACATTACCCGGTACAACGGGAAAACACTGAATATACTCCTGTTCATATTAAGTATCACTATCGCTATCGTATACAGCCTGTATGCCTTTTCGCCGGAAATGACAAACAAGAACTCCCTCTTTTTCCTGACTATCTTTTTTGTAGTGGCAGGATTAATCAGAGCAGACTATATTTTTCTTATCCGGAAGAAAGCCCATGACCCAACAGAATTATTCTGGAAAGATCCGGTCCTGCAAATCTGTACTCTTTGCTGGATAGCCACCTGTTATTTCATGCTTTATTAAAACATTATGAAAGCTCTTTTAAAATTCGCAATCCCTGGTAATACATATGAGAAAACTATATGCTTCATATGTTTTATCCTATATGCTATACTCTCTACGTATATAGCGCTTACAACATATGCGATCGATCATGAAGAGATCCTGTTCAATCTCTATTTTGGCTTTGACACCCAAAATTTTGTAAAGAAATTCTTTTCCTTTTTTTCGACCACCCATCTGACAGATGCAGCCCATCCTTTTTTCAGGATCATCATGCTTCCGGTCATTTTTATTTCTAATGTGATCTTTTACCTGCTTGGCTATAAAGCCAAAACCGTTTTCCTGGTCCTGATCACCTCTTTACTCGTCAGTGGATCCCTGATGCTGATCTTCCGGTATTTATATTCCTTTCTCCGGATAGGCTGTTTCCGGTCTGCACTCATCACCGGCATAGCCACCTTTTTCTCCACCAACCTGATCCTGTCATTTACCCCGGAATCTTATCCGGTTTCCCTCTATTTGCTGACATTCGTTTTTACTTATTATTCTTTTGCCATAAAAGAAAAAGGACATATCCCTTTTAGCCAATTCTTCACTCTTACGCTACTCACGGCAGGGACTACCGTCACAAACGGAGTAAAGTGCTGTATACCGGAATTAATCTCCGGACTCCCTTTCAGAGAGAAATGCAGGCGTCTGTTCAAAATGGCAGGTTATATGCTTCTGTTATGCCTGGTCTATTATTCCGGGATCATTACACTGATGTATTTCCTTAAAGGAGGTGAACAGGGGATTTACCTTCCCTGGCAGGATGCCATAGATCAACTGTTTTTATATAATGACGGCGAACAATATAACAAGCTCCTGCATGCTTCCTATGGAAAAATGATCTTTTCCTATCTATTAGGGAATCCGCTTTTATTCGGAGACTTCTTCTATCAAACGATCTTTAATAAAGCCGGGATCGCTGAACTCAATATCCGGATCTATGACCAGGTCTGGCAATATATTTTCATTGCTATTCTTTTTATTGTTGTTTTGTATGTGACAGGTAAAAATCTCAAAAACAAATATTTCATCATCCTGGTCTTATCCTTTGGCGTAGATCTTTTCATACATATCGGCTTAAACTTCGGTATTTATGAAGCTTTCATCTACGGTGCCCATTGGGTATACCTGATCCCTATGATATGGGGATGGGTATATTACAACCAGCCCGGTAAAAAACAGCAGCTCGCCTGGGATATCTTTTTTATCCTGGCAGGTACGATCCTTATCATAAACAACATCTACAGAATGATTCAATTCATCTGTTTCTTCCAACAAAATTATCCCGTATGAAAACGATAGCCGCCTTCGATTTTGATGGAACACTCACTTCAACAGACAGTTTTATTGACTTTCTCAGCTATGTGTTTAAACGATGGAACGTTTTTCTCATTCTCATTCTCTATTCCCCTTTGCTTATATGGAAAGAAAAAGGGAAAATAAAAGAACTTATATTCAAACATTTCTTTCAGGGAATGGAGTATGCAAAATTTAAAGAAATAACGACTTACTATGCTGAAAACCGCCTACCAGAGATCATCAACTCTGCGATGGTAGAAAAAGTAAAAGCACATCAAAAGAAAGGAGATGAAGTAATGATTATATCCGCTTCTGTTTCCGAATGGATCACTCCCTGGGCAACAAAACATCATATTAACCAAGTGCTCTCTACAGAAATAGAAGTAAAAAACGGACAGTTGACAGGCTACTTCCGGACACCAAACTGCAAGAAAGAGCAGAAGGTCCACCGTCTCTTTGAAATCTATCCTGACAGGCAGGATTATATTTTATATGCCTACGGAAATAGTAGTGATGATAAACCTTTATTAGATATAGCTGATTATCCTGTATGGGTCTAAACAACAACTTAAAGGATCTTCCCTTCCATATGGATATATAACTTTTATCCTTCCTGCATATAAATCCATTGATTTTCCGTAGACAGAGACTCATCAAAACAGAAACCTTCCCAGGAAAACGCTTTTAACACTTCCGGATTTTCTATCTGGTTTTTAATGATATAACGGGCCATTCTTCCCCGGGCCATCTTCAGATAGATCACAATGGCTTTGGGTTTACCATCCCTCCAGATCTTAAACTCCGGAGTGATCACCCGCACCTCCTGCCTGACCCGTTTCCAGTCAAACGAAGGCAAGACGTCTGATGCTGCCAGATTGATCAGTACGCCCCCGGCAGCCTTCACCTCTCTTATGAAAAGATCCGTTTGTATATTCCGCCAGTACTCATCTATACGCATACCTCCTAATTCCGGGATCCTCACATCATATTCTATACGGTAAGGCCTGATCTGGTCCAACGGACGAAGTGTTCCATATAATCCCGATCCGATCCGTATATGATCCTGTGCATACAAAAAATCTGTCTCTGTAAAATCCACTAACTGAAGATTCCGGAAAACCACTCCGGTATAAGCAAGAATAGCAGGTAACGAAGGATGATCCTCCGAATAGAAATCCCGGAAACGTGTGTAATTTTCCGCTGCCAGTTTCGGACTGACCTTAAAAAGACGGGACAGCTCCTCTACCGGATACTGAGTCATATGCAACGCCAGATGGGTAGCCTCTGCACCAAAGCGTGGCTGGGAAGTTTCCGGCACTTTTATTTTTGAATTCACGGCCATTGTTTTAGCCGAAGCGATCAGGATCAACATCTTATTTACTTAAATACTATTTTTCTTCAAAGATAACCGTGTTTTTCGATCCCACCAAACCAACCCACTTTTCCGACCGGATTCATGATAAACTATTCTTCTGAAGAGATTGTTTTTCTTTAAACAGGGATGCACAAATCCAATATGCCATTTTGTCACATATTCAATATGGTATTCATTTTGTATATATACTGATAAAAGACCAAACAAAAAGAATAATATAAAAAAGATATAAAGATGAATCTGAATAACTTTACAATTAAATCTCAGGAAGCGGTTCAACAGGCTGTACAGTTGGTCAGACAAAACAACCAACAGGTCATTGAACCAACCCACCTGCTCAAGGCTGTCATCATGACAGGAGAAAGCATAATTAATTTCCTTTTCCAGAAACTGGGGGTGAATCTTCAGCAGGTAAATATGGTCGTAGACCGTGAGATTGAATCCTATCCGAAAGTTTCCGGAGGAGAACCCTATCTTTCCAAGGAAAGTAATGCTGTCCTGCAAAAAGCAATCGATTATTCCGGAAAGATGGGCGACCAATATGTTTCCCTGGAACCGGTTCTACTGGCTTTACTTACAGAAAAGAGTACTGCGTCACAGATCTTAAAAGATGCCGGAGTAACTGAAAAAGAACTACGTTTAGCCATTGAAGAGCTACGCAAAGGAAATAAGGTAACCAGCCAGTCTGCTGAAGACACCTATGACGCATTAGGGAAATATGCGATCAACCTGAATGAACGGGCCCGTAGTGGAAAATTAGATCCGGTGATCGGACGGGATGAAGAAATCCGCCGCGTATTACAGATCCTCAGCCGCCGGACCAAAAACAATCCGATCCTGATCGGTGAACCAGGGGTAGGTAAAACAGCCATCGCAGAAGGTCTGGCTCACCGGATCATCCGGGGGGATGGTCCCGAGAATCTGAAAACCAAACAGATTTTCTCCTTAGACCTGGGAGCATTGATCGCCGGTGCCAAATACAAAGGAGAATTTGAGGAACGCCTGAAATCAGTCGTAAATGAAGTGATTCAATCCGACGGAGAGATCATCCTCTTCATTGATGAGATCCACACCTTAGTGGGGGCAGGGAAAGGAGAAGGAGCCATGGATGCCGCCAACATTCTGAAACCGGCACTGGCCCGTGGTGAATTAAGATCCATCGGAGCCACTACATTAAATGAATATCAGAAATATTTCGAAAAAGACAAAGCATTGGAACGCCGTTTCCAGATCGTTATGGTAGAAGAACCGGATGAACTGGATACGATCTCCATCCTGAGAGGGATCAAAGAAAAATATGAGAATCATCATAAGATCCGTATCAAAGATGAAGCGATTATTTCTGCCGTTCAGCTTTCCAGCCGCTACATTACCGATCGTTTCCTGCCGGACAAAGCAATCGATCTGATGGACGAGGCAGCTGCCCGTCTGCGTATGCAGGTAGACTCTGTACCCGAATCTTTAGATGAGATCACCCGTCGTATCAAACAATTAGAGATCGAGCGGGAAGCAATCAAACGGGAAGATGACAAAGCCAAACTGGAACAATTGAACAAAGAGATCGCCGACCTCAAAGAAGAGGAGAAAAAACAAAAAGCCCAGTGGGAAAGCGAAAAAGAATTGATCAATAAAATCCAGCAAAATAAGATCGATATCGAAGATATGAAGTTCCAGGCAGACAAAGCGGAACGGGAAGGTGACTACGGATTGGTAGCAGAACTCCGGTACGGAAAGATCAAAGCCAAAGAGGAAGAGATCGCAGAAGTACAGGCGAAACTCCATGATATGCAAGGCAGCTCTGCGATGATCAAAGAAGAAGTGACCAGTGATGATATTGCCGATATAGTCTCCCGCTGGACAGGCATTCCGGTTAGTAAGATGATGCAAAGCGAACGGGAAAAGCTGCTGAAATTAGAAACAGAATTGCATACCCGTGTAATCGGCCAGGAAGAAGCAATCACTGCTATTTCAGATGCGGTACGCCGTAGCCGGGCCGGATTGCAGGACCCAAAACGTCCGATCGGATCCTTCATATTCCTGGGTACTACCGGAGTGGGGAAAACAGAATTGGCAAAAGCATTGGCAGAATATCTGTTTGATGATGAAAACATGATGACCCGCATTGATATGAGTGAATATCAGGAGAAATTCAGTGCAACCCGTCTGATTGGTGCCCCTCCGGGATATGTGGGATATGATGAAGGCGGACAGTTGACCGAAGCCATCCGGAGAAAGCCCTATTCTGTGGTGCTGTTCGACGAGATCGAAAAAGCACATCCGGATGTATTCAATATCCTGTTACAGGTACTGGATGACGGTCGTCTCACAGACAATAAAGGACGTGTGGTTAATTTCAAGAATACGATCATCATTATGACCAGTAATATGGGGTCTAACCTGATCCGGGAAAACTTCGAAAAGATTACCCCGCTGAATCATGATAAGATCATAGATGAAACCAAAATACAGGTACTGGAACTATTAAAGAATACCATTCGTCCGGAATTCCTGAACCGTATTGACGAGATCATTATGTTCACTCCACTAAATGAACAGGAGATCCGTAAGATCGTGGTGATGCAACTGGAACAGGTAAAACGAATGCTGGCACAGAATGGCATTGCACTGAATTTCACAAACGAGGCATTGACATTCATCGCTGAAGAAGGATTTGATCCCCAGTTCGGAGCAAGACCTGTGAAACGGGTGATCCAGAAATATGTCCTGAATGAACTATCCAAAGCGATCCTGGCAGGAAAAGTAGATCAAAACCACAAGATCACGATCGACCGGGAAAATGAAGAGTTAGTATTTAAAAACGAATAAAAGATCCTATCCCATCCTTATAAAGTCCCTTTACAGAAGGATACATGCTCTGTAAAGGGGCTTTTTTTCAGAATCATCTTCCGGAAAAAGCAGCCACTTTTTTAGTTCCTTCCTATCATTTTTAAGAAAAAAAGAATAATATGACCAGATAAAATAAAAACTTTTGGCCGGATTTATAACATTCCATATATTAAATAAATAAAATTTACTTCCAAAATAAACAACTTAATACAAATATCGGTTATATAAAAAACCGGATACAAATGGATACTTCAAAGATCATAGAATTATTAGGTCACGAGAACGAATATTATCTCAACCACCGATGTAAAACCATTGACAAATCACTGATTCACGTCCCCAAACCCACTTTTGTCGACGATATATTTAAAGAATCAGACAGAAATATTCCCACTCTCCGAAGCCTGCAGGCAATGTATGATCATGGCCGCCTGGCAAATACGGGATATTTATCCATATTACCAGTCGACCAGGGTATTGAACACACGGCCGGTGCATCTTTTGCACCCAATCCAATCTATTTTGATCCCGAGAATATTATCCGTTTAGCGATAGAAGGAGGATGCAATGCAGTTGCCTCTACTTTCGGGGTTTTAGGGATCATGGCCAGGAAGTATGCCCATAAGATTCCGTTCATCGTAAAGATCAATCACAATGAATTATTAAGTTATCCCAATACCTACAACCAGATTCTCTTTGGCACAGTCAAAGAAGCATGGAATATGGGCGCGGTAGCCGTAGGAGCTACGATCTACTTTGGCTCGGAAGAAAGCAGACGGCAGATCGTAGAAATAGCGGAAGCCTTTGAATATGCCCACGAATTGGGCATGGCAACGATCCTATGGTGTTATCTCCGGAACAACGCCTTTAAAAAAGATGATATAAGTTACGATTCGGCAGCCGACCTCACAGGCCAGGCGAATCACCTCGGGGTGACTATCCATGCGGATATCGTCAAACAAAAGCTTCCCACTAACAATGGAGGGTTTATGGCTATCAATTTTGGAAAAAAAGATCAGCGAATGTATACCGAGTTGACCACCGAACACCCGATTGATCTTTGCCGCTACCAGGTAGCAAATGGCTATATGGGCCGCATCGGATTGATTAATTCCGGCGGGGAATCCCATGGATCTTCTGACCTGAAAGAGGCGATCGTAACAGCTATTGTTAATAAGCGAGCCGGAGGAATGGGACTGATCAGTGGTAGAAAGGCATTTCAGAGACCGATGAAGGAAGGAATAGAGTTATTGAATGCGATCCAGGATATCTACCTGAATCCGGAAATTACCATCGCATAAAAAACATAGGGTCTGTTAATCATAATCAGTTTAGGACCATATTTTTATTATTAATTTCAAAAAACAGAGGGAGGCAGTGATGTTTCCCTCTTTTTATTTTTCCTTATCTTTACCACATAAATAAAAGAATACACCATGAAACTAATAGATAAACAATTGCTGGATAGTACCACAGAAAAAGCAAAACAGTCTCCTCGTAAAAGAATGAACCATAACTTCCATGAAGATCTCGAAGATCCCATTAACCGGCTTTTAAACGCTATGGAACCGGATACCTATGTGCGTCCTCACCGGCATCTGCAACCGGATAAAGATGAGTATTTTCTGGTACTCCGGGGAAAAGCGATTGCCCTCATTTTTGATGAAAAAGGAAGGATCACCGAACAAGTCCTGCTGGACCCGCAACAGGGAACCTACGGAGCGGAAATAAAAGCCGGTATCTGGCATGGCCTACTGGTACTGGAATCCGGAACCGTGCTGTATGAAATCAAACCCGGTCCTTTTGCTCCCTTATCGGATGATAATTTTGCCGGGTGGAGTCCGGAGCCGGATGATAAAGAAGGGGTAACTCTCTTTATGGAACAAATCCGGGAAGCGACCCAATCTCTTCAATAAGATTTATTTCCTCTGCATACCAAACAAAACACGCAGCACATTCACTCTGCGGATCAATCCTTCATATAAGATCCAGCAGCCTATAAAGGTTCCGGCAGCCATGATAAAAAACTTGGTAAGCACCGGCCAGTCCGGATCCCGGATATAATAACCAATAGCGATCAGGATCGTCTGGTGTAAAATATAAAACGGATACACCGCTTCATTCGCATCACTGACCCATTTCCGGGGTTGATAAAAAAAAGAGATTGCCAATCCGGTCCATGCAAAGATCCAGCACCACATATTCAATGACCGGATCAACGCCCGGACAGGATAATAATCCGTCACCGGCAGGTACCAACAGGTAAACAAGATAACCCCTGAAACCAGCATACTATATTTCATCCGGCGGAACATCGGCCAGCTATCCTGCATACACCGGGCAAAAAAATAACCACACAGGAACAACCACAGATAGTTACAGAAAGTAAACCAGTCATTCACCAACGCATGCGTGACGGGAAATAGAGGGCGTAAAAAAATATTCACACACATAAGTAGGCAAAGTAATGATCAGTAAAACCATCCACCCGGAAGAGAACAGCTTTGACTTTTCCGCCTGGACAGCCAGCCAGTCAATCCCTTTTTTAAGGACCAATAAGATCACAGAAAAAAGAAACAGATAAGGCAGGAACCACAAATGATGCCAGCTAATATTCCCTTCCGGATAATTCTCATTCAAAGTATCCACGGGATAATAATCAAAATAGGAAGTATAAGGAAAGCCTTCCGCTAACCGCTCAAAATAAATCTGCGGAGGAACGATCACCAGCATACCAAATACCAACGGGATCAATAATCGCCTGGAACGTTCCAACAAAAAACCACCCGCGTGCCTCCGGGAAATAGAAAACCAGGTCCCTAATCCCGAGATCATAAAAAGAATCGGCAATCTCCACTGGTTAACGATCAACATCGGTAACTCAAACTCCGGACTGATCACATTATTTTTCAAATGATAATCCCAGGGAACAAAAAACATTCCCGTATGATAAAAGATCAACAGGAAGAAAACCCCTACCCGCAGAAAATCAATCTCATGCTTCCTCATATAGTAACCAGTTAAAGTTATTTCACTCCATCTACCATTCATTAAGACGATGAAAACACACCAACGTTGCATCCTCATAATTTAAAAACCAGCCCACAAATCAACACATCTATCTCCCCTGCGGGCATAGCCGCCAGGCTAAAAGAATTAGGCCTTTAAAATAATATGAGCCGCATAGCGGCGCCCTGTCCATAGCCCCGTGCGGCTCATATTATTTTAAAGGCCCATAACCTAAACAACCTGCCTCTTTTACTCTTTCAGCATCTTTACCAGCTCAGGTACAAGCTGGTAAAGCGTGTTCTCTGTCTGAGCCGTATAGAAATTCCCATCTATTTCCAGAGGCTCATCCGTTGGAATCACACCCTGCACAAATTGTTTCGCAAACGGATGTCCGGTCACTGGTCTCCCTTTCCGCACAAAAACACTCAACACACTTAACAAATCCTGATTATACCCTTTATCCGTGTTTTGTGCAAACACAGGCATCGCATCTCCACAGGCAAATACCACCGCCTCAAACGCATCCTCTTTCCCTTTCAGGTTAGCCACCACATCATCCACCGTCAGGGCGAGACCTGAATTCGTACGGATCTCTTTCGTATCCGCCACAGCAAAGGTGGTATACGAAATCCCATTCTCATAAAAAGCTTCCAGATACTGAAACAACCCGGCACCATTGACCGGATTCACCACTAAAACAGCTACATTCTTTGCCATAACATATTAAATTTAATATTCCACATACTTACTTTTAGTAAGTTTATTATCTTTGTAGAGCAAAGGTAAACAGCAAAGAACTTAAAAACAAGAAGTTACAAAAACATAAGATAGGAACACAGCGGTAACTAAAGCTGATTTTCAGATAGATAAAAAATAAAAAAGATGGAAAAATTTTTGCATGAAGGAATTTGCCCGATCCGGGACATACTTTGCCGCCTGGGTGATAAATGGTCCATGTTAGTATTAGTCACACTCCATGCGAACGGAGTGATGCGTTTCGGTGATCTGCATAAATCCATCGGGGATATCTCCCACCGGATGCTGACCGTAACACTACGGACGTTAGAAACCGACGGATTAGTATACCGGAAAGTATATCCCGTTGTACCCCCCTCATGTAGAATATAAACTGACAGAGATCGGTATAAGCCTGATCCCACACCTTGAAGGTCTGGTAGACTGGGCATTGGCACATCAACCAGCGATCACTGAATCCAGAAATAACAACCAAACTGTGTAAAACCTGCCTGTGTCAGGTCCTACAGCAACAACTCTATCACTTAACATACCGGTCCCGGTCTGCTTCCGTGATGGGACGCAACACCCTGCAGGGATTACCCACCGCCAATACACCGGCTGGAATATCCTTTGTCACGACACTACCCGCACCGATCACACTCCCATCCCCAATCGTAACACCAGGTAACACCACCACATGCGCTCCGATCCAAACATGACTACCCACTGTAATCGGATAAGCATATTCCAGTCCCCGGTTCCGTTGCTCCGCGTCTAACGGATGCCCGGCCGTGTAAAAACCACAGTTCGGAGCAATAAACACATTGTCTCCAAACGTAACTTTGGCACCATCCAGAATAATACAATTATGATTGGCAAAGAAATTCTCTCCTACCTCAATATTATATCCATAATCACACGCAAAAGGTGGTTCGATCACAAACGATTCTCCGGTTTTATGAAATAGTTTCCGGATCAGTTCCGACCGTTTATCCGTTTCCAGCGGATAGGTCTGGTTATATTCATAACAAAGACACTTCGCCTCCATCCGCTCTCTCAGGATATCCGGGTCATAATTCGCATCATATAACAACCCCTTCGCCGCTTTTTCTTTTTCTGTCATAATCAATATATAAAGATGATTCCCGGAAATAAAAGTATACAAAAAACCAGGACTAACAATACCAAATCCCGGTTTATTCTTCCATAGCCCCTCTTAGGAACCTATGTAAAAACTCGCTAACAACAAAATACAGTTTACAACTTGTAAAGTACAAGTCTGTTTTTATTCCCATAAGGAATAGCCCAGTCACGTCCGAAAGATTTATGGCCTTGTTAAACATCTGAAAGATAAAGGATTTATTCCCCTCCTGAGCTACTCTGTACCCACATTTTTTAAAACCTGATCGAATCCCGGAGGGATCGCCTGTGAATAACCGTGGGATGCAATCCCACGGCTACAGATATCAGTAAGGATGAGCCCCGCAAGGGGGTCAATAGGGTGAAACAGGTTCACCTCCTTCGGAGCTGACGTGTCAGTGCTATCGCTTCCATGGGATTATATCCCACGGTTATTCACAGGCGATCCCTCCGGGATTCGATCAGGTCTCAAAAGAGGTGAGTATAGAGTATCTTATGAGGCCGCATCATGCAAACTGGACAAATAAATCAGATAGAGTCCAATCAGGATAATCACCATACCGATAATCGTAAAGATCCACTCCTTCCGGCTCTTTTTCTCCTTATTAATAAAAACCCCACCTAACACAGACACAATCACTGCCGCCTGACTGACCGGATAGGCCACTGCCAGACCAATACGGGCCTGGGAAAGAAGCAGAGCAATATTCCCTACCGCCCAGATCACCCCGACCACCCCATTCTTAAGGGAAGGCTTATTAAAAGGCTGCATCTTAAAGAAAACCAGCGAGATAAGAAAAATCCCTAAAATCTGTCCGAACGATTGCGGCAAAATACTGGTCCACCCGTCAATCTTCATATACTTCAGGATTCCCACATACAACGTGAAACCAATCACCGAAACCAGATTGATCATCAATCCTCTGCCCCACTGCAACTGTCCACCCGTACTTTTATCCTTATAAGAAGTAAACACAATCCCCACAATGATCAGCAACAAGGCACTAAACCCAAATATTTTGGAAGATTCAGTCGCCCACTCACCCAACATCACACCGACCAGCGAGGTGCCTATGATCTGCCCACCATTGGAGATCGGCATCGACTTGGAAACCCCCAGATACTGCAACCCCATAAATTGCCCGACAGAACCGATCGCCCAGAAAATACCGGACAGCAATCCAATCAGGAAAATATGTGGGGTCAGTTCCGGCCGCTTGACCACAAATACGATGATCGCAAATACCAGGCTACCCAACCCGATCCCCATCGACTGCTCCACAGGTTTACCCCCTAAAAAAGTGGCAACAACCGGGATCAACCCAAAGGAAAGAATCGGGATACACGCAATCAGAAAATCCGTAATATCCATCCCTGTTTACGCATTAGGTCCTAAAATCGACAAAGCACCATCCACCACATACGTACTACCCGTCACATATGAACTGGCATCCGAGGCAAGGAACAAAGCCACATTCGCAACCTCTTCCGGTTTTCCACCCCGGTGGAAAGGTATAATCGCTTCTGCTGCCGCTAACTTCTTAGGATCGTCAATCACCTTCTCATTAATAGGGGTCAGGATCATCCCCGGAGCAATATTATTCACTGTCATCTCCCGCGAAGCAAGCTCCAGCGCCAGCGTATAAGCAAAATTACGCATACCCGATTTGGAAGCATTATAATTCGCATTCCCCGGCACATTCACATACTCATGAATAGAGGTCACATTAATAATACGGCTCCCTTTATACGTCTTATATTTTTTCTTCAACTGCAAATATTCCCGGCTACAAAAGAACGGCCCATACAAATTAGTCTTCATGACACTATCCCAGATCTCCGTACTCATATCCTCCACCGGAATATTACTACCATTAATCCCCGCATCATTCACTAAGATCTGAAAATCCCCGAATTCAGCATCCACCTCAGCAAAGAACTGCTTCACTTCCGCTTCATCCGCGACATTCAACTGGTAAGCCTTCGACTTCACCCCCATCTGCCGGATCTCTTCCGCAACAGCCTCACCCCGCTCTTTACCGAAATGATAGGTCACTACCACATTCGCACCCTCTTTCCCAAACAAAATAGCGATCGCTTCCCCGATGCCGGAACTGGCACCCGTTACCACCGCCGTCTTTCCTTTCAAAGTATCCATAACACAATTCTTTTTTAAATATAGATGAAAAACATCTGTATCACTGTTTCTAATTAATAAATGAACAAACAGAAAAAAGATTTGTTTAGATAATTTATCTGAAGATATGATCAAAAGATATGGATACAATTATAACCCTTGAATATCTATAAAGGAGCTTGTAAACAGCTAAAACACATAAAAAAACTGCTGCTATTATTGATTAATAGCAGCAGTTTTAGTACAAAGATTTATATCTGTTTTATTTAGCAAGAATAAGTTTCTGTGATTCCACAGTCCCATCTTTGTAAACAATCCGAAGAATATAAAATCCATTAGAATACCTCTGCATATCTATTTGCTCTAAATTGCTAAAAGGCGTTCTCCTCTCTATTAATGCACCTACAGAATTATATAAGTGTAACTCTTTCACCAAATCTAAAGAACTACCCAGATTTATATTTAATTCATTTTTTACAGGTACAGGATAGATAGAAATCTGATCTTTAAATATTTCTGAAGTCAGGTCAGTTGCCAAAACTTCAGGTAAACCAAACAGATCTTCACTTCGTAAAGTCGTTCCTGTCGCTTTAAACTTCACTTTAGTACCAGCAAGAAACCGACTATTAGGTGTAATCGTAATTAATTGATTTGCTGTAAAGTTAACAGTTGCCTTATTAGTGACACTTGAGTTAGTGATATTGATCACCCGGTTCGAATAATTAATATTTGAAGAAATAATTTGATTTGTAATAGCAGTTACATCAGAGGTTACCGTCACATTTTTAGTGTCTGATGCTGTTCCTGCTGTAACTTTTACACTTTGGTTACCAGCTGCATTCGCTTTAATCACAACTGTCTTTGTTCCCTGCCCGGATACAATACTCAAACCGGAAGAAACATTCCAAGAGTAAGTTGGAGTTCCGGAACCAGTATAAGTAGCCGTATAAGTAGCTGTACTTCCTTGCTTAATACTTGCATCCCCAGCAATTGAAACACTGGCAGAAGGAGTAGCTATTGTATAAGCAATCGCTAAGACAATATTCGAATTTTTAGCATCAAATACAGTGCCCGTAGAAGACTCATTGTTACTAACCATGTTAATTCGCAATAAAATTCCGGACTTATGTGCATTTTTAACGATAGTTGTCAGATTAGAACTTATAAAATCTTTTCCGTAACCTTCAGCAGTCATATCAAAATCCATAATCTTACCACTTGGTGTCGCAGCCAATACTTTCCATAAATCCGCATTTGCCATATTCAAATTCACTTCTGAAGGATAAAAAGAACCTTTTCCTGAAAAAGTCACGTCAATAGAACCTTTACAGGCTAAGCCTAATGCTACATTTGTAATATTTGCTCCTACTGGTATTTCCCCTAAATCAAAGACTAATTGTGCACGTCCAGCAGATTTATCACTTTTTTTATATCCAATAAAAACTCTTGATTTCCTGTAGTGGCATTCTGGAATTCATAGGACTCTTTTCCATTATTCATCTTCTTCACCATCCCGACTTTTGACAAGTCTGGTTCTATTCGTTTAACCTCTGAATTCTGAGCATATAAGAATGGGTAAAAAAAGAGAATGGCCGTAATTATTAAAAATAAGCTCCTCCTCATATTCTTACTTTTGAAGATTTTCCAGATTATTTACTTTATTAGACAGCTCATCAATTAACTTCTGCTGCTGGATAGTATACAAAGTAAGTTCTTCAATTTTCTGAAGCAATTTTACATTTATATCACCCAGGTTTACTCCATTTTCCAACACTTCAGCCTCCGATGGAATTTCTGGCAAATGTCTATATTCGTTAATGTGAGCTTCAACTTCATACAAGGAGGGTAATTCATACCCCGGAGCAAAGACAAAATCAGCCCATCCGCTTTCTACAAGAATTTCTTTAGCACGAATAGTTCCGTTTACCTCTAATTGATATTGTGGATTGGAAACACCGGCAATACCTACTTTCCCCTGATTAGTCACTACAAACAGGTCTCTCCAAACCGTAGGTCTGTCATAAGGAAAATTACCAATTATGAAACGGTCTTGTCCTGCAAAATTAGCACCTAAATTAAGCCGAAGATCAGCCTTACTACTAGTATTATCTACATATCTACCCATATAGATAGTAGCATCATTAAAAGCATTTCCTCTGAATACTAATTTTTTACCCCATCCGGTGGTATTGGTATAATCCCCTAAATACAGATCTTTATCGATCAATTCCTGAGCATTTACTCCCAAACAAATAAAAAAGAAACAACACAAAAATAAACTTTTGATTTTCATTGATTAAAAAAATTAAATTAAAAACTATAAATATAAGAATAAAATGAGGAGCAAAGATATGCGATTATTTTTAATACGACAACAATAATAAAATCTCTTAAAAAGATTGTTTCTTTATATCTGTCTAACTTTAAGAAAAGTATTATTACCTCCCTCCAGGCTTTTAACAAAAAACGGAACTAAAGATGAGTTTTTTTAATTTTTGATTGCTCTACCATTACATCATTCAAAATCCAGCATAACAATTTTCTCTAACAAAAAGGCCGGGATCAAAATCCGGGCCTAACTAATAAACGAATAAGAAAGCATATAAAAACGATCAGTCACACCTGCCAACCCATCGTCTCCTGCTGGATCGTCCACAAACGATGATACAATCCTTCCTGAGCCAGCAGTTCATCATGTTTCCCCTGTTCCACCAGACGGCCATCATCCATCACCAGGATCATATCCGCATTTTTAACCGTTTTCAGGCGATGAGCGATCACGATCACCGTACGTCCGGCAATCAGCCGGTTAATCGCCTGCTGGATCTCCACCTCATTTTCCGGATCCAGAGAAGCCGTTGCTTCATCTAACAACACGATAGGCGCATCCTTCAAAACTGCACGGGCAATAGAGATTCGTTGTTTCTCTCCACCGGACAGCGTACAGCCACCCTCCCCGACCATCGTATCATACCCCTTCGGCAAACGCATAATAAAATCATGGCAACAAGCCTGCCGGGCAGCCTCCATAATCTGCTCCTCTGTTGCATCCGGATTTCCCAGACGGATATTATTACGGATCGTATCCTGAAACAAATACACCTGCTGGAACACCATAGACACCCGCCGCATCAGACTCTCCGGATCGATCTCTTTCATATCCGCACCGCCAAATAACAAACGCCCCTGCTGCGGATCATGGAAACGGGCACACAACTTCATCAACGTACTCTTACCACTACCTGAAGGTCCCACCAAAGCAGTCAGGGAACCTTTCCGTAAGGTCACCGACAAATCTTTCAGGATCGTTTTATCCTGGTACCCAAACGAAACATGTTCCAGTACAATATCCCCTGATTCCGGAGCTTCCCGGTTTCCGGTCATTTCCGGCTCTTTCAGGAGGCTCAGAATACGTCCCCCCGCAATCGAAAAATAACGGAACTCCGCAAAATTAGTCAGCGCACTGGTCAGAGGATCAAAAATACGCGAACCGATGATCAGGAACATGACAAAAACCATCAGGGAAAGTTGTCCCCCCAACAATAAATAGATACCTGTCAGGATCATTAAAGTCAATCCCAACCGGATCAGGGTAATAGAAAATAAAATAAACGGTCCCATCAACGCCTCCTGCCGGATACTCGCCTTCCTCAACTCATCAAAAGCATTCCGGAGACGGTCAAACCGCTCCCCCACCAGATTATAAGCCTTCATCTCCCGAATGCCCTGCAAATACTCCTCCATACGGCTACCCGCATGGATCTTAGCCATGATCTGCCGCTCGCTCAGGGTATCCTGCACCCTATTACTCACCACCAACACCAACAAAGCAAAAGGCAAAGCAATAAACATCGCCAGGGCCATCCGCCAATCAATCCACAGCAACCCTAAAAAAGCAAGGAACGGCATGACCAACGCCCCCATCAACTGAGGCAAATGATGGGATATCCCCGTCTCGGTCATCGCAAAATCAGTGATCAGCATCGAAGAGATATCCCCCGGGTCCCGTCTCGAAAGATAACCTAAAGATAATTTGCGAAGATGTTCCGCCAGACTCACCCGGCCATCCGCACTCAGTTCATACGCTCCCCGGAAATTGTGGCGGTAGGCCATCCGTTCACCCAGTACCATCACCACTATATAAGCCACCAGAATACCCACCAGAATCCAAAGCCGCTGTGTATCCAACCCCGCACCACTCCCGTCAAAAGCCCGGAAAATCACCTGCACAGCCTCAATTGACAACATAAACGGGACGATATTGATCAGGTTAGCCAACATCGTAAAGCCCACCGGCTTATATAAACGGTGAGTCTGTCCGGTCGTAATATTTCTTATTTCTTTCATCTTAAATCTGTCTTATCTTGTTAATGTCCACTGAAATGCATCCGTATAAGCATCCCACATATTCTTATAAACTCCCTCTGTCCGGCTCAGTACTGCATGCGTCCCTTCCTGAGCGACCTGCCCCTCTTTCAGGACAATGATTTTATCCGCAGAAGCAATCGAAGAAAGACGATGGGCGATGATGATCACCGTTTTACCCTTAATCAATTCCCGGATAGCCTGCTGCATCTTATATTCATTCTCCGGATCAGCAAACGCAGTAGCCTCATCCAGCACCAGAACCGGAGCATTCTTCAGGATAGCCCGGGCCACAGAAACCCGCTGTTCCTCACCTCCCGACAAATACACCCCTCCTTCACCGATCAGCGTATTATACCCATCCGGCAAACGACCGATAAAATCATCACACTGAGCTGCACGGGCGGCCGCAATAACCTCCTCACGGGTAGCCTCCGGACGGCCCACCCGGATATTCTCATAGAGGGTATCAAAAAAAAGAGAAAGGACTGCTGAAAGACAAACGACACCATCTCCATCAGCCGCTTTTCCTCGATACTCTTCACATCTACACCACCGATACGGATTGTTCCCTCACTGATATCCCAGAAACGGGGAATCAGGTTTGCGACCGTAGACTTACCACTTCCGGAAGGACCCACCAGCGCAGTGATCTCTCCGGCCTTCGCTGTGAAACTAATATCCGTCAATGCCTGCGTGCGGGTAGCCTGCTGACGATTCTCATAGGCAAAGCTGACTCCCTCAAACGTAATGTCATAGCCATCCGGCAGACAGGGAATCACCGGAGCCGGAACAGGATCCTCCGAAAAGATCCGGTCAATGCGGTTCACCCCCTCATCAATAGTCTGAAGATTCTGCGCCATGAAAGTAAGTTTATATACCGGAGAAGTCACCCCGGGACCCAGAATAATAAAAAACAGATAGACCACCGCAAAAGCAAGATTCGCCGGATCACCACTCAGGATCAACAGTCCAACCGGAAGAATGAAAGTAACCACCAAATTCAACAACACAGTAAAAGCAATCATGCCGGGACTATATAAATCACACATCTTCAATGCACAGTCCTTATAACCCTCAATCTCCTTATAAAACTGACGGAAAGAATGTACACTCTGCCCAAAGATCTTGATCACAGGCATCCCCCGGACATACTGAACCGCAGAAGCACTCAACTGTTCCTGAATATCAAAATATTGACGCAGAAGATCATTTCTCACAGAACCCATCATCATCGTAACCTGACTACCCATCCCTATCAGAATTGCCAACAGGCAAGCCGCAGCCATCCAACCATTCAGACTGAAAAACAGGACAAACATCACCACCACCGTAGTCCCCACATTCACCAGGTCCGGGATCGTATGGGCAATAAAAGTTTCAATTTTCTCAATATTCTCCTCCATCGTCTTTTTGATCGCCCCGGTAGAGGTGTTATTCAAATACCCCAGCGGCAATTTCCCGATATGCCCGGCCAACCGGATACGCAAACCATACAAAATACGAAAAGCTGCCACATGGGATGACATGAGTGAAGCATACAAAAGTACCAATCCGAACCCTACCCCGGCCAATGCGATCCATCCCCACCGGATCATCCACGCACGATCCACCAACTGCAAATCCCCGGCATGCTCCAGCAACTCCTTCAGGATCTGATAAACCGACAGAAAGGGGATCAACATACAACAGGCACTGGCCGCCGACAAAACGCCCGACAAAACAAGTAATCCCTTCTTTTGTCCGGCAATCTCAAAAAGCCGTGAGACTCCCGTTTTCTTTTTCTCTTTTTCCATATTCATAAAGTGTTATATTAAGTATAAATCAATTATTTCTAACAGGAAGGTAACCCCGAAAAGCAAAAACGAACAAAATACCAAAAGCGTCAAAAAAAGGGCCTGTGCGTCATGCACAAGCCCTTTTGTATTCATTCCCTGAGGAATATATCTCTTTTTAGCCCTCTCCGGCCATTTACTTTTCCTATGTATATTCATTCCATTCTGATCCTTTCATTGGACAGAACAAAGAAAAACCAAATTTCCCCATTCCACAATCCCCATATATAGGTATTTTCCCTCTGCCTGAAAAGGGAATTACATTCTTTCTATCTCCAGCAACTCCCGCCAGCCGGCCATTTCAAAGCGGACATATTCCGTCACGAACTGCTCCATTTCCTCTTCGCCGATCCGGTGAGTGATCAACTCTTCCATCAGCGTCAGCAGCCAGGAGGTGTTCAGGTGAAGGAAGAAACGGGACACCTCAATATTGATTTGCGGATATTTTTCCTTCATTCCCTTAAAAAATACGCTTACTACCTCCGTCATTTTATCCGTATAAGCCTGACGGAAGTCCGCTAAAGAAGAGCCCTGAGAGTGAAACAACAACAGCTTCAACAACCGGCGGTGCCGGGCGGCAATCGTGAGATAGTCCTGTGCCTCTTTCCGGCGGTACTCCTGATCAGTGAAACTTCTCAAAGTCGTATAGGTTGGATCATGCTCATACACCTTGGCATACAAACACTTCAACAACGGCTTTAGCAATTCAGAGTAGATCTCATCTTTATTATGAAAGTAATTATAAATATTACTCAATCCGACATGTGCCTCCTTAGCGATCTCCCGCATCGTAGTAGCTGCAAAACCTTTCCGTAGAAATATAGTTTCTGCTGCTGTTAGAATATCCTGCTTTACCGTATCTTTCTGCTTTTGCATATGTTTCTTGTTCCTTCCGTTTCCGGATACAAAATAAAAGATTACCGCCAACGATCACAATACCTATTTATAGGGAATTTACAGAGGGAGAGTCCGGGCATTTCAGCCATCAAAGACAGCTAACAAACACACTATAAGACCATTAAAAAAGATCCTTTTAATTAGCCATTTATTCAGATGGGATTTCATTAATTAAATTTGTTATAATATCTGGAGGAAGTTGAGGTAATTGGTTGAGGGTAAATAGAAAACTCCGGTATTCGTTTTTTAGGCAGAAATGATAGGGAAAGTCAAAAAAGTTAATATATTTGCCTATCTAAAAGGATCTTTTTTATTAGTCATAGTATATATATTACTCATATTATGAAAATAAAAAAACAGAAAATGAATTAATCGGTGATTTTTGAATCACTATAAATGACCAGAAAGAGGTGATCCTATTAAGCTAAATTAGTTAAGGTCTGCAAACAGACAGACATGCTGAACAGGCCGGGAATCTCCCTGAAAGAAACAGACCAAAACCCATTTTTACAGAAAATAGATTATTAAATTTAATGGTAAAAGCAGGCCTGTGAAGGTCTGCTTTTATTCTTATTCCACTATTCAGATCGCATGAGGCAGATCACAGGGAACCTTCCTGATTACCTCCTTCACCTCCTCCTTCCGGAACTGGACATCCCGGATCATATCCCGGAGAATCTTACCTGGGGAAAAGCGGACCCGGGAAACTTTCATCTCCCGGAGCGTGAAGTCCTCTTCATTCTCTACTCCCTTACTACCGGCCGTCAGGCGGAAATTTCCCAAACGGCCCAATTGAACTCCATTTCCATCATCCAGTGTATCCACCGCACGGGTCAGCACCTCCTTTAGTACCCCGGCAACATCCGCATGGGTCAGGGTACAATGATGAGCGACCTGTTTACATACCTTCTCAAATGGTACGCACGTCCCTACACGAACCTGACCATACCACTTTTCCTGCCCGGCCTCTTCTCCGGCCAGGACTTTTCTCTTTACTGTAATTACTGATAACGACATACTCTTTTGATTTTAAATTAAAAATGAAAAGCTTTCCTGATGAAAAATCAGATGGCATGTGGCTCATTACATTCCTCCGGTTCTTCTATTACCCGGACTGCTAACCATTCATACTTCACATCTTCCATCGCGTTCTTAAACAGCTTTCCCGGGGTAAAAACCACCCGCGGTCTACGCATCATACGACAATGGAAAGCCTCTTGTGTGTCTGCCCCGCTACTACCAGCCGTCAAACGCATCGTCCCAAATTCACCCAGACTGACTGAATTCCCATTATCCAGATTATCTGCCACTACAACAGCCAGTGCATTCACCACCATCTCCACATCCGCTGGCGTAAGGGAGGTGTCCTGAGAGATCCACTTACTGATCTTTGTCAGGGGGATTACCTCTTTCAGGCGTACCTGGCCATAATATTTATCCTGTCCGGCTTCTTCCCCGGCCAGGACTTTTCGTTTTACTACATGAACTTTCAGTCCCATATCCAAATTATTTTTTATTACACATCCGGGAACGGGAAATAAGGCGCCATTGCTCCCGTTCAACCCTACACAAAGATACATCCGCCAGCAGCCTTTTCCATCCAAATGTCGTCCTATGTCGCTCTTTGTCACTATTCACCCATCAAGCTTATCCAACCCTGCTGTACGGAGAAAAAAAGAAGAAGTTCTTAGGCTTGGAATCAGGTGGAAAAGAGTGGAATAAAAGCTTTTTCCAACAGATACAAATTTGTATTTTTGACTGATAACCAAGTAAATAATATTTTCTTATGCATACTACTTATTTTACAATCAAAAGTTACGGATGGCAGGAGTTAGCCATTCTTTACAGCCCGGAGATTGATCCCCGTTCCGCTACCAGAAAACTAAGTAGATGGGTTTCCGTCCGGAAAGACCTGAAAGAGGATCTTTTGCAAAGCGGCTGGAAAAAAAGGAACCAAAGTCCTGACACCTGAACAGGTAAGTATACTCATCTACTATCTGGGGGAACCGGTCGTAAAGAAGCAAGCGAGCAAAAGAATATCCTTCCCATAAAAAACCATGGAACCTTTTAGCTCTCCCCACCATTATTTTCCTGCTCCCGTAAGGCTATCTGAAAGTCTCCCCACGGCTGTTAGTCCGCGCCCGCACGGATCGTCAGGGCTCTCCGCACGAAAACCGGTACCTTTCCGTGCGGACTCCCACCACGATCCGTGCGGAGGCGGACGCCTTTTCCTGCGGACCCGGACATTCTTCCACAGGGACTCTTTCCTTCAGATAATCAGGGTGTCAGGATTCTTAAAAAATAAAAAACCCAGGCGCGCGAAGGCGTATTGGAAAACCGGGTTTTACGATGTTCTCTCTTATTTCTTTGGTTATTTATGTAGGGTTATTGTATATATAGTTATTTATGCCGCCCTATGCGCTGCTGCATACGGTGCTTCTACCGGTGCTGTCATTTTAAGCCGCTGTATTTATAGCTGCTGTAAAATTGAACCAAATTATTCATTTAAAGCCTATTATATAAATATTTAGGCTGTACGTTGGGCTGCACATTGGGCTGTACGTTGGGCTGTATTATTTATTTTCTTCCTCTTTTAATTTTTGGTAAAGTCGCTCTGCCAGAGCAGCTTCCAGTTTCTTCCTTTGAGTGATCCGGCGTGCTTCACTCCTGGCCTTGATATCCTGAAAAGCTGCTTCCGCCAACTCTTCTATAGTGAGCCGCGTGGAAAAATAGATACACCGGTGTGCAGGAACCGCCAGTTTGACAAGAAAACGTTTATCGACTAATCTATTTAATATTTTGTCCATCTGGTAGCGTTTGGAATAGGTTTCATACACTTGCTGAAGTCTCTTATCCTTTATCCTTCTTTCTGCCTGGGCGGGAGATTTGAATCCAATCATCCGGCAGGCAATAAAATCTTTGGTAGTATAGACATATTGCTTATTCCCCAGAATGGAACGGATGCCCAGGTAACAGGCTAACAGGTCTTTTTCATAGTTAGTCTTAGGATGCTGCATATAGTCCAGCAGGATATCCGGTTTCACGTGAACCAGGGCATCTCCCTCTTTTCTATAGCCTTCCAGCTTTTTTATTTTCCGGATCATATCAGGGACCGGAAAAGAGACTCCCAACATCTTCTTCACCGTACGCAGCCGGTCAAACTCCTGAACCATCGCTGCGAATCCGGTATCTTTTTCTGACTTGATATAGGTTTGGAGATCGGCGACTATTTCACTGACATCGAATGTATTTTCAAAAAAGACCTGATCCTTCCTGTCCATATCCGTATAGCCTTTTTTCACTAAGGAATCCAGACAGGTTTTGAGTCCTTCCGTGAGCTGGTCATACTCTCTGTAATAACAATAAAGCACCTGCTCCAATGAATGTGTCAGTTTCCTCTTTATACTTTGCGATAAATAATGGACCCCCAGACAAAAGAGATCGTCCATGGCAGTTTCCGGATGTGTATAAATACGTTGGATCGCATGGAGGGGAAGGATCAGATAATAATAGTCACCTTTCTTTTTCATATAGTCTGCGCGTTAAGTTAACCAATTGACAGGAAAAGAAATTCCCTATTTCACAAATATACAAAATAAAAAATTGCCTTGTATGCTGTTTTATCATTATCTTTACCCCTGAGAGTGAGTTCTGTTATCACAGGATATTAATTACATTTTATTCCAATGAAAAAAACGATTTCTTTCCTTCTTTGCATTTGTATAGGCAGTTTTATTTCCTGTAGCTCTGATGGAGCATATGAGGAAACGGAAGATTTATATAAAGTTTCCGATTTTAATTCCCAGGCTGCACTTTTCCATTATAAGTTTCTGGATCCCACAGGGTTTGAGCGGCATCCTTCCGTTGAGAATCTCTCTTTTCATGAACCGGTTACGATTCAGGTGGATGAATATGCTTCTCTACTTCTGGAGGATCAATCAGCCATGATAAAGAGTAAAAAAGAAGAATCTGCCGGCAAGGCAGATGATCTCCTCCTGGAGATTAATGACTATGGAAGTTCTGTGGGACAGGTTAGCCTTCCTGCTGAGACAGACCGGGAGTTGCTTATAGGTATTCAAAACAGTCATCTGTGGTTAGGAGAATTTGATAAAACCAGCCGTTCCCTTGTTCAGGAATGGAAAGGGAAGGAAATTACAGATCGTCGCCGGGAAGTGCATGTCGGTTACGGAGAATATGAAAATCACTATATAAGATCCCTGTATGGACATTTGATTCCTGTCCATGACAAACAATTTATTCATACCTATTATTATGGAGATAAGGAGACTCCGTCTTCCGGTTATTATGGGATTATGATGCTGGACGATCAGATACATGTACTGGATTTTCCGGGAATTGAGAATCCTTATGTGTTAAATATTTTACCCTGGTATGGGAAAAGCGCCTTACTACTCTTTCATAGTGGCCAGCAGGCTTTAGTGAAATCAGAGAAAGAGATAGAGGTTTATTCCGGTTATTATCCGTCGTCGTATGACACATATCCGGTTTCCTATACGGAATACCTGACCTTCACTCTGAGGTCGTATGGTCATTTTGAAACAGGATTGTTTGAATTAGGCCAAGAGGAATCTATCTTTTATACCTATTCAGATCAATATGAATCCCTGTTTGAAGATAATCCGCTTTATGATGTTACTTACCTGGGTGAAACCAACGGTCTGTTTACATTCAGGATCGACCTCACGCATTACAGTGGGGAGAAGAAAACCCTGACGGTCCGGATAGACCGGGAAGGCAAGCTGCATGAGTAAGCATTTCCTTTCTGTATACTATTTCTTTATTCATGACGTTAGATATAACAGCGGGACGGATCGGTTTTCCTGTCCCGGATAAGTTATGTAAAATGTTTACTTAGTTAATCAGCAAACAAAATGAAAAAAATCCTGACATTTTCTCTCTTTTTTCTTACTGGCCTGTTTTTTCTGGCTGTAATGACAATACAGATCCCGGATATCCTTATGAATTATTTGGTTTTGAGCCGGATATGCCAGTGTTGTTGTATGGTTGCCGTCCGGCGGATGTCAGTGGATTTGAAAGGCATCCGTTGCTGGATGAGGTGAAATTCTGGGAGCGTACGACTATTCAGGTCTCTCCTGATATGGCTGTTGATATTGAGGATAATTCCATGGTTCTGCGGGCGCGTACGGAGACTGCCAGATGGGAAGGAAGTGAACTTTTAACTCAGGCAATGCACTATGGCAGTTCCGTAAATATGGCCTCCTATTCTTATTATGAAGACCATATCATGCTGGTGGGTATCAGAAATAAGAAATTCTGGGCTGGTGAATTTGATATACAGGATCGTGAACCGGTCGCGGAATGGGCAGGCGATGACATCCTCAGACGCACCTTACGGGTTTCTACGGAAGAAGGAGTAGAGGAACATGAGGTAAGCTCTTTGTATGGAACTGTGTTCAAAGCAGGGGACAGAAAATTCATAAAAACGCACTATAAAACAAGTCGTTATAAAGATTCCGGGGAAACGGGTTTTTATGGGATGTTCTCCCTGGCAGACAAAGCGTATCCGCTGGATTTCTTTGACACGGCAGAAGTTCATATCATGGATGTGCTCCCATGGTATGGCGGAAGTACTTTATTTGCCTTGCTTAATAACCGGCAGGTAGTCGTCAAACCAGACCAGAGTACCGCCCTTTATACCGGCTACTTTCCTTTTGCGCATAACATTCCGGTTTCTTCCACTGAATATTTTTCCTTTTCCTTCCCGGTGTTTGACCTTCCTGTACTCTCTTTTTATGTGTTGGGTGAGGAACGCAGCAGATTCACGGTTACCTTAGATCAGCTGGGAATCAATCCGGAAAGAAAAACGGCCTGTGAAGTCACGCTGGCCGGAGAATATAATGGCATCTTTGTCTTTGATATGGAACGAATCTACCTGCCGGAAGGAAATCTGAAAGAGATCCTTACGTTTAAAGTAGATAAGGAAGGGAATTTCCACAGGTAATGATTACCCCCCCGGCAAGTATCAAGCTGGAGGAATATCGTTGTTTCTGAAATAGTCGATCATTTCGCTGGTGAGGCTGATGTTGGAATCATTGGCGGGGATGTTTTCACGGGTGAACCATTCGGCCACAGCCAACTCTTCTTCATCCAAGGTGATGGTGTCGTCTCCATCTAATTCTGCAAAGAAGCCCAGTAAAAGGGTATCTGAGAACCCCCAGGGCTGGCTTTTGTAATAGGTGGGATTTTTTACTTTTAACCCCACTTCTTCCATCACTTCCCGCCGGATCGTCTCTTCAATGGTTTCTCCGATCTCAGCGAAGCCTGCCAACAGGGAATAGCGCGTGTAGTCCCGGTTTGCGTATTTGGACATAAGGAGTTTCTCTCCGTTGGTCACTCCCACGATCACGGCCGGGGAGATTTTCGGATATTCCACCTGTTTGCAGTGTTCACAGTAAACCATCCGCTCTTTATCACTATGTTTCATTCGTTGACCACATCGTCCGCAAAACTGATGGGAGCCATACCAGTTGAATAAACTGAAAGCGGTGACCCCGGCATACGCTCTGTATTGGGGTAAGGCAGTCCGGAAAAGTTGAATATCCTGCCATGCGAACTCTTCTCCTACTTCCGGCGCCTCACGGACCAGAAAATACTTTTCATTGTCTATGGAGAACAAGTAGATTGCTTCTCCGGAGATGCGTTCCCTATCTTTTTTCAGATCCTGAAAAGTGGGGAAAGAGATCTTTCCTTCTGTATGGGAAAGCAGGCAGGAACGACCTTCGAACCAAAGCAGATAACTACTTTCACCCGGGTATTCGTTCTGATAGGCATTATTCAAACAGTGGGGGGTTATATCCTGTATCATATCTATTCATTTATCAGCGGGCAAAGATACAATATTCGTATGCCTTATGGGAAATTTATTGTAAACAAGTAATACTTTATTAACTTTACTCATTCATACAGGATAAAAGAGATGAAGAAAAACCCCGTATTTGTGTTGGCTCCTGACTCGTTTAAAGGCTCTCTTACAGCGAAAGAAGTGTGCCAGGCGATGGAAAATGGTATTAAACGGATTTTACCACAGGCTGTGTGTATACAGGTTCCCATGGCGGATGGCGGAGAGGGAACCGTGCAATCGCTGGTAGACGCTACAAAGGGTCAACTTATCACCTTACAGGTCACAGGTCCGTTAGGTGATCCGGTAACAGCACAGTATGGACTGCTGGGTGACGGAGAAACGGCTGTCATTGAAATGGCATCCGCCAGTGGGCTTCATTTAGTGGATGAAAAAACAAAGAATCCTCTGACAGCGACCACTTACGGAACGGGGCAATTGGTTAAAGACTGCCTGAACCGGGGGATTAGAAAGATCGTACTTGGACTTGGCGGTAGTGCCACGAATGACGGAGGAGCCGGATTTGCCCAGGCTCTCGGTGTCCGCTTTTCAGACAAAGAGGGGCATGCACTTCCATCCGGCGGTGCAGCACTTTCCCGGTTACATCACATAGATACTTCCGGTCTGGATAAACGGTTGAAAAACATCCGGATTGAGATAGCCAGTGATGTAACCAACCCACTATGTGGGGAAAATGGAGCTTCCCATGTATTCGGTCCGCAAAAAGGAGCTACCCCTTCCATGGTGAATATACTGGATGTTGCCCTGAATCATTACGCATCCCTACTCAAACAACATACAGGAAAAGACATCGCTTCCATTCCGGGGGCAGGTGCTGCGGGAGGCCTCGGAGCTGCGGTGTTAGCATTCACACAAGCTGAATTAAAAAGAGGGGTGGATATAGTCATTGAATATACTCATTTACGGGAAGCGGTCAGCCAAGCGGATTATGTGCTGACTGGCGAGGGAGGGATTGATTTCCAGACCCTCTTTGGAAAAACGCCCTATGGTGTGGCCCGGATCGCCAAAGCAGAAAACAAGCCGGTCATCGCAATAGCCGGATTTATTGGTACGGATATCGAATCGCTTTATGATACATTCGATGCGATCTTTGGGATAGTACCCGGTGTGATGACTATGGCTGAGGCGATGCAGACTGCTTCCCGCAACGTCGAACGCACCGTTGAACAGATAGTCCGGTTGTTAGAAAAAGACTCCGGCTCCTGAATAAAAACCTGTAGTTTTCCACGCAGGCGGAGATTGAAAATCCCCTTCGACAGAAAGTACTACCACAAAACTATCCCGGTAGGGATAAAAAACCAAAAGTAGTATGAGAATCGTCCCTTCCTATGCGGTCCCCGCCTGCGCGGGGAACACGGGGGGTGTTTCTATTTTTTAATTAAATGCAAGTTTCCGGATCTTATGGATTAAAAGTTTTTTGTGTTTCTGCTAACAATTGTTGTCAATGGTGGAGAAATCTTCTTTATTATCCAACCAGATCCATAGTTTTCCTTATTTTTGTTTAGTGTTCCCCGCGCAGGCGGCGGGGCTGTTAAATTCTCTTGTAAAAATCTTATATGTTGACATGCTACCCTGCAAGGGTACCAGCAACAGCCCAGGGCTGAGCG
>JAJQEE010000066.1 GCA_021201865.1 Tannerellaceae bacterium | reverse complement strand
TGCTGCTCCTACGGTGCGATATATCTAAACCCCAGCGTTGCCGGGACCTAAGATAGGATAGGCCTACAGCCTGTAAAAGAGGTCGGTAGAGAGAGGAGCCCGGAAAGGGAAGTAAGAACTTGTTCTTAGGAGAAGGGAAGTAGGCTATACAGGAGATTAATCTACAAATTGAAAAATATGAAAAAACAACCATTTATCATGGCCGCTTTCCTGTGGGTGGTTTCCCTTGCCGGGACAGGCCAGCAGGTGGACTATCTGGAGAACCTCTATGACTTCATAGAGAATACGGATGTGTTTGAACTCAATCAGGAAGAGGGAAGAGCTTGGTTCCTGCCGGAAAAGAAACTCTCCCTGAACGGAGACTGGAAGTTCTTTTGGAGTGACACGCCGGAAGGGATCCCCACCGACTTCTACCGGGAAAACTTCAATGATAAAAAATGGTCTGTGATTCCCGTCCCTTCCAACTGGGAAATGGAGGGTTACGGAGATAAACTGTTCCGGAACGTCACCTCCCCATTCAAACCCAATCCTCCCTTTGTTCCCAGAGAGTACAACCCCACCGGGGCCTACCGGAAGACTTTTACCCTGCCCGATGCTTGGAAAGGAGACCAGGTGTTCCTGCGGTTGGAGAAAGTGGCCTCCGCCTCTTTCGTATGGGTAAACGGACAGGAAGTAGGATACAATGAAGGGGCACAGGAACCCGCAGAATATAATATTACCCCTTATCTAAAACCCGGTAAAAATCTCATTGCTGTCCATGTGGTCAAATATTCGGACGGCTACTATCTGGAAGGACAGGACTACTGGCGGCTGGCCGGGATCTTTGATGATGTCTGGGTCTATGCCACACCATCTGCCCGCCTGTTTGACTGGTTTGCAGTGACAGATCTGGATGCAAGCTACACGGATGCCACCCTGCAATTGCAGATGGATGTGAAGAAATATACGACGGATGCTCCCTCTTCCTACCGCGTCAAAGCACAGGTATTGGATGCCGGTCAAAAGCAGGTGGCAGCGTTGGAAAGCGAGCTTTTCACCCTTGAAGAGCCCGGAAGGAAACAACTCCACCTGTCGGAACAGATCAGGAACCCGAAGAAATGGACCTCTGAAACCCCGGATTTATATACACTCCGGATGCAACTGCTGACCGCAGATGGAACCGTATACGATGAAGCACACACCCGTATCGGTTTCAATAAAACAGAGATCATCGGATCTGTGTTCTACCTCAATGGCGTACCCCTCAAAGTCAATGCCCAGAACTCTCATATGCAACATCCGGAATGGGGACATAGGATGAAAGAAGAGGTGATCCGGAAAGATTTTGAGATACTCAAACAGTTTAACTTCAATGCCGTACGTACCTCCCACTATCCACCAGTCCACCGGTATCTGGAATTAGCGGATGAGTACGGGCTTTTTGTCATTGATGAAGCAGGAGTAGAGGCACATGCCACGGAATATGTCTCTGATATGCCTGAATTCACAGTCATGTACCGGGAACGGGTGAGACAAATGGTCCTGCGGGACCGGAACCACCCCTCCATTCTTTTTTGGAGTGCCGGTAATGAAAGCGGAGAAGGCTTTAATATCGCAGAAGTCATAGACGAGGGAAGGAAATACGATCCCACCCGCTACTGGATGTATGGCGGGAATGCTTTTGCCCATCCGGCAGAAGATATTATCGGGCCCCGCTATCCGACTCCTATGGAACTAGAAAGACAGGTCGGGATCTCCCCGGATAGTGCAGACCTTCGCCCCTCCTTTATGGATGAATACCTTTCCGTCGCAGGTAACGGCGGCGGAGGTATGGATGACTACTGGCGGGTGATCTATGCCCACCCACGCTTGATGGGAGGAGCGATCTGGGATTTTGTCAGTCCCGGATTGACGGAAAAGATCCGCCGGACGCCTGATTCCTCCCCGCTTAAAACACCTGCCCACCTGATGGGAAATGCCCGGTTAGTGAAAGGCCCTTCCGGAAATGCAGTGGATCTGAATGGACAGGATCAATGGATTGAGATCTACCGCCAACCCAATGTCGAGATTGAAAGTGACCAGCTCACCCTGACGATGCAGGTCTACCCTCGTAAACTAATCAGTAGCAGCGGCTCCTTCCTGACCAAAGGAAACTATCAACTGGGGCTGCAACAGCAAGGAAAAGATTCCTTGGATTTCTATCTCTACACCGGGAAGCGGCACACCCTTCGTGTCCCGCTGCCGGAAGAGTGGGAAAACAAATGGCACCACCTCTCCGGAGTCTACGATGGCAAAGAGATGTCTGTGTGGATTGACGGGACCCAAGCCGGTAGCCTCCCGGTCTCTGGAACGATCAAAAACTTTCCGTTCCCCGTAAACATCGGCCGGAATGCAGAAATACACGGCCAGGAAACCAATGTCTATATCTGTGATGCGATTATTGATCAGGTAGGGATCTTTACGGAAGCGATCCTTCCAGGTTCCTATCCTAAAGAAAAAGCTGCCTTATGGCTGGATTTTGAGACCGAAACAGAAGAGGGAACTTTCTATAGTTATGGGATCGGTGCCCGTACCTATGGCAGTATCTGGCCGGACCGGACTGTGCAACCCGAAATGTGGCAATTCAAGAAAAGTGTACAACCCTTGTCGGTTACTCTCTTAGATGCAGAGACCGGATTGATAGAAGTGTGGAACCGCAACCATTTTCTGGATGCCTCCCATTACCGGACCCGGTGGTTCCTCGAAGCAGATGGGGAAATCCTGCAGGAAGGAGAGATCCGGTTACCGGTAGCCCCCCTGAGCCGTCAACGGTTTAATTTACCCTACACCAAGCCTCAGATCCAGCCGGGAAAAGAGTATCGTATCACGGTCAGCTCTTCTCTCAAAGAGGATGAATGCTGGGCACCCGCAGGCTTTGAAGTGGCCTGGGACCAGTTGGATTTACCCTGGTACCGTACCCCTGAACCTGCTCCTGTCCCGTCCGGAAAGGTCCGGATCGTAGAGCAGGAAACAGCCTGGAAGATTTCCGGAGATGGATTCTCCTATACCTTTGATAAAGAAAAAGGGACGCTTCAATCCATTCGCTGGCAGGAAAAAGAAATGCTGCAAAGTCCACTTCAATTTAACCTGTGGCGTGCCCCTGTAGCGAATGAAATAGATGAATGGAGCTCCCGGAATGCCCTATCTATTAACTGGAAGGAAGGTTATGGACAGCAGGTGGTGACGGAGGCCTATTCCTTAGGATTGGATACGTTGACCCGGATTCCGCTTGCTGTGGAAGTGACGGAAGTAAATGGTAAAGTGGTTGTTTCCGTACGGGAGATCTGTCTGATGGGAAGCAGTACGATGGAGAAGAAAGACCTCTACATCTGGGGTATGCAATGCAACGGTTTTGAAAATATGTATACTTACACGATTGCCGGCGATGGAGAGATGACCCTTCTGCACAAGACCCTGCCACAGGGACGGATGCCCCTTTGGTTACCCCGTATCGGGCTCACTATGACCCTCTCGAAAGAATTGGAGCAGGTGCAATGGTATGGCAGGGGACCCCAGGAAAACTATCCCGACCGGAAGACCGGCTACAAAGTAGGAGTCTATGAAACGACTGTCTCTGAGATGTATGAACCCTATCTGATCCCCCAGGATCACGGACTGCGTACGGATAACCGCTGGGTCAAAATGAAGGATCAGGAGGGACACGGACTGATGTTCACCGTCAATGAACTTTTTAATTTCAATGCCTATCCCTACACGACGGAAAACCTGACTAAAGCAACCTATACGTATCAGCTACAGAAACAGGAAGGGATTACCTTCAATTTGGATTATGCCACCACCGGAGTGGGATGTACGGCCCGTTCCGTATTGAATGCCTATCGGGTCATGCCCCAGGGCTACACCCGGGAAGTCCGCATCAAGCCCTTCTGAGGGAGGTGTCTGAAAAGTCTATATGCTCTTTGACAAAGTTACAGATTGTAAGCCCAAAAGGCTTAAATATAAATAACCGCGGGTGAAACCCAGTCATGTTCGAAAAATCTTCTGAAATCTTCCGAACATCCTTGGGTGCCAACCCGGGGTTATTGGCTAAGGCCGATCTGCGATTCACATGTAACCTCTATCGGAATAATTACTTATAAATCGTAACTTTTTAATTTTCTTATTTTACTTTTGAGACATCTCCGACATAAAAAAACGGTGCCTGATATCCCGTCAGGCACCGCTAAAAACTAAATACACAAAGTTCCATTAAAAAATTACCTCTCGACTAACTAATTACTATAAGTGTACAAAATTACGTGTCTATGATGTTACAAATATAGAAAACAATTCTTTCCCAAAACCCTGTGAAAACCATATCCAAAGCCCATTTTGTCTTTTTTGCATTCTGCACACACTTTTCAAGTAAAAAACCTTTCTATTCACTTTATTCTGTTATTATAAATTCACAAGTCGTTAAATTTAACACTTTCAAATGTTAATACCCGCCAAAGAACGTAAGTGAATCTATAAATACCGTAAGCCTTATTTAACATTTCCTCTACTGGTATGACGTTCCGGTTCCCGGATGCCCGGAAGGATCCTTCATTATTCTAAAAGGGCACAACCGGGAGCGCTGGACGGAGGACATATCCAGCCCTATCCGGAAGTTTTTTGCGGACCGTATTTTCATTATATCTCAGCCCCCGGTAACACCGGTCCTGTTTATATCTCTCTCTTACAGGCCGTAGGCCTACTATACCTTAGGCCCCGGCACCACCGGGGTATATTTGATAACCAACCCATTACGCGCTGTAGGCGCAACATAGTAGTCGAATGCCAAATGACAGATAAAATAACGGGGATGATTCTGACTATACTGCACCTACGGTGCGCAATTTTTTGATTATCAACCGAACCGAACCCCGGTGGTGCCGGGGCCTAAGGTATAGTAGGCCTACGGCCTGTAAGAGGTATGGATAAAAAACGGCGGTGTATAAATGGATACTAAGTAATTCTTATTCTAAAATCCTGTTATCTTTGTGCTATAATAGTAGATTTTGAATCATTACGATCAGGGTGGAAGACTTTAATAAATATATTTCCCGGCTGGATTATACCTCGTTGATTGACTGGATGAAAGAGCAGGGGATCCGGAAAGAGTACAGCAAAGGGGACTATTTTGTGCGCCTGAATGAAAGGAGCCGCTACGTTGGATATGTGGAACAGGGGGCTTTCCGGTATAGTTGTATCCATCCCGAAGGCAAGGAGCGGATCGTAGGATATGCTTTTGAGAAGGAATTTGCCGGTGACTATGCTGCTTTCCGGGAACAGGCGTTTTCCCATGTGGACATACAGGCACTCTGTGATTCCACGGTCTATATCCTGACCTATGAACAGACAGAGCAATTTTTTAATGCCACTCCCGGCAACCAGTATCTCGGCAGGCGGATCGCAGAACTGCTGTTAGCCGAGGTCTATGAACGGTTGATTGCTGTCTATAGCCGTTCGCCCGAAGAGCAATATCTGGAGATCCTGCACCGGTGCCCGCAACTATTCAATCTGATCTCCTTAAAAGAGCTATCCTCTTATCTCCGGATCACCCCGGAAACCTTGAGCCGTATCCGTAAAAAAGTAGTGACTTCCTGATTTCTTGATTTCAATCAAGACCTATCTTCTTCCCAATCCCTTTCTTTGCGGGAATAAAATCAATAACAAATGAAACATATACTGATTATAGGGGCCACCTCCGGCATAGGAAGAGGACTGGCAGAACATTTTGTGGCAGCCGGCAACCGGGTCGGCATCCTGGGACGCCGGGAAGAACTCCTGCAGGAAGTAACCGCTCAAAAGCCGGAAGCCTATTCCCCCAAAGTGGGAGACATTACCGATCTGAAAAGAATGGCTCCCCTCCTGAACGAATGGAAAGAAGAAATGGGGACCATAGACCTGATCGTGATCAGTGCCGGAACCGGGGAGTTGAACCCCTCATTAGAATATGCCCTCGAAGAACCTACCCTACAAACCAATGTGATTGGTTTTACGTTCGTCGCAGACTGGAGCTATCGCCTGTTTGAAGCACAGGGTAGAGGACATCTGACCGTGATCACCTCCATGGCCGGATTACGGGGAGAGGGGGAAGCACCTGCCTACAATGCGACCAAAGCTTTCCAGGTCAACTACACGGAGGGATTACAAAAGAAAGCCTTCCGGTCCGGCCTTCCCATCCGGATCACCGATATCCGTCCCGGCTTTGTAGACACCGCCATGGCCAAAGGAGAGGGTCTGTTCTGGGTAGCCCCGGTAGAAAAAGCAGTCCGTCAGATCTGCCACGCCATCCGGAAAGAGCGGAAAGTAGCCTATGTCTCCCGCCGCTGGGCAGTGGTCGCCTTCTTCTTAAAGCGACTCCCCTCCTTTTTATATTATCGGATGTAATCGGAAAAGACACTCTTTAATTATACGGGCACGGATTTGAAGACCTGCCCGGTTCAAAGGTCCACAAAGTTCAGGAGTTCCAAGAACCAGCCTCATAGCGGGGATCGGTTCGTAGCTCTCCAGGCACGGTGCTTCTGTTTATATACACCTCTTACAGGCCGTAGGCCTACTATACATTAGGCACCGGCATCGCCGCAGGGGTGTTAAATTCTCTTGTAAATATCTTAGTGCGGATTATTCTACCCTGCAAGGATACCAGCAACAGCCCAGGGCTGAGCGAAGCGAATCCCTGGGCTGTAAAGTAGTATGATTCAACCCTGTAGTGGGTTGCATATGTATTATTGTCTTAGACAGAGAGTGAAACCCTTACAGGGTTATTATTTTCGTAACCTTACCCAGGGATTCGCTTCGCTCAGCCCTGGGCTGTTGCTGGTATCCTTGCAGGGTAGAATAATCCGCACTAAGATATTTACAAGAGAATTTCATAGCCTTGCGGCATCGCCGGGGTGTATATTTCAACCCATATCTCCCAGCAGGAAGGCCAGGAGAGGTAGGTAATCTTTCAACCGGACACGCAGGATTTTCAGGGCCTGGGAGATCCGGTATTCCACTGTTTTGACGGAAACGCCTAATTCGGTGGCAACTTCTGTATTGGTTTTTTCACCGAAGCGGCTTAGGATAAAGGTTTCCCGGTAGGTGTCCGGAAGTTCTCCGATGGCTTTTTCGATATGAACCGCTAATTCATTAACTAAATAGTAGTCCGGATCCTCAAACTGGTCTTTTAGCTTTTCATAGAGCAGTCCATGGATCTGTTCGTGATACTGCTGTTTTTTGATCGCATTCAGGCAACGATGCCGCGTAGCAGTGAAAAGATAGGAACGGAGCGAGCTTTCAATGACTAACTCTTCCCGGTTTTCCCAAAGGTACATCATCAGGCTCTGCACCAATTCTTCCGCATCCGCATCCGGAATAAACCGGGTGGCATATTCACAGAGTGGAGAATAGTAGGTCAGGAAAATCTGCTTATAAGCCTCCCTGTCCCCCTCCTGCAACGATCTGACCAGTGACGAGTCCTCCATAGTCCGGCAATCTCCTGATGAAACAGGAGCCAAACAAAGATAGTTTTTAATTTGATATGGTCTTCGTTCCGGCTGCTTTTTTACAGCCTGCCGGTCAGATCCCTATCCGGTCAGAGACGGAAAACCTGTTTGACCTGTTCGGTAATTTCCCGGTAAGCCAACGGTCTTAATGTTTATTTTCAAAGCTATTCTTTATACCTGTATTTTATTGTCTACCCGAATCCCGGAGGGATTTCCTGGGACTCACCGTGGGGTGTATATCCAGTGGCTGAGAGTATGCCACTTATCTTTCGGATCCGCAATAGGGGAATAGCAACATCCCTCTTGCTCACTATAAATGGTGTTCTTCTAATAGTCTTTTTCTGCTTTTTTCAGTCATCAGTCACTTTTTGCTCCGTAAAGGACTTATTATTAAATAAATAACCCTCAGAAAAAAGGTGACTGAGAAAGTGACTGAGATTTCTCAGTCACTTTCCGGTCACTTTTGTAGATGCTCCTGAAGCTAAAGAGACAGAATGCTTATGGTCCGCAAATAGTATCCTTCTATGAATAACCAACTATCCGGTTGATTCCGGTTTCTTAGGTTAAACCTCAGGGGGTACAGGGTTGAAGGTCAGGAGGTTCAACCTTAAAGGTCCTGATGTTTAAGGTTGAACCTCCTGACCTTCAACCTAAGGGAATGGAGTCAAAGAGCCAGGAAGTCCTGCACTTCCGGATAAGGAATGATAGGATACAGGCTACCACTCCCATATCACATGACTATTCTATCTCTATTATTCAAAAAACATACTCGTTAGAAAAAAAGATTTTTCATTTCTTTAGAAAACACCGGATGGACCCAATTCGGACGAAAGATTTGAAAGGCATGTAAAGACTTATAAAATAAAATCTGGCCCATTCCCTGCGTAGGTAAGGACCCTTGCGAACTCTCCCTTCCTTTGCGGTTCCCGTCTGCACGGAAGGGAACTTGTTTGGTTTTTACTTCTTCCAGTATGGAGAACAACCTGTTGATTCCTGTTTAAAATCTTCCGGCCATGACTAAATGGATCCTTTTTGTCTAAGAAAGTATCCGGAAAGAACAACCCTATCTATTCTCTGATAGAAATGAGGCCTGAGAAAGTGACTGAGAAATCTCAGTCACTTTCTCAGTCACCTTTTTTCTGAGGGTTATTTATTTAATAATAAGATCTTTATGAGGTAAAAAGTGACGGGTGACTGAAAAAAGCAGAAAAATACTATTAGAAGAACACCCTTCATCGTATCTGAAAAGGATCCGAAGTTCCTTCTATCCGGTTAGCCGGGGATAACATATCTTTTCGATGAAAAATTATGATCAGGTCCAATTCCCTCCAACCAATCCTATCTCCTCTGACCAAAGTATGCCCGGAAGGCTTGTAAGTAACCGTGGGTAATATCCTTGGTCCCAGGCACTCACTCTTTTACAACTCTTCCGGCCTCTGTCACTTATAAGCCCTGACCTCATTTTAGTGATGCTTATTTATGGGTCGGTCCGGTGGGGGCTATATTTTTTTCTTCCATTTCTTTTGAAAGGTCAATTTCAGTTAGTTAAAAATGGAACGATTGAAGAGGTTTATCTATGAAAAGGCGCATAAATAGTGGAGTTACTTACAATTTGTAAGGAATGGGTGAGAGTAAAACTGTTTAAAAGCATAAAAATTATTATTTATTATATTTTATTTCAATTCAAAAACTTCGTAACATTGCCTTGTGATTTGTGAGTAACAGAGAAAAAATGTGAAATAATTTTCGACTCCGCGCAGCTAAAAGGTAGATTTATGCATCTATCTGATAGTAAATTTTTTATATAGGTCTTTTAGGGAAGATGTTTAGGATCCTCCGGAGGGAATAGGAATTTCCTGCCCGTGGAGGATCAGGGAGAAATTTTATTCTCTGCTGACGTATTTGTGGGTTATAGATTGTTGTGGAATTTGTGATTAATGTTTTAAATCATAATTTTTGTAGGATAAAATTTTATGAATTAAAAATAATTCCTACATTGTATCCAGATCTAACGAATCAGATAGACTTATGGGTGGTCCTGTTGATGAATGTGAGAAAAGTCAACTGTAACAGGGACCGGAGAGAGGCAGGTGAAGAGTAGAAAAACGTTAAAGAAATTTCGTTATGAAGCTGGAAAAATCGTTATGGACCCTTTTGGTTTTAGTGGTGATGCTGGGGTTCGAGGGATGTGAGAAAGAAGAGGAGAGTGGAGATCCCTTCTCCCGTGCAGGACTCCTGCCGGAGGATACGGAGGAATATAATGAAGAAATAAATTATATACTGCGCAATCTGAAATGTGCTCCGAAACCGGTTGCCGGAATGAAGGATGATATTCTGGGGAAATGGCAGGTAGTAAGAGGATGGTATTCCCCCCTGTTGCCGGTTGAAAAACCGGATCGTTCCTGCGATGGAATTATTTATGAGTTCCTGCCGGGTAACCGGGTGATTGTGACGGGAGACGATACGCATCCCCTGGCTGGTGAAAATGAATATTGCTATTGCATTTATGAGGGTCTGGATAGTGAATCCTTTGCCACTTCCGGCGCTAACCTCTATATCAATGATAAGCTATTTCTGGCTATTCCTTATTCCAAACATATGGACCTGATCGAAACGATCCACTACGATATCAGTGAAAAACTGATACGGATTAAATAAACGCACAATATATTGAGGGAAAAGGTGTCCGTAATGGGCACCTTTTTTTGGTGGATTGAAGTTTAAAGTTCAAAGTTCCAGGTTCAAAGTTTGAACCTGGAACTGCTTTTCTAATGATTACTGGCAGGGGCATACGGTCCAACTGAAAAAGGATTCTCTGAACTTTCGCACCTATGCCGGTGGCCGGGAGAGCTTCTTAGATTATGACCGGCGGATCCGGTCGGCCTATCCGATGGCAGCCGAAGTGAGCCGTGACCCGGCAGCATTCGCCCGTAAGATCTCACAAAATAAATACATCAGTGAGGTGAATGGGGACAACCGGGCACTCTACCGGAAATCGCTGGTCTCCCTTGCGAAAGATATCGAATCGATTCTTGCTGACCCATTTAATCCCATAAGCCTATGAAATATCTGGAACCCGTTTTGTCGTTTATAGTTACGGTTGCCCGCATCCTGTTCTCCGGAAAGCGAAGGAAACCCCTTGTTGTCCCTGTCCCTATCCGGACCGGAGTGATCCCCCGGTTGACTGGGAAGCGGAAGATGACTGCCTGGTGAAAGAAAACTAAGTAGTCATAAAACAAGGTTGAATATTCCAACAGGCAATAGTTAAAATGCATAGTTAACAAATCGTATGTTTCCTATCCCTGTTGGAAATTCTATATCTGTTTTTTCTTACACTCCGGTTAAGGTAGGGCAGTTAAATTCTCTTATAAGATATTGTTTTATAGGTATTTCTCCGATGGCGGTTTTTAGAAACCCTGTTGGGGTTTTAGAAATAGCCCAGGGGTGAGCAAAGCGATCCCCTGGGTAAGGATCATCATTTCATAACCTTGGAAAGGTTTCACCTCTCTGCTTTTCCATATGCAACCCACTGCGGGGTTGTCCTGGGGTGTTTTCTACCCAGGGAATCGCCTTTGGCTCATCCCTGGGCTACTGCTGGATCCCCCTTGGGAATCATTTATAGTCAATGGCTTTGAATTGACGATGAAAATACCTATTACTTACAAATGGAATCTGCTGATTTTATTTTTCCGGGTTTTTACACATTTAGGCTCTCAGGAGGGGAATGAGATACTATTGATTTGATCTGTCGGATCTCCCGGGTTGCTGATACTTTTTTTAGAGGTGTGTTTTTATAATATGGTAAGCTGATAGTCTATGTTCTAAAGTTTTTCATGGGTTGGAAGGAAAAAATAAAAAAATATGGTTGTATGTTTAGGGTGGAGAGAGGCCGGGATTGTCGTATAGATAGAACCTACAGAAATGATAGAAGAGAAAGAATTATATAGAGTCATAAAAGGACCGGACAAAATGCTTTTGTGGAGGTATATCCGGGGGGGGAGGTATCCGCACAGGAAGAAGAGCAGGTGGAGCAGTGGCTGGCGGAAGATGGGCAGCGGGAAAAAGAATTATTGCAACTGGCTTCTTTGTATGATGCGGAACGGACCTACAGGCGTATACTTTCCCGGGATCCGGAAGCTGCTTTCCGGAAAACGGAGCAGCGGTTGCAAGCGAAACGGCGCAGGCTGTGGATGCAGCGGATGATCCCGGTGGCTGCCTGTGTGGCATCTTTGGTCGTACTCACCGGCACGTGGTTTTTCCACCGGGAAGAGGCTGTAGAGGTGATCCCTCAGTGGGTGGTCCGGGAAGCGAACGCGGGGATGCGTACCCATTTCAATCTGCCGGATGGAACGGTGGTGTGGCTGAATTCGGGTAGTTCGGTAACCTATCCGGAACCGTACGAAAAGGACCAGCGGCGGGTGGAACTCCAGGGGGAAGCCTATTTCGAGGTGACACCTGATCCTCAGAAACCGTTCATTGTCAGTGTGCGGGAGGACCGGATGAGGATCCGGGTGCTGGGAACAGCGTTTAATGTGCAGGCCTATGAAGAGGAGGATCTGATCCATACGACCTTAGTGTCCGGTAAAGTCAACTTAGAGATCCGGGATGGACAGGGCCGGGTGTTGGAACAGGTGCTGAATCCGTCGGAAAAGGCGAGTTATGACTTAGTGGGCGGACGGATGCAGATTGTCCCGGTCAATCCGGTGTATGAGACAGCCTGGATGGATGGGAAACTGATGTTCCGGGACACTCCATTGCCGGATGTGTTGAAGCGGTTGTCTCATTTCTATAATGTCCGGTTTGAGATGCAGGATGCGGTCTTGGAGGAGTACCGTTTTACGGGGACGTTCATTCACCGCCAGCTGTTTGAGATCTTAGATTACCTGAAGATCTCCTCCAATATTCATTACCGGATCAACCAGCAGACAGAAGATGATAGTAACGGGATCAAATATACAACAGTCGTACTATGGAAAAAATGAGATTTGTCTAACCTTTAAAACAGGAATGCCTATGGGAAACGAATGAAAAAGGCGGTAGCCGCACGCCGGAACAGATAAAAAACATACGGAAAAATGCTGGATACATTTCCCCGTATGAACTGTCTGTCAACCGGCCTGAACCAGTGAACACTAAGTTTTTTAATCTTAAATCGCAAGACAAAAATATGAGAAAGATTTCGTATGTCCAACCGGACAGGCAGAATTATGCACCCGGTTGGCTGAAAAACAAATTATGTAGAATTATGAAGTTAATCTGTCTATTCCTATCCCTCTCTTTAAGCCTGGTATTTGCAGACTCTTATGCGCAGACCACCTCCCTGACCATCCGGATGTCCGCAACCCCTTTGGTGCAGGTGTTAGAGGAAATAGAAAATCAAACGGACTATCAGTTCTTTTATAATAACCGGCTGATAGATGTAAACAGGGAGGTTTCGGTGAACACCCGGAATAAAGAGGTGTCTGCCTTGCTGGATGAACTCTTTGAGGATTCCAATGTCCGCTACCGGATCTTAGATAAGGATATCATCCTGACTACCGTGGAAGCCACTGCTCCCCAACAGGAACAGAGACAGGTCACGGGTGTGGTGTCTGACCAGGCTAATTTCCCGGTGATCGGTGCGAATATTGTGGAAAAGGGAACTTCCAACGGGACGATTACCGACCTGGATGGGAACTTTTCCCTGCGTGTGTCTCCGGGTGCTGTGCTGGTGGTTACCTACATTGGCTATATACCGGTGGAAATCGCAGTAGGTAACCAGACGGTACTGGATATCCGTTTGCAGGAAGATAGCCAGGCGCTGGATGAAGTGGTGGTCGTGGGGTATGGAACCATGAAGAAAAGTGACCTGACCGGCTCTGTTTCCAATGTCAAAGCGGATCAGTTGCTGGACCGTCCGTCTGTGAATGTCGGACAGGCGTTGTCGGGAAGGGCTGCCGGTGTGGAGATCTTTGAGAATAGCGGCCGGGCGGATGGCCAGGTGCGGGTTCGTATCCGTGGGGAAAACTCAATCAACTCTTCCAATGATCCTTTGTATGTTGTGGATGGAATCATCGGGGTTGCCAATATAAACCTGCTGAACCCAAGTGAGATCGAATCGCTGGAGATCCTGAAAGATGCTTCGGCTACGGCTATCTACGGGGCGCGTGGTGCCAATGGGGTGGTGATGATCACCACGAAAAGGGGATTTAAGATGGATAAACCGGAAATCTCCTACGACGGATATGTCTCTACCGGAAAGATGGCGAAGAAGTTAGATCTGATGAATGCTCAGGAATGGTGGGAGAACTACAACACGACCTGGGACAATGCTGCCAAATATGATCCGACAGGATATGCCAACGGGCAATATTCGAAAGTGAACCCGGCCAATATGCCTTCGCTGTTTGATGCGAACGGAAATCCGTTGTATGACACCGACTGGCAGGATGAGGCTTACCGGACAGCGGTGTCCCATAACCACCAGGTAAGTGTCCGGGGTGGAGGGGATAAGGTCCTTTATAGTGTCCACCTGGGGTATATGCACAAAGAGGCCCTGATGAAGAATAACTACTTAGACCGCTACAATGGACGTCTGAATATGGATACCCAGCTTAGGGAGTGGTTGAAGTTCGGGGTGAATATGTCTTACAACTACAGTAAAGGGAATGATCTCTATGATGATTATAAGATCAAACGTCTGGTGCAGGAGGCGATTCCGATCATTCCTGTTAAGTATCCGGACGGATCGTGGGGAAGTAACCGGGATTTTCCCGGTGCGGTGCAGGACACTCCTTCCCGTTACCTGGAAGAGATGGTGAATGAATCTACCAATTCCCAGGTGCTGGCGGATATGTATTTGGATTTTACGATCACCAAAGACCTGACATTCAAGTCTACCTTTGCCGTTGATGTGGCTAACATGAAAAAGAATTATTATTCCGGAAAGGAATTGATCCAGTTTAGCAAGACACAGGGCGGTATTGCAGAGATCAGGACTAAGAACCAGGTCTACTGGCAGAATGAGAACTATTTCAACTGGAATAAGGAGTTCGGAAAGGACCATCGACTGAATGCGATGGTAGGGTTAAGCTGGCAGCAGCGCTATTCGGAAGAGTTAGTGGCCGAATCGCGGAATTTCAGTGATGACTTTTACCAGTGGCATTACCTGCAGGCGGGAACGGTGACGATGCCGTCCCAGTCAACAGATGAAACCTGGTCTATCAATTCCTACTTTGCCCGGGTCAATTACAACCTGATGCAGAAATATTTGTTTACGGCAACCGGCCGTTTTGATGGTTCTTCCAAATTTGGTAAGAATAATAGATATGCTTTCTTCCCCTCCTTTGCTATTGCCTGGCGGATGTCGGAAGAGGATTTTATCCGGAATATTTCCTGGATTGATAACCTGAAGCTTAGAACCAGTGTCGGGGAAACAGGGAACCAGGAGATTGGTAGCTACCGTTTCCTGCAGGAGCTGTCTTCTGCGAATGTGATCTTTAACCGGGAATACTATACGGCTTTGTATCGCTCTTCTTTCGGAAATCCGGATCTGAAATGGGAAAAGACGTTGCAATGGGATGCCGGATTTGATATTTCCATCCTGAACCAGCGGATCTCTCTGGAGGCGGACTATTACCTGAAAAACACCAGTGATCTGTTGCTGGATGCTCCGATCCCTTCTACATCCGGTTTACAGACGGTCATGAGAAATATAGGTTCTGTACGGAACCAGGGGATTGAGCTGACGTTGAATACCCATAACATCAAGACGAATGATTTTAACTGGATGACCACAGTTCTGTTCAATAAAAATAAAAACAAGGTCACTAAGTTGGGAGAAAACAATGAGGATATCTTTCCGGGACCCACGCATGCACAGGGGGAACTGATGATTCTCCGGGTAGGAGAACCGGTGGGTTCTTTGTGGGGACTGACCCGGCTGGGCACCTGGGGTGAACATGAAGCAGAGGAGGCGGCCCGCTACAACCGGTTGCCGGGTGATATTAAATATGCCGACCTGAACAATGATGGGGTGATCAACAATGATGATAATAGTATCATTGGCAAGACCTCTCCGGACTGGACCATGACCCTTTCCAATACATTCCTCTGGAAAAACTTTGATCTCTCTTTTGATCTCCGTTTTGTGATCGGCCACCAGGTGGTGAATGCCTCTACGCATAATGCGGAGGACCGTTCCGGTGTGGCAAACGGGTTTCGTACGAACCTGAATGCCTGGACCCCTGCCAATCAGAACACGATGGTGGCACAGCGCCGTCCGATGAGTACCTATTATGACTCCTATCCGGATACGCACTGGATGCAGAATGGCTCTTTCGTCCGGGGACAGAACTTAGTACTGGGTTATAACTTTGACCGGCAACTGATCAAAAAGGCCGGGTTAGAGGCTCTCCGCGTGTATGTCAGTGCACAGAATCTGTTCTGTATTACCAACTATACCGGATATGACCCGGAAGTGACGACCCGCTATGATGCTACGTTTGGCCAGGGGATTGATGACTTCAGCGAACCGAAAGCCCGCACCTGGACCGTAGGCTTAAATGTTAAATTCTAATACGTATGATTATTATGAAATACAAACAATTATTTATCAGTCTTATTTGTTGCTTAGGGTTGGTCTCCTGTAACGACTTTCTGGATCATATGCCTACCGGTAACCTGACTTCAGAGTCGGGGTTGAGTAGTGCGGAATCAGCAGAAGCATTGGCCAATAGTGCCTATATCCGGTCGGCCGTCTTTAACCGGATGGTTTCCGGCTGGGGAAGTAATTCGATCCTGTTGCTGGAATATATGACGGACAAAGCAACTTCTGAAAACTCCCAGTCCAACTATAAGGATTTTGAAGGATTGACCGTGAGTGCCCGGACCTCTTATCTGGAAGATTGGTGGGTAGGCTGCTATGCCGGGATTGCAGATTGTAACCTGGCATTGAATAAATTAGAAGAGTTTACCGGTCTGGATAAAGAAGTGTTGGAAAAGTACCGCGGCGAGATCCGTTTCTGGCGTGCAATGTATTATTTTTATCTGGTACGTATCTTCGGGGATGTGCCCAAGATCCTGCATGTACAATCGGAGTTAGGAGAATTACAGGTGACCCGTGACCCGGTGAAGGAGATCTATGATGAGATCATCATTCCGGATCTCCTCTCTGCGGAACAGGCTCCGCTGCCTGTAAAGGAAGAGACGGGGAGGGTGTCCCTGAATGCGGTCCGTACCCTGTTGGCGGATGTCTATCTGACCTATGCCGGCTATCCGGTGCAGGGAGGTTCGCAATATTATGCTGAATCTGCCAAACGTACGTTGGCCGTGATCGAGTCCCAATCCTATTCCCTGTTCCCTTCGTATGAATATCTTTGGGATCCGGCGAATAACAACCGGGGAGAGTTTATTTTCCAGATCCAATATGGTGTGAATATGGATAAGGTGGTAGGGCCCAATCAGAAAATTGTAGGTAGCAATGAAGCGGTTTGCGTCATGTTGCCGACCCGTTCCGGTATGTCTGCTTTTAACCTCGAATATGGTAGCTTAGTTCCCCGGAAAGAGTTTGTGGAAAGTTTTGCTCCCGGAGATAAACGGGTGGAAGAGAAGCAGTTTTTCTTTACCACTTACAAAGGACATCCGAATAAATTTGCTACCGGAGCACCGGAACTGGAGTTTATGGATTTCGGGGGGGTATTATATTCATAAGTTTTTTGATAAACAGGCAATTGACGTAGTCGGACAATCGGATCTGAACTGGACGATCTACCGGTATGCTGATGTGTTATTGCTCTATGCGGAAGCCCAGGTCAATGCAGACGGGGCGGCAAATAGCAGGGCATTGGATGCCTTGAACCAGATCCGTACCCGTGCCGGGCTGGAGCCTTTCACGGCAACGGATAAAAACAGCTTTGAGAAAGCGGTCTGGGACCAGCGCTATTTTGAACTCTGTTACGAGAACAAAATGTGGTTTGATATCCTGCGTACCCGCCTGATCCGTCAGGATGCGACCGGGGAATATGTGCCTTTTATCGGATATCAGTCCTACAACGGAAAGACTTACGGGGAAACCCAGCTCTTATTCCCGATCCCGCTCCGTGAAATGCAGGCCAACTCCAACATGCAGCAAAATCCGGGATATTGATAATATGGAACGCAGAGCACGCAGACAGGCGCAGAGAAACGCAGATTTTTATATTTTAATTTCTATGTCAACTTGGTTGCTTTGTTGAAGGGGATCTCCGGATCCCCGCCTGTTGGGTATCAGGATCTTTGATCCGCTTATAATACCTTTTGCTCTATTCTGATGGGTATTTATTAGATTCCGGATCCGGAGATCCTCATACCCGTTTAGTCGGGGATAATATATCCCCTCCGACCAAGAAGGGGAACCGGAGCTTTATATGGGGACTTGCCGGACCGCAAATCCCCTTTAACAAAACTTTTTTGCTTTTTGCCTGTGTGTTCTTTTTCTCTTACTCGTTTTACAAATATAGTATATTTGTATGATAGAATAAAAAACAACCTGATGATCATGAAAAATATAAATCGAAAGATAATCCGGTGGACTCCGCTGGCTGGAGTGGCTGCCTGTCTGATACCTGTAGTAACACAGGCACACGAGAAACCGAATGTGGTAATCATACTGGCGGATGATATGGGTTATGGAGATGTCTCTTCTTTCAATCCGCTGGCCCGTACACAGACTCCCCATATTGACAGGCTGGCTTCCCAGGGACTCAACTTCCGGGATGCCCATGCGGGAGGAGCGGTGAGTATTCCTTCCCGTTACGGTCTTTTAACCGGACAGTATTTTTTCCGGGCTCCGGCAAAAGATTCCTACTGGGGCTATCTGCCTCCGTTGATTGACAATGGACGGGAGACGATCGGCTCGGTAATGCAAAAAGCCGGTTACACAACCGCTTGTGTCGGTAAGTGGCATCTGGGGGTGGAGTGGCAACGGAAAGATCCTTCCCAACCGCAAATCCTTAACCGCCAGACTTTGGGCTATACGAACACCGATTTTAGTAAGCCGGTTCTGAATGGTCCGAATGAAATGGGATTTGATTATTCGTTTATCCTTCCAGCTTCCTTAGATATGCCACCCTATGTTTTCCTGCGGAACGGGCAGGCAATTGACCCGGATATCGTCCTGACAGCTGACCTGTATCCTACTGCATTGGAGCGCACGGTCTATGCGTGGGACCGGAAACATGCCCGGAATGAAGAGGATATTTACTGGGACCGGGGTGTCTGGTGGCGGAACGGGGAAATGTCCCGCTCTTTCAAAGTGGAAGATTGCCTGGATCATATCGTGAACGAAGGGATCTCTTTTATAGAGAACCATGTGGCCGGACAACCGGACAAACCGTTTATGCTCTATCTCCCCCTGACCGGACCGCATACGCCCTGGATGCCGAATGACGATTTTAAAGGTACATCTGCCATGGGAACCTATGGTGATTTTATCGGACAAATTGATGATGTGGTGGCACGGGTGAACAGGGTACTGTCCCGGTTAGGCATTGAAGAAAATACGATCGTGATCTTTGCCAGTGACAATGGTTCAGCCTGGGAGGAGGAGGATACGCAGCTCTACGGACATGCCAGTAGCGGACCGTGGAGAGGACAAAAAGGGGATGCCTGGGAAGGTGGACACCGGGTCCCTTTTATTGTGAAATGGCCGGCTCAGATCCGGGGGGGACAAACGTATGACCATACGGTTAGCCTGATAGACCTGCTGGCCACTTTTGCGGATATGAACCATATCCCCCTGAATGATCAGGATGCAGAGGATAGTTTCAGCCTGTATCCCGTCCTGACCGGGCAACAGAAAGAGGCAGTCAGGGATCACCTGATCTATATCTCCTCGTCCGGGAATCTGGCAATCACATCAGGAGATTGGAAATATATTGATTGTCTGGGTTCCGGTGGATTTACCTATCCGTCTGTGATTACGCCTGTCCCCGGGGGACCCTCCGGACAGCTCTACCATTTGACAACGGATCCGGGTGAACAATCGAACCTCTACTTTCAGGAATCCGGGCGGGTAAAGGAATTGTCCGGTTTATTGCGGAAAATTGTGCAACAAGAGCATAGCCGCCGGTAGACTTCCCTGGTATGAAAAAGACCCGTATACTTCTTTCCTGTGGCCTGACAGGCTGCGGAATAGTTGCCTGTTCTCTCTTACAGGCACAGACTGCTGCTCCGAATATGGTGTTGATCCTGGCGGATGACCAGGGGTGGGGTGACCTGTCCATGAATGGGAATCTCTCTGTTTCCACTCCTCATATAGACCGGATCGGAAGAGAGGGGGCTGCCTTTACGAACTTTTATGTCTGCCCGGTCTCTTCTCCGACCCGGGCGGAGCTACTAACCGGCAGATATGCTGCCCGTAGTGGAGTCCGGGATGTGTCGGAGGGTGGAGAACGGATGAATCCGGATGAGATGACGCTCGCAGATTATCTGAAACAAGGTGGATATGCAACGGCTGCTTTTGGCAAGTGGCATAACGGAACTCAATATCCTTATCATCCGAATGCACGGGGTTTTGATGAATTCTACGGTTTCTGCTCCGGGCATTGGGGGAATTACTGGAACCCCTTGCTGGAACGTAACGGGGAAATTGTGTATGGGGATGGGTTTATCATTGATGACCTGACAACTCATGCGATTGAATATATCCGGCAACACCGGGAACAGCCTTTCTTTGTTTACCTACCTTACAACACTCCCCATAGTCCGATGCAGGTCCCGGACATATGGTGGGACTTAGTGGAGGACCGGGAGATCCGCCAACGTGCTACGGACCCGGAGAAGGAAGACCTGGCCTTTACCCGTGCAGCACTGGCATTGACAGAGAATATCGACTGGAATGTAGGACGGGTGATGCAGACATTGGAGGAATTGGGATTGGATGAACATACGATTATTCTTTACCTGACGGATAATGGCCCGAACAGTGACCGCTGGAATGGCGGAATGAAAGGGCGGAAAGGCTCTACGGATGAAGGTGGGGTGCGCTCTCCTTTATTAGTCCGTTGGCCGGAAAAGATCCCTCCGGGACGGATCATCAACCAACTGAGTGGTACTGTGGATCTCCTGCCTACACTGACGGAACTGGCAGGTCTCTCTCCTGATTATTTTCACCCCTTGGATGGGATCAGTCTGGTGCCGGCGTTGTCGGGTGAGACGGAAGAGACAGACCGGACACTGGTTTCAACCTGGAATGACCGTATCAGTGTCCGGCAGGGGAAGTGGCTTTTTAGTGCGGACCGGCAATTGTTTGATCTGTCAACGGATAGGGAACAGACTGTGGATGTGTCCGCTTTGCATCCTGGCTTAGTATTACAGATGCAGGAAAAAGTGGATTGGTATAGAGAAGAGGTGCTGGGTAGTTTGCCGGAGAAAGATCTCCGTCCTTTTGTCGTCGGGCATCCGGACGAACATTTTTCCAAACTTCCGGCCCGTGACGGAACCCCTTCCGGAGAGATCCGTCGATCCAACCGTTATCCGAACTGCTCCTATTTTACCCATTGGAAGAGTCCTGCAGACCAGATTATCTGGCCTGTCGCTGTGGAACAGGAAGGGCTTTTTGAAGCAATTATCTATTATAATTGTGCAGCTACGGATGTGGGGGCTTTAATCTCTCTGAAGGCAGGCAAGGAGGAACTGCTGTCCCGTCTGACCCAGTCAAATGATACGCCTATGACCGGCGCGGAATTGGACCGTGTTCCCCGTACAGAATCCTATATGAAAGGTTTTGCACCTTTCTCTTTAGGTACGATCCGGCTGGACCGGGAGCTCCGGGAGCTCACTCTCCAGGCTGTTGATATTCCCGGTGAACAGGTAATGGATCTCTTCCTGTTAGTCCTGAAAAGAGTAAATTAATCCCCCTCTAAAAGTCTTTTATCCCGGAGGGATTTCCTGTGAATAACCGTGGGATGTATATCCCACGGGAAAAATACCTCCCTACTACTTTAGATCCGGAGGAGGTGAACAAAATCCCCTTTGACCCCCTGTCGGGGCTCTCACTTCCTTCCAATGAATAACCATGGGATTGTATCCCACGGTTATTCACAGGAAATCCCTCCGGGATTATTCCAGGGACTATAAAGATGTGGATAGAGAGTAGCTCAAGAGAAGAGAAATATCTCCCTGAAAGAATGGAATTAGAATAGAACTTCTATATTTGTAGGAACGTTAACCCGTTTCCTATGGATCAAGAACAAGACATTCTAAGAAAACTTATGGCCGGTTCCTACAAAGACTTTACCCGGTTGTATGAGGAATATGCTCCGCGATTGTATGCCTTTGTTCTTACCCTTACCCACTCAGAGACAGTCGCACAGGATATTGTTCAGGAGACTTTCCTGAAAGTGTGGCTCAAGCGTGACCAGATTGATCCTTCCTGTTCTTTTAAATCGTGGTTGTTCACAATTGCCCGGAACCATTTGCTGAATGAATTCCGGAACCGGTTGAACCGGACACATTTCCTGCAGGAGATAGGAATGGAAGAAAAAGAGTTGTTAGCTGAAAATAATGTAGAACTAAATCTATCTATCCGGGAATTTAACCAGGCCCTTGAGAAGGCAAAAGAAAAATTGACCCCACGCCAGCGGGAACTGTTTGAGTGGAATAAGGAACAAGGTATTCCGGTTGCTGAGATCGCCGCCAGGATCTCCGTGTCAGAACAGTCCGTAAGAAATCAATTGTCTCAGGCTGTAATCCGGCTGAGAGAGGAACTAAAATCTTTTTCAGTCCTGTTTTTGCTATTCTTTTTTCATTAATATTTCTTTTCTATCCTGCCGTTTGACTGAAAACGGCTACGCTGTGATAGGTAGATAAATACTAATCCTGTGGTATTTTACTCCACACGGGTCTGTTCTATTTTTGCTTTCAGTTTATCAGCTATGTGTTTTAGAACATCTGTTTGGGGATGTTATAGATCCCTTGTTTCTGTGTATAACTGATACATGAAGAATCGAATAATGGATAAACGAGTATATGATCTATTGTCCCGTTACCTTTCCGGAGTGATAACAGAAGAGGAACTGAATGAATTGAAACAGGAGGTAGAGCTGACCGGTGACCCGGAGCTGGGAATCTATCTTTCCGGTTTATGGGAGGAATACGAGAAGCGGGACCCGGCCCATGAAGAGGTGCTGGGGGAAATTCTGTAACATATTACACAACAGTCCCGCCGGCATGGCCGCCGGCTCTTTATCCGTCGTTTAGGAAAGATTGCTGCCATTCTTTTACTCCCCTTATTAAGTGCTTTGACGGTCTATTTCTTTCAATCCCGTTCCATGGATGGATTAGCCGGAGACCGGGTCTGGAGAGTGGAGGCAGAGAAAGGGCAACAGGCAACTGTACTTCTTGCGGATGGAACCAAAGTCCGTTTGAATGCGGAATCTTCTTTGTCTTACCGCCAGAACTATGGAATTAAAGACCGGGAAGTGGAATTGAAGGGAGAGGGTTTCTTTGAGGTGGCCAAAGAGGAAGAAAAACCTTTTATTGTGAGGACTTCTCTGTTGGATGTGGAGGTGCTGGGCACAGTCTTTAATGTATATGCCTATGATTGTGAGGAAATTGTAGAGATGAGCCTGATTTCCGGCCGTATCAAAGTGATGACTCATACGGATCCGGTACAGACTGTTTACCTGAAACCGAATGAAAAGATCCTGTATAATAAAGAATCAGGAAATCTGGAGGTGATCTCTACCGATCATCGTTTTGAAACAGCCTGGTTAAGAGGAGAATTAGTGTTCCGGTCTGTCGAACTTCGACAGGTATTGAGACATCTGGAACGTACATACGGGGTCACCATTCATTGGGAAGATCCGGATATCCTTCAGGATAAGTTTATCGGAATTTTCTATAGTGACCGGATCTCGGATGTCCTGAGGATACTCCGGGAGCACTATACGTTTAGTTACCGGATGGAAGGAGAAGAGGTCTTTATTACAACCATTCCATAAATATTCTATTATTAACCTTTAATCTATATACCTATGCACAGATAAAACGCTAAACAGAAAAAGAAGAACCGGAAAATGGGCAAGATTCTCCGGTTCACGGGCTATACGTCCGGTAAAGCGGCTGGAACCGCTCAACATTAAGTATTAACCTATTATTTTTCCAATTATGAATGATCCTGAAAAAAACAGTGTGTCTTAACGGGTAAAGATAACAAGAAAAAAGCAAATCTCTTCTTCTCACTGGTGCTATTTGCTTTTCTTTTTCCCGGTTTACTCCATGCCCAGCGTGACGGTTTAACCCTGACCGTCAGGAATGTCAGCTTAAAACAATTTTTTGACGCAATTGAGAAACAAACTTCCTATACCTTTTCTTACCGGGATGCGGTGGTGGAAGGAATAGAAGGTATTACCGCCGAAGTAGTGGACCAACCGTTACAGACCTTATTGGAAGAGGTCCTTTCTCCTCGTGGCCTGGAATTTAAAGTGTCCGGACAGTCCATTGTAGTGACACCCCAGCAGGTGAAGCCATCCCGTCAGGTGACCGGAACGGTGACGGATGCGTCCGGTGAACCGATTATCGGTGCCAATGTCATCGAAAAGGGAACTACGAACGGAACCATTACGGATATAGACGGGCAGTTCTCCCTGAACCTTCCCGAAGGAGCGACTCTTCAGTTTACTTATATCGGGTATCAACAACGGGAAGTGAAAGTGGATAACCGCAGGGATTTCTCTGTCTGGTTGCAGGAGGATACCCAGAATATTGAAGAGGTGATTGTGGTTGGATATGGCATACAAAAGAAAGTCAGTACGACCAGTGCCGTAGCACAGATCAAAAGTGATGAACTCACGGTACGTCCGACCTCCAATGCGCAACAGACCCTGCAGGGCCTTACTCCCGGACTTACCATTACGGATGGGGGAGGAGTGCCGGGACGTTCTTCTGCAACCGTGCGCGTACGTGGTATCACCACTATTATCAAAGAAGAAGACGGACGAATGATCGGAACGAATGATCCGCTGATTTTAATTGACGGAGTAGAACAACGTTTTGACGATATCAATCCAAACGATATTGAGTCGATTTCTATTCTGAAAGATGCGGCTTCCGCTGCTATCTATGGATCACGGGCAGCAAATGGGGTGATCTTAGTCACTACCAAAAGAGCCAAGGCCGGTGAAATCCGGGTGAATTATAATGGAACCTTTTCTCTGCAGAAGGCACAAAATACACCTACCCATATGGGGTTAGAGGATTATATGCGTTATCAGAATATGGCGTATATCAACTCCGGGGCACAGGCGCTCTTTTCAGAAGAGTATATCAAAGAATATGTGAATGCTACAGACCGGATTAAATATCCTCTTCCGAATGTCTATTTTGATGAAATGTTCCGGATCGCTCCGATGTTGGATAACAGTGTATCCGTCAGTGGAGGTTCGGATAATTTCAAGGGACTGTTGAGTCTGAGGCACAAGAATGAGGAGGGAATCCTCTCCCATCATGGGAATGAAGTGACCGGTATGAGGGTAAATACGGACTTTAAAAAGGGTGTGTTTACTTTTAATGCGGATGCGGACTACCGGTATAATTTTTCTAAACAGTCCATATTCTCTGAGGATGGGACCAGTGTGATCAACCATATTTATCATGGGTCCCAGTGGGCTGTGCCACAATATCCGGATGGTTCGTACGGAATCAGTAAACAAGGCCATAGCCCGGTTCTATATAATGAATTGGGAGGCAGCTCCAGACTGAAGCGAAACTATTTCGTAGGTAACCTGAAAATGGATGTGGACATTTGGACAGGTCTGAAGGCTACCGTTCAATATTCTGCAAAGGTGACCAGTGAAGAAACGAAAAACTTCCTGAATGCCTATGAAGTGAAAGATTATTATGAACCGGAAAAGATACTGAAGAAGGTCGATAAAAACTCCCTGACGGAAATTCGCCAGCAGATGAATGAACAGACCTTTACAGGATTGCTGAACTATACTAAAACCATCCAGGTCCATGAATTTAATTTATTGGCCGGCTATTCCCAGATCAAAAATACCACCCGGTATCTGAAAGGTTCAAAAGAGTATTTCTATAGTAATGATCTGACCTCTATGGATATGGGAGGAGAAGAGAACCGGAAAATCTCCGGTTATGATCATGAATGGGGATTGAGGAGTTATTTTGGCCGGGTGAATTACAACTATGATAATCGTTACCTGCTTGAAGTGAATGCCCGTTGGGATGGCTCTTCCCGTTTTACAGGTTCCGGAGTCTATGCTTTTTTTCCTTCTGCTTCTGCTGCCTGGAGAATCTCCCAGGAAAAGTTCTGGAAAGAAAACGACTGGATAAATGATGTGAAAGTGCGTGCCTCCTGGGGAAAGACGGGGAATCAGGCGATCCCTTTGTATGAGTTTTATCCTGCCTATGTGGTTAGTAATTACACCTTCGGAAATGAGATCGCTACCGGATATCTTCAACAGAAAATGTCCAACAAGGATCTGACCTGGGAAACCACTACGCAGACAGATATCGGTCTGGACCTGTATACCTTGAAAAGCCGTCTGGGGATTACGTTGGACTATTATAACAAAGTGACCGATGGGATCCTTCTGGCTCTTCCCATACCAGGAGTGATCGGGTTGGAACCTCCTTTGCAGAATGCCGGCTCTGTTCTGAACAGAGGAGTAGAGCTTATGCTTACCTGGCGGGATTCGTTCCGGGAAGTAAGTTACAGCGTAACCGGAAATCTGGCAGTCAATAAGAATAAGATTCAGGATCTTGCAGGTAGTGGCCCTTACAAAACAACCTCTTCTACGGATCCCATGACTATCCGGGCGGAAGGCCTGCCGATTGACTCTCACTGGGGATATCTGACAGGAGGACTGTTCCAGACCCAGGAAGAAGTGGATAATTATCCCACATTGTTTGAAAACACAAAACCAGGGGATGTGAAGTATCTGGACCTGAATGGAGACGGTAAGATCACTCCGGAGGATATGACCTATTTGGGGAATACCTTCCCTAAATATACTTTCGGATTAAATGGTACGGTTTCCTGGAAAGGTTTTGAACTCTATATGCAGTGGCAGGGAGCTGCGGATGTGGACGTAAGGCTGACAGGCGCATTAATCGAGATGGGTAACCAGGAAGGGTTTACTCATGAAATCTACGCCGGGAATGTGTGGACACCGGAAAATCCGAATGCCCGGTTCCCCCGCCCGGTTAAATTCGATTTACGGAATGTGCATTCTTCTGACCGGGTGATCTTTGATGGATCCTATCTCCGGTTGAAAACCTTACAGCTCGCTTATACGATTCCACAGCATATCTCCCGCAGATTCTATGTGAACCGGGCCAGAGTTTCCCTGACAGGAACCAATCTGTTGACCTTCTCTGCGCTGAATGAATGGAATCTGGACCCGGAGATCCCTTCCGGCCGTGCCAGCTACTATCCACAGACTTCCGTCTATTCGTTAGGTATTAATCTTGAATTTTAAAGCATGCGTAATATGAAAAAAAGAAATAATCTCCTGCTTGCAGGGAGTCTGATATCCCTGATCCTATGTTCATCCTGTGATGATATACTGAATACGGTTCCCACAGACCGTATTTCTTCCGAAGTATTCTGGAAAACGGAAAATGATGCCATTACTGCCTCCAATGCAGTCTATCGTTATCTGGATGGAATTCAGGAACTGGTCCGTCTGGATGGAGCGACCGACATTCTGCATGGGAATATCCAGTTTTCAGACTGGGCTGCTATTGAAAGAGGAGAATATGACTCCAACATGGAATATATTCAGACCGTATGGACCCATACCTATAAAGGTATCCGGGCGGTGAACAACTTCCTGGAAAATGTGCAACAGGTAGAAGCTACAGACCGGAGTAGATTAGACATACTCAGCGCGGAAGTAAGAGTGATCCGGGCCTATCTGTATATCAAGTTAGTCATGCTGTACGGGGATGTTCCCTTAATTACCAAAACCCTCACTTCCGTGGAAGAGGGAAAAGAGGTGAACCGTGACAGTGCAGATGAGGTGTGGGCATTTATCGTTTCAGAACTGAAAGCAGCCGCTGCCGTATTACCAGAAAAAGCTTCTGAAACCGGACGTATTACGAAAGGAGCAGCCAAAGCTCTGCAGGCCCGTGCGTGGCTTTTCCAGGGAAAATGGGCAGAAGCAGAAGAGGCGGCAAAGGAAGTGATAGATATGAATACCTACCGGATCTATCCTTCCTATGAAAAGTTGTTTCTGTATGAAGGAGAAAACAACGAAGAGGTGATCTTAGATAAACAGTATATTAAAGACAGTTACAGCAATAATGCTTTTTCTTTCCTGGCTCCTTTTAGTCTGCGGAATAACGGAGCGGACTATGTACCTACTAAAAAACTATTCGATGCCTACCGGATGCTTAACGGGAAAATGATTCATGAAGAGGGCAGTGGGTTCACCTATGAAACCCAATATGAGAACCGGGACCCACGACTCTATTACTCCCTGTATATTCCGGGTGCAGAGCTTCCCAATGGAGAGATCTATAACTCTGTTCCGGGAAGTGGGACACAGGATGAAGTGGCTAATACCTATCTGGCAACTTCCCTCGGTTTTAATGTCCGTAAATATGTAAACCCGGAAGACTACGCCAATCCTTCCAACTGTGGGATCAATATTATGCTGATCCGTTATGCGGAAGTTTTACTGACCTATGCAGAAGCAAAAATCGAACAGAATAAAATAGATGACAGTGTCCTTTCAGCCATCAACCAGCTCCGGACCCGCCAGGATGTCGGACTGGCTCCGGTGGAAAGCGGATTGAACCAGGAAAAGATGCGGGAGATCGTGCGGAATGAACGTTTGGTGGAACTGGCATTTGAAGGGCTGCGTTTGTTTGATTGCCGGCGCTGGCGAACAGCAGAAACGTTGTTTCCCGGCCGGGTGAATGGAATTGTCTATCAGGCCGGGGATGGTGAATGGAAAACGGTCACCATCGAAGGTTTCATCAAAGTCTTTAATCCGGAGAAACATTATCTATGGCCTATTCCACAAAAGGAAATTGATCTGAATCCTAATCTGAAACAAAATCCGAATTGGTAGTGCCGGTCACCTGCCGGAATCTTTATTTTATAATAAATGGGCTCCGGCAGGAATAAAAAAGGTATATTTAAAAAGAGAAACAAATATGAAGAAAAACAATACATACCACTGGAAAAAAGCCCTGTTTCCTTTAGGGCTTATCGCCCCGCTTCTCTCCTGCTCAGAAACTAAAGAACAGGAACATACCAATTTCATAGTTATTTTTATGGATGATATGGGTTACGGAGATCTGGGCGTGACGGGAGCAATCGGATATGAAACACCCAACCTGGATAAAATGGCGGGGGAAGGGATGCGGTTTACCCGCTTCTATGCTGCACAGGCTGTAAGTGGGGCCTCCCGTGCCGGATTGTTGACTGGATGTTATCCCAACCGTATTTCGATGGCAGGTGCACCGGATCATCGGGCAGTAACCGGTATCCATGAAGATGAAGAAACCATCGCGGAAGTATTGAAGAAAAAAGGCTACCGGTGTGCTGCTTATGGGAAATGGCACCTGGGACATCTGAAACCATTCCTTCCCATCCATCATGGATTTGATGAGTATTTCGGTATTCCTTATTCCAATGACATGTGGCCCAACCATCCGACCGGGACCTATCCCCCCTTACCTCTGATTGAAGGGGATGAAGTGATTGAAACCGACCCGGATCAGACCCGTTTTACAACAGAATTTACTGAGCGGGCGATTCAGTTCATAGATAAAAACAGGGAAAATCCTTTTTTTATCTATCTGGCTCATCCGATGCCCCATGTCCCTTTGTTTGTCTCTGATAAATTCAAAGGCAAAAGTGAACAGGGGTTATATGGAGACGTTATTATGGAAATAGACTGGAGTGTGGGAGAGATTCTCCGGAAACTAAAAGAAACCGGACTGGATAAAAATACACTGGTCGTGGTTACTTCAGACAATGGCCCATGGCTAAACTATGGAAATCATGCCGGAAGTACGGGAGGACTGCGGGAAGGAAAAGGCGTGAGTTTTGAAGGAGGGCAACGGGTTCCCTGTATTATGCAGTGGAAAGGGGTGATCCCGGAAGGAACTGTTTGCCATAAACTCAGCTCCACCATTGACTTGCTGCCGACGTTTGCTTCTATTGCGGGAGCACCGCTTCCGGATCATAAAATAGATGGAGTGGACATCACATCCTTACTTATGCATGAAAAAGATGCCAATCCCCGCGAGTCTTTCTATTATTACTACCGGAAAAATAGCCTGGAAGCTGTGACGGATGGCTCCTATAAACTTGTTTTTCCCCATCCCTACCGTACCTATGAAGGGTTTATTCCCGGTAAGGATGGAATGCCCGGCCCGGTAAATGAAAATTATCAATTGCGGGATACGCTACTCTTTGACCTGCGCCGTGACCCGGGAGAAAGGTATAATATAGTAGGAGAACATCCTGATGTATTGGCTAAACTGGAACGTTTGGCAGAAGAGGCCCGGAAAGATCTGGGAGATGATTTGACTGGTCGTGAAGGGGCAAATACACGGCCTATCGGCAGACTCAAAGAATAAAAGTGGAATTGTTATAAAAACATTTAACTCACTGAACTTTTTATCTTTCCAATTGTCTTTTATACTGACGTGAATAAAAACATGTTTAATTTAAAGAATTGTTTATGAAGAAGATAATTGGATTATGTTTAGTGATGTTGATGACCGTAGGTGTTGTATTTGCCCAGGATGGCCGTCGTGACCGGAACTTGTTAGAGAATGGTAAAGATCCTCGTACTGAGCAGATCATCAGAGATTTAGACTTGAATGCAGATCAGGCAGAAGCATATCGTAATCTGGATAATGAGTATCGTGATAGGATGAGAGGAGATCATAGTTGGCAGGATGAACAACGTGATATGCAGATGACCCGTGAACAAAAAAGGGAAAAGATGCAGAATCTGGAGAATATGCGTAATGAAAGAAATCAACGTATGAAAAATATCTTAGATGATGACCAGTATAACCGGTATCTTGAAATGGAAAAGAAAAACTGGGAGAATCGTACTGATAAATCTATGCGCAATAGATAATATATTCATTACTAATAAATAGAAAAGCTCCGGCCTTTTTAGAAAAAGGACCGGAGCTTTTTGTGTAGATATACTACGTTTATTTTATAACGTCTGAAGTTTCAGGTTGCGCCATAATACCTTAATACCACCACCATTATGGATCTGAAGGGCGATGCGTCCCTGGCCTTTACCTATCTTTTCATCACTGAAATTTACCATTTCATGACCGTTTAACCAGGAAGTCAGATGATCTCCCTGTACTTTGATACGCATGGTGTTCCAGTCACCTACTTTCAGGTATTCCTCTTTTTCAGGAGTGATCTGCTGGATCCATCCTCTTCCGTAGGATTCATACACACCACCGGTTCCGTGACCTTTGGGAGCTACTTCTACCTGCCATCCATTTACCTTTACATCTTCTTCAATGAAAGAACGGATGAATACACCTGAGTTACCGTCGGCTTCCTGTTTGAATTCAACAGTTAAATCAAAGTCATCATAATAATCACGGGTCGCCAGGTAACCATATTCTTTATCCGGTCCGCTTTCACAAACTAATAAACCGTCTTTTACGTACCACAATTCAGTTCCATAAGCTTCCCAGCCATGAAGGTCTTTCCCGTTAAAAAGATTTACCTCTTTGGTCTTACGTGGTAATTCTTTGATCTTGATATTTCTGAATGAAGCAGGATAACCATGGTCCTGTAAACAAAGTACTCCTTTTTTAGCTAAGCCATATTCCGGAGCATCTGCCCATTTGCCACTGTTCTTTCTTGCATGCCAGTCATCAGACCATGCTTCGAATTCCAGTATTTTCTGACCGTTCAACCAATGTTCAACATGGCCATTGTCAAAAACGATTTTGGAATTATTCCATTCTCCATAAGGATTTACATTCATTTTAGCCTGGTCCGGCAGATACATGGCATAGTCTACACCCATTTTCTGCCAGTCTTCCAGCGGTTCCGGGAAATTCACATCGTCAATTAACTGATATTCCGGATCTGTTACATAAGGAACCTTGTATTGAGGACGTTCCACTACGTGATACAGCATACCACTATTTCCACCTTTACTCAGTTTCCACTCCCAGTACAATTCGAAATTCTCGAATTCTTTATCAGAAACAATGTATCCACTACCGTCACTGCCTTCACCTTTGGCCTGGATACATCCGTTTACTACATGCCATGGTTCTGTCAATGAAGTACCGTTGTAGTCTCTCCAGCCATTCAGGGTTTTTCCGTCAAAAAGCAGTTCCCAGCCTTCTGAAATTTCCTGTGGTGTAAGTGTATTTTGTTCTTTTTCCGAACAACCGGTGAACACCCCTGTTAACAACAAACAAGAAATAAATAAACTTGCTAATTTTGTTTTTTCATCTTAGAAGTACGTTTTGAATTTAACTATAGATTGAGCAAACAAATATAGTTAAAAACTTTATATTCAAAGGTAATTAAAGGGCCTTTTATAGGTATTAAAAGAAATGTTCCTTAGAAAAATAAAAAATAGAAAGGAATATATTAAAGAAGTAAAGCTTATTGTATAGATTGAACTGAAAATAGATGAGTTTTATGAAAGATTTTACGTGTTTTAGGAAACGAATTTGCTGTAATCCCTTTTATATTTGTTCACTCATAAACTTATTACTTACTAGTACTTAACCAGGAAAGAACAATTTAGTTATGACACATGTGCATCCTAACGCGCTATGGAGTGATTCCATGGATCAAGCGGGATATTTACCGGAATGGCCACAGATCAGTTCTATGTTCCGGGGATATAATCATTTTAACCGGTTTGAATTAAAGAGACTGAAAGAGAATGAAAAGATAGAAGAAGGCCGGGATTCTTATTACAGGTTATTATTTCTGGTCAGGGGAAAGGCTACTTTGCGTATGCTCAAAGAGAAAAGCCGGATCATCTCTGAGAATGAATGTGTACTGTTACCTACAGGTACGACCGGAAACCTGTATCCTACCGGTAATGGGATTCTGATCATCCTGCTGTTTGATGCCATACCGGAAGTCTGTGAGCGGAAATACCAGAGTTTTTTATATCCTTATTTATCCTCTTATGAGTTCAGGGGGACAGGAGTTACGGTCCCACCGGTAATTATGAACTCTCTGCTTTCTATTCTCCGGTATATGGATGACGATATTCTGACAGCCGAACTGTCTTCTATCAAACAACAGGAAATTTTTGTGCTATTATTGCATTATATGCATCCTAAAGATTTGATTTCCTTGTTTTGTCCTTTACTAAAAAAGAAATTATCTTTCAAGGAACTAATTCTGGCTCATTACCAGAAGGCACATTCCGCTAAAGACCTGTTACAAATCTCCGGATTAAAAAGAACTTCCTTCGATAAGAAGTTTCGTGAAAACTTTGGCACCTCAGCTCATCAATGGCTACTAAAGCAACGGGCCCTGTTGGTTTGCCGGAAATTAAAAGATGACAAAACACTCTCCATTGAGCAGGTGGGAAAGATGTGTGGTTTTAATTCCTCTACTCATTTTGTCCGTTTTTGCAGGCAACAATTTAATTGTACCCCGAAAGAATTGAGAAGACATGTGGAGTTGATGAAATAAAAAAACAGAAAAAGACAGATCCATCCGGAAGAAAAAGGATTATGCTTTTTCTTCCGGATGGATCTGTTTTTACTATGATTTGGAACGAAAAGAAAAAAGCTTTGAAAAAAAAGAAAGAAAGCCTATATAATAAGGTATAGTAATTCTGAAATTATATGTTTTTTAACACAAAATTCTTCTTATAATATTTGGAAATAAGAACCAGACCGACTACTTTTGCACCCGCAATCGAGAGATACGATTGCTTAAAAAAACGAGTTCTTTA
>JAJQEE010000183.1 GCA_021201865.1 Tannerellaceae bacterium | reverse complement strand
GGCGTTTTCTGTGCCATCTTTTGTTTTGTCTACGGCTTTCTCTGTTCCACCTCTTGTTTTGTCCCAAATCTCTTCTGTTTTGTCTTTGGTTGCATCCCAGGCATTTTCAGTTCCATTTTTTTTGTTTTATCCCAGGCTTTCTCTGCTCCGTATTTTGTTTTATCCCACAAATTACCGTCTTCGGCTTTTGCTTTCGCATCTGCCTCTTTTCTGATCCTTTCGGATTCCCGCATCTCTTTTTTGCTTCTCTTTCCGCTTTTTTAGCATCCTGTGCAAATACATTTCCGGAGAACAGCAACCCAACTGCCAGATATGTTGTTAAAATAATCTTCTTCATATTTTTTATTTTACTTTTTGATTGAAAGATGATTAATAACAGTAGTGCCGGAGAGGTTGTTTGTGATGTAGGAGTTAATTATTAACAACAGAACAGGAAGTTATCTGAAAGAAATTAAACGTACAGGAGAATGGGAGTGGATGTGTGGATAAAAATAGAAAGCTGTCCTAAATCACTACTTGTTTATTTAAAGAGAAGATGACTGTAAACAATTGCAATTATCAGTAAATACCCCGGTAGGGGTTCCATCAATAGCCCAGGGATGAGCCAAAGGCGATTCCCTGGGTAGAAGATATCACAAGTCAACCCTGAAGGGGTTGCATCCAGCACAGCAGACAAATGAAACCTTTTCAAGGTTATAAAATAATAATCCTTACCCAGGGGCTCGCCTGCGGCTCGGCCCTGGGCTATTGATGCAACCCCTACGGGGTAGTTATTTAAAATCTCTTACCTATTCAAAGAATAGATAGATTTTCTGCGCAACCTACTTATCTGAATTTGTGTTGTCAGCATTTTCATTTTTTATAGTCCGCTGAAATCTACATCGTTGAATAACAGGGATGGGATTTTCCAACTGGAGGAGGTGCGGGTGTCGTTTCCTATTTCCTGCAGGTTATCCCATAGGATCAGGATGTTACCTGTAATGTTCATTTCGGAAATTGGTTGGGCCAGTTTACCGTTCTCAACCACAAACCCTTCCACTCCGTAAGAGAAATCGCCGGTCGTGCTGCTGGAATTACCCCCGTTGAATCCGGTTACCAGAATTCCTTTATCTATGGAAGCGACTAATCCGTCTACATCTTTCGTTCCCATCTGCATGGTCAGAATGGATGGGTTACCGATAGTCGCGGGGATATTCAGTTTGTTAGCTGCGTATGTGTCGACAAAATAGGTTGTTAATATCCCATTTTCGAATATGGGAAGCCGTTTAGTTGCGATTCCTTCGTTGTCAAAGTAACGGGCTCCCAGTGTTTTGGGCTGGTGAGGTTCGTCGATCAGGGTGACCTTTTCACTGAGCACCTGCTGGTTTAGCTTATCGAGTAAGAAGGAGTTTTTCTGCTGAATATTCGAACCATAGATCGCACTGATGAGTGGTGAAACCAACCGGACGGAATTCATATTGTCTAAGATCATTGGATATTTACCGGAAGCTACTTTTTTCTGTCCCAGTTTCCGTAGGGCACGTTCCAGTGCTTTTGTACCGATTCCCTCTTTCGTGAGCGTATCATAATATAACCCGGATTCATACCAATAGGATTCCGGACGGGCTTCTCCGTCCCCTTTTATGCTGACGCTGCCTACCAGGGTGAAATTAGAGGAATCTCCTTCACCTTCAAATCCGTTACTGGCAACCATGTATTTATACCACTTTTCATCGCTATAGGAAGAATTAGTGGAGATAATGCGGGAATCTTTCCCCATCATTTCATCACAGACCTTCATAGCTAACGCCACTTTATCATCTGGTTCGATTTGATCAAAACGGGGATCTAACAGTTGGAGAGCTGGTTTTCCTCCTTTGTAGTACAAGGAGGCATCCGGTAGGGTTCGGGCTACGTCCTCAGCGAGGTAACGCGTGGAGTCGATCCCGTTGAGAATAAATCTTTCCAATTCTTTTCTGTCCAACCGGTTGGTAGAGTAGGAGCCGTAGCGTCCGTCTAGAAATAACTGGATGATCAGACTGCTTTCACTGGCCTGTTGCAGACGGTCAATTTTCATATCTCTTATTTCAAAAGAGCTGTTTGAACCGTTGTAAAGGGTTACCCGTGAAGCCTGACAGCCGTTTTTCAGGGCAAAATCCATGGCCCACCGGGCCAGATCTTTATGTTCGTTTGTTATCATATCAGCTTTCTCCTCCTACTGTTAATTTACTAACCAAAGCGGATGGCATCCCACAGGTAACGGGACAGGATTGTCCGTCTTTACCACAGGTCCAGGTTCCGTCATCCATTTTGTAATTGTTACCGACCATGGTCATATCGGCTAATGCTTTGGGGCCATTGCCAATGATATTAATATCTTTGATAGGCTGTGTCAGTTTACCGTTTTCAATCAGGTAACCGTCTTTTACGAAGAAGGTGAAGTCTCCGGCACCGATCTGTACCTGGCCATTCGTAAAGTTTGCAGCGTAAATACCGTTTTTAACCGTAGAGATCATTTCTTCTTCTGTCACATTCCCTGCTTCCATATAAGTGGCCCGCATACGGGGGATGGGCATGTGCCGGAAAGATTCCCGGCGGCCGTTTCCGGTGGAAGGAATACCGTAATGTTTTGCACTGACACGGTCATGGAGGAAGCTGGTCAGCACTCCATCTTTCACGATGTATGTTTTCTGGCCGTTTACCCCGTCGTCATCTATATTGACAGAGCCGCGATTGAATGGAATGGTTCCATCATCGACAACTGAGATATGTTCATTACAGATCTTTTTATTTAGCTGGTCCGAGAAGATCGAAATATTTTTCCGGTTGAAATCTGCTTCAAAGGCATGTCCAATCGCTTCGTGTAACAGGATACCTGAACCTCCGGCTCCCATCACAACCGGCATTTCCCCGCCTTTCGGTTTAACGGCCTGGAATAGGAGTGCTGTTTTTTCCACCGCTTCTTTGGCAATGGTGTTCACGACTTCGTCTGACAGGAATTCTGCTCCCATGCGATAGGCCCGGGCTGAATAGGAGTTTTCAAGCTTTCCATTCTCCTCCATGATACACATGGCGGAAAGAGTGACCATCGGCCGGTAGTCATAATACATCTCTCCTTCTGAATTACAGAATAAAATATGGGTAGTGGTGTCTCCCAGAGAGGCATTCACCTTAGTCACACGGCTATCCAGTGCAAAGGTCTTATCATTTAACTGTTGCAGGTAAGGGGTTTTTTCCTTTACTGCTATTTCATCCCATGGCGTCTGTACAGCGTAGTAATTATTTGGATACCGGGTCTCTGTCAGATTGGCCGGACCATTTCCCGCGGCACCATTGGCTATACGTGCGGCAGTGCGTGCAGCTTTCAGCATTTCCTCCAATGTTACATCTTCCACATAGGCATACCCGGTCTGGTCTCCGGATAATACCCGGACACCCATTCCAAAATCAATGTTTGAGCTGGCCCGGTTCACGGCACCATCCTGTAGGCTGACATTGTTCCTGTAAGAGTGTTCAAAATAGAGGTCCGCATAATCGCCTCCTTTTTCCAATGCTGCGGTCAGTACTTTCCGCATATCACTTTCGCTTACGCCAAAGTGGTTCATTCCAAATGAGATACCGGCTGCTTTATCGACCGCGGAATTTCCGGTAGAAGCTCCTATAAATGAGGGAGCGGCTAATGAGCCAAGCATAACCATACCTCCTGTTTTGATAAATTCACGTCTGTTATATTTCATGTATTATACATATTTTAAATTCTCTCTATCTGATATTTTTTGCCCATGCCATTACATTCGCCGGCGGACGTTGTGCTAACAGTTCCTTTTTCATAAAGTCCATGTAGGGTGCTGCATGCTCAAAGAATTTTCTGTATCCCTTGCAGAGGTAGTTTAATCCGGGTTCTCCCTCTTGGGTATGAAGGAAACGGTTTTTGGGACATTCTCCATGGCAGGCAAACAGGTACTCGCATGCTTTGCATTGCCGGGGAAGTTTGTCGTATTTATCTGTTCCGAATTTTAATTGTTCCGGGCTATACATCATTTCTGTGATCGTCCGGGTATATATATTCCCTAATTTATATTCCGGGAAGACGAAATGATCACAGGCATACATGTCTCCGTTGAATTCCATTATTCCGGCATGTCCACAGGTACGGGCCAGGGTACAGATGCCCGGTTGTTCCCCTACCCAGTTGGCTAATGTCGCGTCAAATAGCTGAATGTAATAGCTCCCTACATCTTCTTTCAACCATTCATCGAAGATGGTACACAAAAAGTCTCCCCATTTCTCTGCGTCTACTGTGAAGGGGGCTAACCGGATGTGGGTATCCTGTTCTTCCGGGGAAGTCAGCGAAGTTCCGTCTGTATGATTTCCCATCCGTTCCACGATGGGTGCAAACTGTATATAGTGGCAATCCAGTTCTTTAAAAAAGTGATAGAATTCTAATGGATAATCTACGTTGTAATCATTGACCACGGCCATGGCATTATATTCCACACCATGTTTTTTCAGTAGTTCAATTCCTTTCATCACTTTGAAAAAGGAGGGAAGTCCTTGTTTATTCCGGCGATATTCGTCATGGAATTCCTGTGGGCCGTCAATGGAGACCCCTACAAGAAAGTTGTTTTCTTTGAAAAAACGGCACCATTCATCTGTAAGGAGTGTCCCATTGGTCTGGATGCAGTTGTCGATCTGCATACCCCGGCCATATTTACGTTGCAATTCTAATGCTTTTTTATAAAAACTGATAGGACGCATCAGGGTTTCTCCTCCATGCCAGGTAAACAGAACCTGTGGCATGGTCTGGCTGGCCAGATACTCCTGAATGAATTTTTCGAGCAGTTCTTCCGTCATGATATGATTTTTCACCTGCGGATAGAATTTCCCTTTTTCCAGATAATAACAGTACTCACAGGCCAGGTTACAAACGGATCCCACCGGCTTCAACATCACATATACTGGTTTAGCAAAAGGCGAAATGTACGAACTACTCATATAAGATTAAATAGAGTTATTATTTACAAATGTAATAAATTTGTGAGTCAATATTGTATGATTCACATGAATTAATACTTTATGAGGATCGGGATTGTGTATTAATGGGGTGTGGCTACACGTTCTATATATTCACACATGGTCTGAATGCCGTTTTCACTTTGGATCTTTTTACCCAGTTCGGCTGCATTCTTTTTGTAGGCCGGGTTGGTCATCAGGTCACAGACTTTTTGTTTTAGTTGCTGATGAGTGACTTTTTTGATCCGGACTCCTTCCGGCCCGGCTTGTAATTGGCTGACACGGTAGTTCCAGTAGGGTTGATCTAAAAGAAGGGGGGCGATCATCTGGGGAATTCCGGCCCGGGCAACACTGTGGGTGGTGCCGCAACCTCCGTGATGGATCACAGCCGTGCAGTGAGGGAAAATAAGGGTATGGGGAATGGCTTGTGTCAGCAGATATACGGATTTATTCTCTTCGAGGTGTTTTCCTGCCCCTGACCAGCCGGATCCTACGATCAGTTTGTATCCTTGCTTTTCACAAATGTCTAACAGCCAGTCGCAAAAGCGGTCCCGGCGTTTGTCATTACAGCTTCCCAGGGTGAAAAATAGCGTAGGGCGGTCATCTTGCCGGATGAAAGCCATCAGATCCTGGTATACCGTTTCATTGTAGACCAGATTATCATTGAAACAATATCCTCCAATATCCCATTTATAAGGCCAGTCCGGATCTGTACTTCCTAAATACCGGCTATACATCAGGAAGTTGTGAGAGTTTTCAACAGCATGGAATCCAAAATTAGCAATGGGTTTCATCCCTTTGGCGATCCGGTTTTTATTGACTGTTTTTTTCACCATGAAATTCGTGGCGATGTTCAATAGTTTCCAGAGATAAGCCGGCTTGATGACCGGGTGAGGTTTGGGAGTAGCCATCGCTGGCGGAGGAATCTTTTTACCTGGGATGAAAGGGCCGAAGGCTGTCCGGATCACAGGTTTCCCGCAGTATTCAGCCAGACTGGCCGCGGCGAACTCGGTGTTGGCGGCGATCAATAGGTCATGTTCCTGTAAAAGGGGAATTAACTGTTCAAACTGCATATCAATCACGCGTCGCATCCAGCTTAGCAGATGTTTGGTCTGTTGTTTGGTTTCTGCTGCTCCGTTGATCATGCCGCCAATATCGTCAAACTCCTGGAGTTTGTAGTTCACACCAAAATCTTTTGCCTACTTTTCAAATAGTTGAGGCAGGCTCAGGGTGATCGCATGGCCCCGTTTTTGTAATTCGGCAGCCACAGATAAATAGGGATATACATCACCCTGAGAACCACGGGTCACTAAAGGTATTTTCATAAGACACCCATTGTTGCCAGTTTTTCCCGGTCTAAGTTGTATTTGTTTTCAATTCCTTGTAGTAACTCTTCGTTAAAAACGATGGGTTTAGCCAGCTTTTTGGTTTCCCGGTAGCCTTTAAATACTTTGGAAACCATTTTCCGTGGATTGAAGACGATAGATGACATGATCCAGCATCCGTGTGTACACCAGCAATTTGCTTTTGCACCACAACCTAATTCGTCCACCTCTTTTTTCATAGCGTCTCCATACATCACTGCCTGGATGTCACATCCGTAGTCTTTGACATTTCCGATCGGCTGGCGAAGTTCACAGGAACGGAATCTGCCGTCATAGTCAATGACCAGGGTCGTTTCTCCTGCCGTACAATCCATTCCCCAGGGGGTGGGTTGGTCAATGTTGGATGCCCGGACATCATAGAGTGCCCGGATCAGTCCTAAATAGAAGAATTTAGTGACATGTTTTCTGAAACCACTTACGTCCCGGGCCATCCGGTCGGCATATCCTACATAAATGGAGGCGGCCCGGTCCTGTATTTCACGAAGGGATTTTTCAGTCAGCACTTTTACTCCGTCTTCCCGGGTCATTCCCCGTGCCGCTTCAATGGTGTGGTTCGAGACATTCATACGGGCATACATCCAGAGCATCAGATCGTGGATCTCATCAATGTTGTATCTGGTGATCACAGTAGCCATATTTTTCAATACTTTGCCGTCATTGGCAAAATGTTTGCTGACCTTAACCAATGTATCTAATGCTTTGTAGAAGTTTCCGGGAACTCCTCGCTGTTTATCATGAGTGTCTCCGAATCCGTCCATGGATACACTGACCGAAATATTACAATCCGGGCAGTTTTTCCGGATCCGGGTTACCCATTCAATCACCCGGTCAGCACGCAGGCCGTTGGTGGGCATGTTGATATCTTTAATGTGATTGTTTTTATAGAACATTTCGATGATCTCCGGCAGGTCTTCTCTCAGCGTAGGTTCTCCTCCGGATAACCAGAGACGGTTGAATTCACCTGCTGTTTCCGATATTTTTCTGATCTCGTCAAATGTCAGATCCGGTTGTTTTTTAGCCATGTCATCTGCATAGAAGCACATAGCACATTTGGCGTTGCATTTACCTGTGACGAACAAAAAGATAGATTCCAGTTTTCTTTTTGAACTCATGGTCTGAAAGGAACTACCTTTACGTTTAGATTCCATAGGGTATAGTTGTTTAAAGTTTGTTACTTATTATTTTATGCACTATTATTTTGTATTGCCCGGCCCTGAAAAGAAAAGTGGCAGGTGTTCTTTTAATGTGCTGTTTTTATAGAGTCTTTATTAACCGAAGCCAGTAAAGAACGGTGCACCTGTAACCAAATACTGTAAACCAGATGAATACAAGGTGCAAATATCCGGCTATATTTGTTGCCTATCAATGTCTGTTTTTGGGTTTGTATGTTCTGTTTTTAAGATAGGGCAGGAAATCAAGGATGAAATATAGAGGGTAAGCTTTGTAACAACCCATGGTTTTCATTCCATTCGTTCTGAATTATATGTACCTTTGCACTCTCGATTGAAAAAGTTAGATGAAGACAGAGAATACTTTTGGCAGATTACTTATTTTATTATTTTTGACCTGGTTCATCTGTGTGGGCTTATATTGGTTACCGGAACGGATTTGCGGACAAAAGATCAAAAAGGTAGATCTGTTTTCGGATATACGCCAGAAACCGGAGCCTCTCTCCCTGGATTCCCTTATCTTCCAATTAGAACAAGCAGATACATGGGTCATCGATTCCGCAGCGATCCGTGATTCTATTATTCAGGCTGGTGTGATGGATTCTGTGGCATTGGTTGTCCGTGATTCTTTATACCATACTTTATATGCTTTGCAGGGAGGGGATTCCCTTGGAACCCGTATCGAAGATTATTCCATAGGACATATCGGATTGAAGCATTTTTTTGAAGCCCTTAATAAGAGTCAGTCCATGAATCGTCCGGTACGGATCGCTTTTCTGGGGGATTCATTTATTGAAGGGGACATTGTAGTGGCTGATTTCCGGGAAGCTATGCAGAAAGAGTTTGGGGGACATGGAGTCGGTTTTGTTCCGGTTTCCTCTGTAGCTTCCCAATTCCGGCCAACGATTGACCAGCAATCGAAAGGATGGGAGAGACATTCGATCCTGTCGGATAAAGAGTATCCGTATGTTTTGTCAGGGATGGTGTTTGAAGCTATGGAAGAGGAGGTGTCCCTTTCATTTAAAACTGTGGACCGTTATCCTTCCCTGAAAGAGGTTTCTTCTTTGAAATTTCTGTATCAGTCTAATGAAGGCGCTATCCTGAACCTGACCTATAATGGTTTGGAAGATACGATCCGGACTCTCTTACCACCAGCCAGCCAGGTGGAACAATATGTGTTGGATGAGTGGATTACAGAGGCCTCTCTTACTTTTAAGGAAGCGGAGGGGTTACATGCTTTGGGTATTGCTTTAGAAGATAACAGCGGGGTCGTTGTTGATAATTTTTCTTTGCGGGGAAATTCGGGTTTGTTGTTGATGCATCTGGATTCAGCCCAATGCAGAGCGTTTCAGCATATACGTCCGTATGATCTGATCGTACTGCAATATGGATTAAATATTGTGAGTGAAGAGATGCTTCAGTATGGCTGGTACAGGAAACGAATGGTAGAAGTAATTGGACACCTGAGGAATTGTTTCCCGGAAACAGACATCCTGATGTTAGGAGTTTCAGACCGGAGTTACCAACAGGACGGAGAGTTTATGACCATGCCTGCGGTGTTAGCTTTGTTACATGCCCAGCGGCAGGCAGCTAAACAGGCCGGTATACCTTTCTGGAATGTATTCGGAGCTATGGGAGGAGAAAACAGTATGGTTAAATTTGTAGAGAAGAACTGGGCCAGTAAGGATTATACCCATTTAAGTTTCCGGGGAGGACGGGAAATTGCAAAAGCGTTGTTTGAAGCTTTGAAATTAGAAAAAGAATTTTATGATGAAGCTGATCTCGCAGACTAAAAAGATCTTTTATATCATTAGTGGTATGCTTGTTGTTTTGATTATAACAGGTGTGCACTTCTCTGCGGATACCTACCGGGAGGATATCCGTGTGAAAAATCCTCCTATTGAACGTATTAAAAGGATCCTGCCGGCAGACACGGTTCGCTCCCGTCTTACTTTTCTGGTAGATTCATCCTGTACGATCCTGGATCCTGCCTGTTCGCTGAAAGATTTCTTTTCAGCTTTACAAGCGTTGGAGGAAGGAAAAGATACGGTGATCACGATTGTTCATTTGGGGGATTCCCATGTACAGGCCGGTGCATTTCCGGGCCGGATGATGCGATTGATGCAACAACAGTACGGGAATGCCGGAAGGGGTTGGATCGCACCTTTGAAAATAAGTAAGTCGAATGAACCGGATGATTATTTCATCTCTTCATCGGTGAAAGAGTGGATTGCAGGACGTGCTATCCAGCGAAACCGGAAATGTCCGGTTGGTCCGGGTGGACTGGGTATTCAGACGATCTCTCCTTTTGTAGACCTGGATGTTTCTATTGCTCCTGTGAATGGGGCCGGTTATGCGTTTAACCAGGCTGTTTTGTACCGGGGAGATCAATCTATGCCAATGGTACCTACGGGAAACCTGAAAGATTCGGTTCAGCTCCTTCCCGGAGAACGTCCGGAGATAGGAGGAGTTGTGGCGGATACTTTCCGCATTTCCTGTCTGACAGATAGTTTACAGTTACAGAGTACCCGTCGTAAACCGGGCACGGATGAGCTGTTGCCTGCCGAAATGTTTACTAACCTTTATTATGGATTGAGCCTGACTAATGGTGAACCGGGCATTTTATACCATTCGATAGGGGTAAATGGTGCGATGTTTGTGAATTATACCGAGGAGGCCTATGTTCGTAAATTGGCTTTATTAAAGCCTTCTTTGTTAATCATTTCGTTAGGTACGAATGAAACATTCGGTAAGCGTTTTCAGAAGGCGGAGTTTACCGGACAGATCCGGGCTTTCCTGGATCTGGTGGAAAAGTGGATGCCGGGAACCCCTGTTTTGCTGACTACCCCACCGGAGTGTTATAAACGGTATTGGGAAAATAAGAAACGGAAATATACCCGTAATACTCTGACTGAACAGGCTGCGGCCGCGATCGTTCAGGTTGCTCAGGAAAAAGGACTGGCGTGTTGGGATCTGTTTGCTGCTACCGGAGGACGTACGTCTTCTGAGAAATGGTATACCGGAAAGTGGATGGGTGCTGACAGGATCCATTTTAATAAAGAAGGATATAGCGAGCAGGGAATACTCCTGTTCCGGTCATTGATTAAATATAAAAAAGAGATGGAGAAGGGGGAAATGCCTGCTCCTGAAAGAAGGTGATCTCCACAGGAGAGATCCCGCTAAAAATGTGAAAAAGCGTGGATGAGTTAATATCGAAATTACTGGCTGTCCCGGAACAGTTACAAACCTACTTTAGCCAATTATCCCTGAGTAGATTAGGGGATATACTGGTGTATCAGCCGAATGCCCCGATGCTGTTTAGCAGCGGATTGTTCTTTTTCCTGTTTATCGGGTTTCTGATGATCTATATGTCACTGCGGAAGAATACGACGGCCCGCATCCTATATGTGACTCTTTTCTCTCTTTATTTTTATTATAAAAGTAGTGGGATCTGGTTTTTGTTGCTTTTGTTTACGGCCACTTCCGATTTTATTATCGGAGAGGCGATTGGGGATGCCCGCCGGCTTTGGCTGCGGAAACTGTTGGTCACATTGAGTGTCGGTATTAATCTGTGTGTACTGGGGTATTTTAAGTATTTTAATTTCCTGTATAGTCTGGTTTGTGAACTGGGAAATGAGATCGGATATCTGATTGGAAACAGCACTTTGCAAAGTCTGCATTATGAGAAGGTGGATATTTTTCTTCCCGTAGGGATCTCTTTCTTTACTTTTCAGTCTATGAGTTATATTATAGATATTTACCGGGGACGAATTCATCCTTTACGGCGCTGGCTTGACTATGTCTTTTATGTCTCTTTTTTCCCTCAGTTAGTAGCCGGGCCAATTGTCAGGGCGAGGGATTTTATTCCTCAGATGTATAAAGAGCCTACAGTGAACAGAGCACAATTCGGAGAAGGGCTGTTTCTTATTCTTTGCGGGTTATTTAAAAAGGCGGTTATTTCCGATTATATCAGTCTCAATTTTGTGGACCGGGTGTTTGATGCTCCTCTTTTATATACAGGGGTAGAGAATCTGATCGGGGTCTATGGATATGCTTTACAGATCTATTGTGATTTTTCCGGCTATTCGGATATGGCGATCGGTATTGCTTTGTTATTAGGGTTTCGTTTCAATATTAATTTTGATTCTCCTTACCAGTCTGCCACGATTACGGAATTCTGGCGTCGCTGGCATATATCCCTTTCTTCCTGGTTGAAAGACTACCTGTATATTTCTCTGGGTGGAAACCGCAAAGGGAAGTTCCGGCAATACCTGAATCTTTTTATTACGATGCTTTTAGGAGGGCTGTGGCATGGTGCTTCACTACGGTTTGTTTTGTGGGGTGCTTTGCATGGAATATCTTTGGCTATCCATAAGCTTCTGATGAGCTGTTTCCCTTCCTTTAAAACGGTTGGGAGTGAGATGTCGTGGGTGCATCGTGTGTCCGGGGTCTTAATTACTTTCCATTTGGTATGTTTCGGATGGATCTTTTTCCGGGCGGATACCATGCAGATCGCGGGAGAGGTGATGTCGCAGATCCTTTTCCATTTCCATCCGGAGGTCCTCCCACAGTTTATTACCGGATATACCGGAGTTTGTTTCCTGATGCTCCTTGGTTACCTGTTTCATTTTATGCCTAAGCCGGTGGAATCTGCTATGCAGATGGTGGTTACCCGTTCACCATTGATCATACAGGTATTGATGGTGGTACTGGCTATCTTTATCGTGATCCAGGTGAAGAGTGCAGGTGTTCAGCCGTTTATTTACTTCCAGTTCTAAGCGTTTCCTTGCTACAAAAAAGCTTTTAGCACACAGATAGGCGACACAGAGCAGGCATGTGGATTAAGGGAGCCTGATCTGTGTCATCTATGTGCTTCTCTTTAATCCCTGTTCGTGTAATATTTCAGGAACTGGGCCCGTTCGTAGAGGCTTGGATCAACCGTATTCGCATAACTGAGTTTTCCCCGGAATTCTGAGATTGCGAAATATTGTTTCTGATTCATCCACTCTTCGAGACAGGTGATCATCTGGGTGATGAGATCTGCGCTATGCGTATAGAGTGCACTGCATATCTGTACGGCTGAAGCGCCGGCCAGAATACATTTAACAATATCTTCCCATTCATGTACACCTGTAGAAGCGGCAATGCTGATATTGGGTATCTTACCGGATACGATTCCTGTCCAGCGTAAGGTGTCGCTCAGGTCTGAGTGGTTACTGAATACATTCCCGGATACGATTTGAAGTTTGTGGATATCGATATCAGGTTGATAAAAACGGTTAAAGAGAACTACTCCGTCTGCCCCGTTAATCTTTAGTAGATGAATCAGGGCCGGGATGTTACTGGTTGCTTTTCCTAATTTCAGGATGACCGGGATCGTGATTGCTTCTTTGATTCTGCGTAGAATCCGGACATATCTTTCGCGGGTCGCATCGTAGTCCTGAGTCAGGTCGGTTTCCAGGAAATAGATATTTAACTCCAGCGCATCTGCCCCCCGCTGCCTGTATATGTTGGGCAAACTCGATCCAGGCTTCCGATTTATAGCAGTTAATACTGGCTATGATAGGAATGGTACTGGTCTCTTTGGCTTGTTTGATCAGATCCAGGTATTCCTGAATCTGGTTTGAGCGTACATATTCGTGAATGTAATCGGCCGCTTCCGGATAATCAGACTCTTGCATCAACCTGGAACTGTGAATGTCAATCTGTTCTTCAAATAAGGATTTCAGAACTACTGCCCCGGCGCCTGCTTTTTCGAATTCTTTAATCTGTTCCGGTTTTCTGGTTAAGCCTGAACTTCCTACAATAATGGGATTCCGTAGATTTAAACCTGCGTATTGTGTACTTATATCTATCATGTCCGGTTTATTTATGTTTAACATACATCGTAATATACAAATATAACGATTTATTCTATCCGGTAGAATCGTACTTATATAAAAAGGTCAGACCGGCTGTTATTTTAGTATTCCCGCTCTCCGAAAATACTGGTGCCGATCCGTACCATAGTACTTCCTTCTTCCACTGCAATAGCATAATCATGACTCATGCCCATGGATAGTTCTTTGAAAGAGGGTTTGTTAATAAATATATTGTTTTTCAGTTCTGTGAACAGTTGATAGAGTGTCCGGAATTCATCTCGTATGATTCTTTCATCTTCTGTGTAGGTTGCCATGCTCATTAACCCACTGATCTGAATATTTTCCAGTTCTTCCCATTCCTGTTTTTTACAGAAATCCAGGCATTCCTGTGGGGTGAAGCCGTGTTTACTTTCTTCTTTGGCGATATGTACTTCCAGCAGTACATGGATGGTCCGGTTATTTTTGACAGCCTGTTTGCTGATCTCCTTTAATAATTTGAGAGAATCCACACTGTGGATGGTATGGATAAAAGGAGCAATATCTTTTACTTTATTAGTTTGCAGGGTACCGATGAAATGTCACTCGATATCCTCCGGTAATACTTTTTGCTTGGAGGTTAGTTCCTGTGCCCGGCTTTCTCCGAACACTCTTTGTCCGGCATTGTATGCTTCCTGTAATGCTTCCGCAGGATGAAACTTGGAAACAGCAACTAAAGTCACTTCTTGCGGAAGTGACTTTTTCAGTTCTGTTATGTTACCGGCAATACTCATTGTCTCTGTTCTGCTATCAGTTCTTCTTCCGATTTTTCTTTGCTGCCCCCTTCGGCAGAGAAAGGAAAGACGTCCATTAAAGGTGTTTCCGTAACAGAAGCAATCGTATAATCAGCTAATGTCCCTTTCATCCCTTCTTCCAGTACGGCAATCGCTTCTTTCAATGTGCTGGCCTGTGCTAACATACTGGCTGCCGTCTTTTTCTCAGCACCGCTTTTTTCATCTAATGTGATAAAATATACTTTGATCCGGTAGAAACGGTCTCCTGTTTCATTGAAAAATAATTCGGAAAGACGGGCACGTTTAATATCTGCCACTGTAAATTCGCCGGTGATATACGGACGGATCTCTTCGATGATACGGGCCTCTGCTTCCGTAAAAGACAAGGCATCCACTAAGTAAGGCTCTGTTACTTTTTTTCTGCATTCCGTTCTCCATCATTTTCTCGTAAGAGACCTTACATTCAAACCAATTGTGCATGTTATTCTTTTTAATTTGTATATGGTAGTAATCTGTCATACGGTTCTGAAACCGTATGGCAAATATACAAAGTCGAATCGATATTCATGCAATTTTTAAAAGTAGTTAGGTTATTTGTTTGGATTCTCTATCTTTGTTAAGATAAATCAAATATACTATGGATATATACAAAGCAAATGTTAACCGTTATACGGATATGCAGTATCGTCGTTGCGGACGGAGTGGAATTCTTTTACCCGCTATTTCTTTAGGCTTGTGGCATAATTTCGGAAGTGTGGACGTGTTCAGTAATTTCATACAGATTGCTCACACAGCTTTTGATCATGGAATTACCCATTTCGACCTGGCCAATAATTATGGTCCGGTATATGGATCGGCTGAAGAAAATTTCGGACGTATTTTGAAAAAGGGTTTGGGAAATTACCGGGATGAGCTGATCATTTCCACTAAAGCAGGGTATGATATGTGGCCCGGCCCCTATGGGGATCTGGGTAGTCGTAAATATCTGATGGCCAGTCTGGATCAGAGTTTGAAACGGATGGGACTGGAATATGTGGATATCTTTTATTCCCATCGTCCGGACCCTGATACTCCTATTGAAGAGACTATGGGGGCGCTGGTGGATATGGTTCGTCAGGGAAAAGCGTTATATGTTGGAATCTCCAACTATGATGATGAACAAACACGGGCAGCTCTTGATGTATTAAAGGAATATAAAGTTCATTGTCTGATCCATCAACCCCGTTATTCTATGCTGGACCGTTGGTCGGAGGCTAAGTTATTACCTCTTTTAAAGGAAGAAGGAGTAGGGGCGATTGCTTTTTCTCCTCTGGAACAGGGTGTGCTGACGAATAAATACCTGAAAGGGATTCCGGAGAATTCCCGTGCCGCTAAGGCAACCGGTCACTTACAGAAAGATTGGATCACAGAAGAGACATTGATAAAGGTGAAAAAGTTAAATGAGATCGCACAGGAACGCGGTCAAAGTCTGGCTCAGATGGCCATTGCGTGGTTACTAAAAGATGAGCGGGTAACCAGCGTCCTGCTTGGGGCCAGTTCGGTTTCCCAGTTAGAGGATAATCTGGCAACGTTAAAAAATCTCCATTTTACGTCTGAGGAGCTAAAAGCTATTGAGTCGGTTTTATCTCTGAAGTTTGTATAGGATTTGTATGCATAAAAAACACTTGTATCTGCTAAATTTGGCAGATGCAAGTGTTTTTATTCCGGTATGATCCGGAATTTATAGTAATAAAGAGTCCGGTTCTTTCAGACACTTCTAAACAATGAAACAATCCAGAGTAACAATAGTGCTCCGATAGTGGACATAATAATTGTACCCAGAATACCGTTAATGGCTAAACCTAACAGGCCGAATACCCAGCCACCAATTACACCACCAACTACCCCTACAATCAGGTTTACAATTAATCCGAAACCGGCTCCTCTGAAAATTTTTCCGGCTAAGAATCCAGCGAGAATACCGATTATAATTGAAATTAAAATTCCCATACTTCTGATATTTTTAGTTTATGTTTCCCTAAAACAGAGGTAGTTGAACTTTTGTTTATACGGTTTCTCCGGATTAATCCTTATTAAGACCAATCTTTAAGGAGTGTTTTCATGGAATGGTATTCTTTCCGGATTAATCTGTTTCTTCCATCGTTGCTTTTAGTGAGAAAAAGAGGGTGGCCCCTTTTCCTTCTTCCGATTCTGCCCATATTCTTCCTTCATGCAACTCTACGGAAGCACGGGAAATGATAAGTCCTAATCCGGAACCCCATTCATTGATCAGTTCTGTCGTATCGGAAAGGTTGGCTACAAATAGTTTCTCTATTTTATCCTGCCCTATTCCTATGCCGGTATCTTTGATGGATACCTGTATGCTTCCATTGGGAACGGAAGAACTGGCTACGGAAATAGTTCCTCCGGGATGGTTGAATTTAATCGCATTCGACAGGAGGTTATATAAAATAGTCCGGATCATATCTATATCCACTTTTCCTGTCAGGTCTTCATCCAATCCACGGGTTGTAATAGCTATATTTTGAATGGCGGCAACCGGACGGTATGTTTCAACCGCTTCATCAATGATACTGTTTATATCAGCTATTTGTTTATGCGCTTTGAGTTTATGTTGGCTTAATTTAATAATTTGTTGCATATTACTCAGATGAAGAGACATCTCAACAGTTGTCTGATTCATGGTTTGTAATAACTCATATCCATCTTCTCCGATCTGATTTTTATTGACCATCCGTAAAAGAGAGCTGTTTACGATTTTTAACGAATTAAGCGGTGAATATATAGCCTGTGTCAGCATGGTGGAGAGCACGTTATGAGATTCAATGGAGAATTCCAGCCGCCGTCTTGCCTGTTCTAACCGATACATTTCATAATGGTGCCGGATCCGGCAGGCCAGTTCTTCGGCTTTAACGGGAAGATAGAAATGCTCGATGGCGCCCAGTAAAAAACTTTTGCCCGGATGGGGAAAGTCCTGGTAATGGGAAGTTGTGATCACAGGAATATGAGTGGTTGCCGGATAACTTTTCAATTCACTGAGGATTTCATAACCATCTATATGCTGCATGTTCAGAGCCAGTAGTATTAACTGGGGTGAACGCTGGCGGGCTATTTCTATTCCTTCTTTCCCATTAGAAACGGATATATAGGAGTAACCTTCTTCCTGCAGGGCCATTTCTGTAAGTAAAAGATGAGGTTTATGATCATCGACGATCAAAATAGTATATTCTGACATTAAATTTTTCATTGAGTATATGGGTCCATTAGTTTTACAAAATTATCAAATAACTTTGAAAACTCTATTATTTCTAAGTAAATAGATTTTATTTCATGTATATATTTTTATTCTCTGGCAGTGACTTATCAGGTGGCCTTTTTGGGTAGAAGTCTGTTTTATGAGAATATTTCTGTAGTTTTGCAGGAAGAAACTCCCGTATTGTAAACAGATGTATCTATATATCAAACCATATTTGTTTATTGTTCTGATGGTACTGTTAGCCGGATGTATGCCGGAAATGCCTGTGACTTCTACTATAACTATAGAAGGAGATGGTCTGTCTGTACCCGTCAATAAAGATCTGTATGGGCTGACTATAGAAGAGATCAATCATGCGGTGGAAGGAGGGATCTATGGAGAATTGATCCGGAACCGGAGTTTTGAAGATGGTGTCCTTCCTTTGCATTCCCGTTATGATGCTTCCAGGAATCTGCTAATTACTCCGAATGGCTGGACACTTCCTTTTGTCCCTTCAGATTCGGTTCCAGGCTGGCATAAGATTTCATCTCATACTTATCTATATCCTGATAACCGGGAGTTGATGCATACTAAAACCAAAAGATCGCTGTTCGTTTCTGTGACAGCGACTCCTCAAATGGAAAGGGGAGGAGTGGTAGCAGAAGGTTATAAAGGAATCCCTCTTCAAAAAGGAGAGCGTTACCGGTTGTCTTTTTTTATCAAGGGAGCAACTATTGCTCCTAAACATATTCACGTAACGTTAGAGGATCCGGCGGTGCAAACTGTTGTGAGTGATACCTATATAGCCTCCACTCAGTATGAATGGAAAAAACAGGAATATGTCTTTACTGCGAAAGAAAATATACAGGATGCAGTCCTGACTTTTTCTTCCGATAGTTCCGTGATGTTCTGGCTGGATATGGTTTCCCTGTTTCCTGAGAAGACCTGGAAAGGACGTTCCAATGGTCTTCGTCCGGAATTGATGGAAAAGATCGCAGATCTGACGCCAAAGTTTATCCGTTTTCCGGGAGGTGCTTTTGTAGAGGGTTACACAAATGGTACTTTTCCTGTTTGGCATGAAACAGTAGGGGATCTTTCAGAGAGGAGGCATTTCTGGAATATCTGGGGGTATGGTACCACCAATGGTATGGGATATCATGAATATCTGCAAATGTGTGAAGATTTGCAGGCTGAACCTGTCTATGTGGTGAATAGTGGTGTCACCAGCCAGAGCCGGCGTCCCCGGTATGAAGATATTACGGCTATGCCTCAACTGGTAAAGGAGGCACTGAATGCGATCGCGTATGCAAATGAACCGGCAGATTCTACTTATGGAAGTATGCGTGCGAAACATGGACATCCGGAACCCTTTCATCTGAAATACATTGAGATTGGAAGTGAAAATTATGGATATGAATATGCACGACGATTCCGGTTATTTAAAAAGGCAATTCAGGAAACCTATCCGGATATTACTGTGATTAGCAGTGGACATTTGAATCATTTGCTCCGTACGGACTGGGTAGATCATCATTTCTATGCAAATGAATACTTTTTTATGACGAATCATGACCGTTTTGAGAAATTCTATCCGCGTCGTACACCGAGTGTGTTTATTGGTGAATTGGCTACTGCTAACCAGGAAACGGCTGGCACGCAACAGGCGGCGGTTGCTGAAGCAGCTTTTTATATTGCTGCGGAGAGAAGTCCGGATGCGGTCAAACGCGTGGCGTATGCGCCGGTATTGGGAAATGCTAATTATGAATATCAGAAGTTCCCTTTTATCTTTTTTGATAATCGCCGGATAGTTCTTACCCCTTCTTATCATGCTTACCGGATGTTTAGTAATTACCGGGGAGATGAATTATTACGAACGGAGGTGGAGACGTACCGGAAACCAGCCGTTACTTTTGGATGTGCAGCCATTGAGATGTTTGATAATAGTTACGAAATAGAAGATGTAGCTATTAATAATCAGCCGGTGGAGACTGTTTCCGTACGGAGTGGAGGATGGAAAGTGAATGACCGGAAGCTGATTCCGGATGCAAATCGCTGGAATGATGTACTGATCGGTGATTCAACAGCATATAATTATGAGTTTTCTGCTCGTATCCGGCGCACAAAAGGGAGTGGGCCAATCCAGTTTCATATACGTGATAATGGCAGGCGGGGGGATCAGGCCGCTTTCATCGGTATGAGTCTGGGAGGAGAAAACAGTGAACTTTACCAGCGGGCAGGAGCTGTTCAGGATTCTTTAGTCGCTCCGTTGCCTTATTCTTTTGAAAGTCACCGTTGGTATACGGTGCGTATGAGTTGTTATAATGATGTGATCCGGTGTTATGTGGATGGTTCTTTGATCCATGAAGTGGTTTTGCCCCCTTTACCCTCTCTTGTTTCTGTCGCGACTTTTGACCAGCAAAACCAGATGATTTTTCTGAAAGTTGTTAATACAACCCAGCATGAAGAAAGGACAGAATTAGTGATTAATGGAGTAACTGTCAGGAATCATGCAAGTGCAATTGAACTTTTTGCTTCTCCTGAGGATAGAAATACGTTTGAATATCCGGAAAAAGTAACTCCGCAAGAAAGAGAGGTTACCTTTCCAATGGGAAGAGCTATGATCTATACTTTCCCTCCTAATTCCATTACTCTTCTGAAACTGGAAGTTAACTGAGCTTCTGTTCGTATTTAACAACTCCGGTTTTCATTATAAATGATTTTTGTGTAGGTTTGTGCAGAAATAGTCAAACAAATAATGAAACCATTTTTATATCAGGTAGCCTCTGCTTTTTATTTTGAGTACGGACCCCGGATCAGTCGTCTGGCGTTTGTTTTTCCGAATAAAAGAACCGGCCTGGTCTTTAAAAAATATCTGTCCGAGGTGGCTGATAAGCCTGTTTTTTGTCCCACTATTCTCACGATCAGTGACCTGTTTACGCAGTTAAGCGGAAAGCAAACCGCTGACCGTATTTATATGTTGTTCACCTTGTATAAACTCTATATTGAGAAAAGTGGTTCTACCGAAACTTTTGATGAGTTTCTTTACTGGGGAGAGATGCTGTTGAATGACTTTGATGATGTAGATAAATATCTGGTGGATGCCAGCAAATTATTTACGAATGTAACGGATTTCCGGAATATCGGGACAGATTATGAATTTCTGAATGAGAATCAAATGTCAGCTATCCGTACTTTCTGGTCTTCTTTTAATCCGGGAAGCCCCACTTCCACACAGGAGATTTTTCTGGCTGCCTGGGAAATCCTGTATGATTTGTATCGTGATTTTAAAGACATCTTAAACAGGCAAGGTCTGGGATATGAGGGAATTATCTACCGGGAAGTGGTAGAGAAACTTTCGTCAGCAGAAACCATTCCACTTCCTTATGATAAAGTTGTTTTTGTTGGGTTGAACGCCCTTTCTCCGGCGGAAGAATCCCTTCTTCAAATTCTACAGTCCAGGGAGTTGGCAGACTTTTATTGGGATTATGGGTCTGATCAGATCCGGGACCCGGATAATAAGGCCTCTTTATTTGTCGAGAAAAACCTGAAACAATTTCCTTCTCAACTGGTTTGGCAAACAGAAGAATCCGTAGATCCAAAAATTGATGTGATAGGTATTCCGTCAGGTATCGGACAGGCTAAACAGTTGTATACTCTTCTTGAAGAACTTTGTGATGAGGATGGAATGGAGGAGGAAAAAGCTTTGCGAACAGCGATTATCCTGCCTGATGAAAATCTGCTTATACCGGTTTTGAATGCAATCCCTGAAAAAATCCGGAATATCAATGTGACGATAGGATATCCTTTGGCTGGAACACCGGTGGCTTCTTTGATGGAGTATATTCTGACATTGCAAAAGAATGTGAGGTATATGGATCGGCAACCGATGTTCCATTACCGGGATGTATTACCTGTCCTGAATCATCGGTATGTATTGTCTACCCAGCCGGAGATTATCACCGGACTTATTAAGTATATTACTGATTACAATAAAATCTATATCAGTTGCCGGGAGTTGGAAAAAACGATTTTGTTAAAGACGATCTTTACTCCCGTTCCAGATGCACTTGCTTTTTCTGATTATCTGATCCGTGTTTTGCAGGAGTTGAATCATTATTTTGCTTTGGAGGAAGAAGAACCGGAGGAAGAAGAGGATCCCCGATGGTCTATGAGTGATTTGGAGCAGGAGTTTATTTTCCACTATTTTGCTACGGTTAACCGGATGCGAGAGGTCATGCTGGACGCAGATGTGGAAATGCAGTTTGAAACCTACTTCCGGTTGTTAAAACGCATAACCGATACGATCAAAATCCCGTTTGAAGGGGAACCGTTGGCGGGGTTACAGGTAATGGGTGTATTGGAGACCCGGGCATTGGATTTTGAGCGTCTGATTATTCTTTCCATGAATGAAGGGAAATTTCCGGCGCGGAATACAGTGAACTCGTTTATTCCTTATACGCTGCGTCGTGGTTTCGGACTTCCGACCTCCGAACATCAGGATGCGATTTGGGCTTATCATTTTTATCGTCTGATTCAGCGGACCAGTCAGGTGAGTCTTTTATATGATACCCGGAATACGGGCTTAAATACTGGTGAGAAGAGCCGGTATATTCATCAGTTGCATTATCATTATCAACACCCGTTAGTCAATAAATTAGTGGTTTATAATGTTTCTTCTTCGAAAACAACAGCGATCTCTATTCAAAAAACACGGGACGTGTCTGAGCGGTTGCATGTTTTTATGAAAGGGCAACCCCGGGCGATTTCAGCCAGTGCTATTAATACCTATCTGGATTGTCCGTTGAAGTTTTATTTTTCTGTCATAGAAAATGTGCAGGAAGAAGAGGAAGTTACTGAAACGATTGAGAGCAGTGTTTTTGGTAGTATTCTTCATAAGGTGATGGAAGAACTGTATGAACCTTTGCGTGGGAAAATGGTTACGGCAGACTTGTTAGTAGCTATCGGAAAGGATACCCGGACATTGACTACGGCTATTGCTCGTGCCTTTGCAGAGGTTTTCTTTAAAACGGATGTCCTCCGGCCTTTGACAGGCCAGAACTACCTGATTGGAGAGATGATCCGGAAATATGTGGAAAAGACATTGGAAAGAGACCGGAAACTCACTCCTTTCCGGTATCTGGAATCCGAGAAGAGGATCCAGGAGGTATTTACACTTTCTGATGGAAGGGAAATTCAGTTAAAAGGTTTTATTGATCGTATTGATGAGGTAAATGGTGTAATCCGTATTATCGATTATAAGAGCGGAACTGGTCATACGGTGTTTAATAGTGTGGATAGTTTGTTTGATATGAAAGATAAAGATCGTTGTAAGGCCGTCATGCAGGTCTTTATGTATGCCTGGATCTATCAGCGATTACCGGAAGGAAAGAATAAAATGATCCGTCCGGGGATTTACTATATGAGGGATCTCTTCAGTCAGGAGTTTGATCCGGACATTTACTATCGTCCGGAGCGGAATCGTAAAACACGGGTGGAATCTTTTGGTGATTTTGCACAGGACTATGAAATGGGTATGCGTCATTGTCTGGATGAGATATTTGATACTAAAACTTCTTTTATCCAAACACCTACCGGTAAAGCTTGTCTTTATTGTAATTTTAAGGAAGTATGTGGACATTGATCAGAAAAGTAATCCCAATGAAAAGCTTAACACATTCATCCGTTTATAGATACTGATGTCTGTGATGGTTGCTTCTGACGCATAAATATTCCGGAAATCCGATTCTTTTCTGTTCAGGCCGAATTCATGGGAGAATTCTATGAATAAACGGCTGATACTGGCTGCTATACCGGTTACTATGCTGATATCTATCGGATTACTGTTTGTGGTGAACCTGTTTCTTGAATTTGAGATATCAAAAGAGTAATCGTTTTTGTAGTTGTATTTTAATTTAGGACCTATCATCCAGCTAAGCCCATAGGGATCTTCTTTGATAAATTTATACCCTAAAGGTACTGTTACTTCCAAGGAGCGAAGTTTTAAATCCAGTTTACTATATCCTACCGCAGGAATTGCGTCGGGTTCATCCGGTAGGGTAAACCGGATCTCCCCTGTCGTATGGTGCCAACCCATACTGGGCTGGAAAAAAAATCTCTCAATATTGATGCGACAAAAGACACTGGCCAGATAGCCTACTTTATATTGGAGATGGATATTTTCTGCCTCCATACCATCTAATGTTAAGGAATTGATCACCGGAAAACCTGATTTTAATCCCAGCGTTGCACCGAAATTGAAGGTCTTATTTTCTATTCTGACAGGTTCCTGTGCCTGGAGAGCAGAAAACAAGATTATAAAACTAATTCCAATGAGGCAGATTTTTCTCATGTATTATTTTTTCTTTTTTACTGACCAGCCGAATTTACCAATTAAATCTCCTAATTCATAATATTTTCCATGGGAATAGGCAATCAATTCTGCCTGCTCCATATTAAAGGCTCCGGTTACCGGACCTAAATAAGTTTCGTCTGCCTGTACATTCACTACGTCTGCGATGAACATATCATGACTTCCTAACGCCATTACTTCTTTTACCCTGCATTCGATGCAAAGAGGAGATTCCTCAATGGTAGGTGCACTCACTACAGAAGCTTTTCCCGGAGTTAATTTCATTTTTTCAAATTTGTTATAGTCTTTTCCGGAAGAAACTCCGCACCAATCAGTTGCGTATGCCATAGACCGGTTGGTGAGATTGATAACAAATTCCATATTCTTTTTCAGGACAGGATAGGAGTGACGTTCCGGACGAACTGATATATAACACATGGGAGGATTTGTACAGATGGTTCCTACCCAACCGATTGTAATGATATTATATTCAGAGGGATCACTTCCACAGGTTACCATTACTGCCGGAAGCGGATAGATCATAGTACCGGGTTTCCAGTCTTGTTTCATATCTTTTGGTAGTTAAAGTAGTCGGAGAAGTCAAAGGCGTTGAATAGAAAGAAGAACATATTTTCTATTAGACTACTTAACTCCTTTGCCTCTTTTCACTACTTCTTATTTAATAACTATTTCTTCTTTATTTATCTTCCGTTCGCAGTAACGGCATTTGATGGTCCCTCTTTCCTTATCTATTACACTAAAACGGGACGCCATGGGTTCATTATTAGTGATACATTTTGGATTGTTACATTTAACCAGTCCGTTGATCTCATCCGGTAGTGTAACCGGTTTTTTCTCTACTACTTCGTAATCCCGGATGATATTCAAAATGACATTTGGAGCAATTAAGGCGATCCGGTTTATCTCATCCTCTTCAAAGAATTTATCTGCGATCTTAATCATCCCTTTGGAACCCATTTTTTTACTTTGCAGATTATTGGCGATTGTGATCGTATTGTTCAGGTCTTCCAGTTCCAGCAAAGACGCTACTTTGAAGAGCTGGGTAGGAGGGATATGATCAATAGCTGTTCCGTTTTCCAGGGCAGCCACCTGTAATTCTCTTTTCTTTCCGTCTGACATACAATTTAAATTAAATGGTTGATACCTAAAACTTCACAGATGATAGCCTCCCGGGCAAACAATCCGTTGCGGGCCTGTTGGATGTAATAAGCTTTTGGGCTGTCATCTACATCATATGCAATCTCGTTTACCCGTGGGAGCGGATGTAAAATACGTAAATTCTCTTTACTGCTTTCCAACATTTTACTGCGTAGGATATATACGTTTTTCACCCGTTCATATTCTTCCAGATCCGTAAAACGTTCTCTCTGAACACGAGTCATGTAAAGAATGTCGGATTGATTGATAATCTCTTCTGTAAAGTCTGTATGTTCGTAATATTTAATACCTAATTTGTCGCAAAAGTTTTTGTATTCATCCGGCATCCTTAATTCGTCCGGAGCCACGAAATGGAAAGTCGGATTAAAATGGGACATCCCGGCAATCAGAGAATGTACGGTTCGTCCGTATTTCAGATCTCCTACCATCGTAATAGACAAATCAGTTAATGTCCCTTGTGTCTGCTGGATAGAGTAGAGGTCCAACAGGGTTTGGGATGGATGCTGATTAGCTCCGTCTCCAGCATTAATGATCGGTATATTTGTTAGTTCCGAAGCATACCGGGCAGCTCCTTCGAGATAATGTCTCATAATAATCAGATCTGCATAGTTACTGACCATCGATATGGTATCTTTCAATGTTTCCCCTTTGGAAGAACTGGTTGTGGATGCATCCTGAAAACCAATGACACGCCCTCCTAAACGGTTGATCGCTGTTTCAAAGCTTAGACGGGTACGGGTAGATGGTTCAAAAAACAAGGTGGCTGCCACTTTTCCTTCCAGTATCCTTCTATTGGGGTTCTCTTCAAATTTCCGGGCGTTCTCCAATATACGCAGAATGTCCTCTTTCGAACATTGATCGATAGAAACTAAACTTTTACTTTTCATTGCTGGTATTTATCTAAATTGATAATTGACAATCATGGATTGACAATTAACGGTAATGTACTCTATTCCTTTTATTAAGCCGTCTGTTCAGGGACAATACAAAATCTATGACAAATGTATAAAAAAAGCGGGGACTATCAGGTCCCCGCTTTCATATTTTTATTTGAGATATTCTGCTAATTCAGCCGGTAGATAGAACGTGTCATTTTTATCTACATATACGATCACGGAATTGAGCCGGATCTCTTCGTTCCCTTTCTTACCCATTGTGACGATATTAGTGAAAGGTTGAATATTCATTTGCTTCTTTTTATTCTTTACGACTAATGTAGGTGCACCTTTTTCATCTTTTGACGGAATCATTTCACAGGTGAATTCCCGGAATACCTCTGTGTGTTTAGCAAAATGTTTAGCTGTTAAATCATCCAGTTTGCCATATATTCCAAATAATGCACATGAGTATTCGTTTAATTCAATATTGGAATAGACTCCCTGCGGAATGGTTCCCTGTGGATGATAGCCTGCCAGGAATACTTCTTCACCCGTGTGGCCACCAGTTGTGAAACCTATACAGGTTTTAGAAGTGATCAGCTTGGACATAAAAGAAGTTAATGAACCGCTGTACAAGGATTCAGATATACCATCCGGTGAACGTTGTTCTAATGGAATCGGACTGTTTTTATAATCTTTACAATTATATAAAGCTGTTAACTCTTCTTCATTAAGTTCAAAACCTGCAAATTCACGGAAGATGTTTTGGATCTCAGATGCTGGCTGGCTATTTACTTTTTTGGCAAAACCATCCGCAGTTAGTTTAAATAAAGATAACTGATGAAAAAGTTGTTCTTTGCTTAATTTGTCATAGCCGGTACAGTGGCTTACACCTAAACTAACCCCACTATTACCATGGTCAGGAAGTATGACTACTGCTGTTTCTCCGTTTTTACGAGCGAAATCCAATGCGACACCACAGGCGCGGTCGAAAGCTAAAAAGTCTGAAGTCATTCCTACAGGATCATTTGCATGCGCTGCCCAGTCCACTTTACTACCTTCTACCATCAGAAAAAGCCATTTTCGTTTCTTGATAATTTTTCGATAGCGATCCGTGTCATATCTTCAATAGCTGGTTCTTCCTCCGGGTTCCGGTCCATATCGTAAGACATTTCGCGGTCACGGAAAAGCGCCCACATTTTGTCAGATGTATCTGCACGCATACCCTGTATATCGTTTTTATAGATAGCCACACCATTTGATTTCAGATACTCTTCACTTTCCTGAGGGAGTAGGGCTACTCCACCACCTATCACTACATCCAGATCGTTGTGCGCCATCTGTGGAGCGATCCAGTCATAGCGGCTCCGGTTATAACTGTGGGCAGCACAGTCTGCCGGAGTGGCATGGGGAAATTCACAGGTAAATACCAGTCCTGCTGCTTTATTGTGTAGGATCTGTCCTGCTTCCAGTACAGTCATTAAAGGTTGATAGGCTTTTGCCGGATCCATGGGATAGATATCATTGGCCGGATCACTGACGGGATGTGTGGACACATAGCCGGATAAACTGGGGTATCCGGTCATGTAACAGGAAGTAGTCGGTGCAGAATCTCCGATCGGTGCATTGGAGGAGTGAGTGATCACTGTCCCACACATATAAGGATCTATATTTAATCTGGGTTTGTCCGGATTCGTATACCATTGCAGCCATCGGGCTATTGAAACAGTGGAAATGGACGTTCCGTCCGGGATCATTACAATCACATTTTTTACAGGTTTTACATCTTTAGGCTCTATGGCTTGTACAGGCATAATAATAACTGCCAGTAAGAGTAAAAATGCCATTGTTCTTTTCATAATTGCTTTAAGTTTGTATGTTAGTATAATTCAATAATCTCTTCTTTAAAGATCGTAAGTTTTTCCAGTCCTGTTTCGGTAACCAGGAAGCTATTCTCAATCCCTACTGCTCCGATACCCGGGATAACGAATTTCGGCTCCAATGCAAAAACCATGTTCGGTTCTAATACTTCTTTGGAACGGGGGGTAAGGACGGGAAGTTCATTGATCTGTATTCCTATTCCATGCCCTATGAATTTAGCCTGTTGCTTAGTTCCCATAAAATAGGAAGATAATCCTTCCTTTTCTACCAAAGCCGCTGCTATGTTGTAAAGTTCGGAACAGGACGTTCCCGGTTTAGATATTTTTTCAATCTCTTCCTGGATTGTCAGAGAAAGCTGATGAGCTTTATAGGCTAATCCGGATAGTTTACCTACTGAAAATACACGGGTCATATCTGTCATATAGGCACTGAAATTTCCGGCCATATCTACCATCACAGCTGTTCCATCTTTCAATACTGTTCCATTTGCTCCGATAGGAAGGGAAGGGTTCATACCACCGCCGCCTAAAGCAAAGTCAAAAGGGGAAGGGTTTTCCGCATTTTCCCCGGCCAGAATACTACCCATATAAATGTCCATATTCGATCCGAAAGTACGGAACAAACCGATGGATCCGTTTTTACGCATCCGTCTTTCTATTTCATTCTGAAACTCCAGGTCTGTCATTCCTAAACGGAAACAGGATGGGATCTCTGCGTAGGTTTCCGCATGTTTCCGGGCAGAATAGCGGAATTGTTCAATTTCCATGGGAGTTTTGATGCAGCGCATCTTGCGCAGGAGTGCAGTTGCGTTGCCTGTCTCCTTCGGTTGAAATACGGACTGTAAACGAATATATTCATTATAAGGAATTTCATCTCCTTCCAGCAGAAGTTTTTCCGGCATTTTTATCCCTTTCTCCCTGAAGATATCTGCCATTTGTTCGGGTTTCCGGATATAAAACAGGTTTTCACCTGTAAGTCCATTCGGACGCTTAACAAAGAAAAAGGGTGTTCCTTCCTGTGGTAAATAAAAATAACCGTTAAAGATTTGTCCGGTTACATAAAAGAGATTTACATCTACTGTCAGTAAACAGCCATCGGTTCCTGACTGTTGCATTGATTTTTGTATCCGGCTCCATTTCAGTTCCATATCGCCGGTAAGCTCCTGCTGTATCATGTTGTTTGTTATCAATATATCTACGTATTCTATCTACAAATGTAAAAGATAATCTGCTAAATTCCCTCATTTCGGTTAGATAAAATATTTTATCATTCTATATTTAGAGGGGAAAGCCAAATTAATTTTTAGTTTTATAGACTGATATTTACTGGATTTTTCTTAATATTGTTGAACTAATTATGAAATAAGTATGGATATTTTTTTGACCTTTTTCCAAACGGTGTGTCTCTTGTCTGGGACTCGCGGGGTATTTTGGGGTCAAAAAATAATTTATATAAAAGAAATAAATGTCTAAAACACAGGAATATTTAGCCGGATTACCGGACGAGAAAAAAAATTATTTTTTCCGGTCTTTAAGAATATAGATACATTTTATGTAACAGTCTATCTCGTTGCCCGTAATGAACATCTTACGGAACAGGAAAAACCGGATAGGTATGAGGAACGTTTACAGGTGATCCGTCAGATACGGGCACGCATAGAGAAGTTAATAGATTCATTTGGTTTGAGCGGGGAAGAGATGATAGCTGATATTGCGAGTGATTATTTTGAAGATTACGCAAATTACAGGGAAACGGAACTGAATATTACCAATGAAGAATTTCTTGAAATAATTAAAAAAATATCTTCTTAAAGTCCTTAAAAGGTAGGTTGTTTATTTACAAATGTAGTCTTTTTTTGATGTTATTGCGTCTTAATGGGTGAAATATGTCTTAAATGCTTGCTTTTTGGTTAAAATATTTTATCTTGCGGAGTCGAATAAAGATCAAACAATATGCAGGAATTTAATAGCATACTATCTCTCCTTGATTCTTACATTGGTGGTGCTCAATGGTTTGTAATCCTTCTGTTGGGTACAGGTCTTTTCTTTACAATATATCTCCGCTTTCCCCAGATCCGTTTTTTCAGACATGCGATTCATATTCTGATGGGGAGATATGATAAAAAAGACCATATTGGAGATACTTCTCACTTCCAGGCTTTATCCACTGCGTTATCCGGAACTGTTGGTACCGGAAATATTGCCGGAGTAGCTCTTGCCATCCATTTAGGAGGGCCGTCAGCTTTGTTTTGGATGTTGATGACGGCGATTGTGGGTATGACGACCAAAATGGTGGAGGTGACTTTATCCCATAAGTACCGGGAACAGTTAGAGGACGGTACTATTTCCGGAGGTCCTATGTATTATATGAAAAACCGGTTACATATGCCCTGGTTGGCAGGCCTGTTTGCCGTGGCCACTATTTTTTCCGCCTTTGGGACCGGAAGTCTTCCTCAGATCAATAGTATTTCAAATGCTATATTCTCCGCATTTGGATTGGAACATTATATTACCGGAGCGGTACTCAGTGTTCTTCTTGCTTTAATTGTGGTAGGTGGGATCAAACGGATTGCATTAGTCTCAGAAAGATTGGTCCCTTTTATGGCAGTTATTTATATTGTGGGTTCTTTGAGCGTATTACTTTATAATTATGAGAATCTGCTTCCTGCATTTCTATCTGTCTTCAGGGATGTTTTTAGTGGTACAGCAGCAACCGGTGGATTTTTGGGTGCAACCATTGCCTGGGCATTTAACCGGGGAGTCAACCGGGGTTTATTTTCGAATGAAGCAGGTCAGGGCTCTGCTCCTATTGCACATGCTGCCGCAAAGGCAGAAGAACCGGTTGCGGAAGGAATGGTTGCTTTATTAGAGCCTTTTATTGATACGGTTATAATTTGCTCCCTGACCGGGTTGGTGATTCTATCTTCCGGGGCCTGGAATAGTAAATATGAGAATCAATTCCAGCAAACAGATCTTCTGGTTTTAACAGGTAATTATGACGAGCATATACCGGAAGACAGAGCATTTGTTTCTTCCTGCATTTTAGGAAAAGCGGAAATCCCTTTTTATACGGGTGATTTAATCGTGGAAAATGGTGTTATAGTGTCTTCAGAGGCTACTATATTACATGCTCGTTCTTTCGCGGAAGACATCCGGGTGGAGAAAAAGGTGTATTATATAGTGGTATTCTTTCTGTGAAAGACGGACAATTAGACCCGGGAATGATTACGTCCGGACAGATCACTTTATCGGGTAAGTCTCTGTTACATTCTGCCCCTCTTTCCACGGAGGCATTTAAAAAAAGGTTTTCTGGGAGATTGGGGACAATATATCGTTCCGCTTTCTTTGTTATTATTCGCTTTTACGACCAGTATTGCCTGGTCCTATTATGGTAGCAGAGCGGTGACCTATTTGTGGGGAGTAAAATATGTGAAGTTTTTCAATATAATATATGTAATTACCTATTTTCTGGCCTCTTTTATGGATACGACTATTGTCTGGACCTTTTCCGGGATTACAGTCGCATTGATGACTTTGCCCAATTTAATTGGTATCCTGTTATTACATAAAGAGATGCGAATCTCGCTTAGAGAATACAGTAAGAAGATATTTCATTAATCTGATTCGGAAATGAGAACACTTTTACTTTTGCCTCCTTTTTCTATGCAATAGTTGGGGTAGATGTCTTATTTTTGTCTTTTTTTAAATGCAGTGGGAGTTTTTTTAAGTATTTTCCCCCTACTTCCTGATCTCAATTAAAATACAAACTCTATTCATCTGATTTAATTATTACTCTCACTTTGCTCTATGAAAAACTGCCCCTTTTAAATGATCAAGCCGGGAAATCATATACAAAAAATGGTTTACAGGATCCTCTTAGGATATCTTGCAACTATATTAATGACAGGCGTGATTGTATTATATCTTCTGGGGTCTTTTATTCGTTTTTTTCCAAATGATAAGCGAAATGACGTTTTCATGCGAAAAAATTATGTTATCGTGGGAATCTATTCGGCTTTGTATGAAGGAGAAATAGACACTACGGAAGAAGATGTCAATAGCTTTTTCAAATTGAGTTGTTTACTGGAAGAGGTAGGGCAGGAAGTGGATCTATTGTACTACTTATCTAAAAATGATTCTTTTCAGCAAAAGAAGATAGAAGAGATCCGGAAATTAATAGGGGAGAAAAAGAGTATAGCACAGCTACTTCCCCTTTCACCCGGGAAAGAGGTGTCAATCACTAATTTGGTATATCATAATAAATTATTTACCAGAGAGATCACCCGTTTATTGATAGAGATACAATATCATGAAATAAACCGGCAACATGCATTATCTAAAGAATGGGATACCAGGCTTTTCACGCTTTTAAGAAGAGCAGTCTGTATATCATACGTATACATAATGGTCACTTTGTGCCTGCTTTTTTATTCATTCCGGGAATTTAAAAGGAGTGCACGTTACCAGTATAACAGTGAACATGCAAAAAAATATGCGGAAAAATTAGTGCGACAACAAAAAAAGATGATGTTTAAGATCAGTCATGATATCCGGACTCCTTTACTTTCAGTGCTGGAGCATATGAAATTATTAAAGGAAAGAAAAGAAGAAGTTCCTCCGGATATGAAAATTCTGGACCATATCAGTCACACGATTCATCATATTTTGTTATTAGTCAATAATCTATTGGAATTCCATTCCTCTAATTTGAATGAGATACCCTCTCCGGTTTTAAAGCCATTTAATCCTTCTGTTCTTTTCAATGATATTTATGAAAGTTTTAAGCCCCTGGCCAATAGCAGAATGCTGGAACTTAATTACCATTCTCCGGACATAAATGATCCGGTTTATAATCGTTTATATATAGGGGATCCTGTTCGTATCAGGCAATGTGTGGAAAATCTGATGTCGAACGCAATTAAATTTACCTCCAAAGGAAAGATTGACTTATTTGTACGGCTTCTTTCAGAGGATGAAAAAAGTTATTCATTACATGTTATTGTTAAAGATGAAGGTCCCGGTATCCCGGAGGATAAGATAGAATATGTGTTTCAGGAATTTGCACGTCTGGAAGGATCTCAGGTGGCAGAAGGTTTTGGATTAGGTCTTTCTATTACTTATAATTTGTTGAAACAAATGGAGGGAAAGATTACTTGTGAAAATTCAGTTGAAGGAGGTTGTAAGTTTAGCATTACTTTGCCATTAACCCTTGAAAATCAGATAAAGGAACCGGAAAAAGTAAAAAACCGGCTTGATCGTGAGATCCGGTGTCTGTTTGTAGATGATGATCCGTTCCAGTTAAAACTTTATGAGTATATAGGATTAATCTCTTCTTTTCAGGTGAAAGTTTGCCGGGAGCCGGAAGAGGTGACGGATCTGCTTTTTACCCAATCTTTTGATATTATTTTCACAGACATTCATATGCCGGTTATGAACGGATGTTCTTTGTTAAAGAGAATACGGACAAGTGGGGCTTATAAAGCACGATTTATTCCGGTTGTCGCTATTTCAGGAGATGAAAGAACTAAAAATAATCCGGAAGAAGCTTATCATTTTTCAGGTTTTTTGAATAAAGGATTTACTAAAGAAGATTTTATAAAAATGGTCAATCAGGTTTGTATTCATAATTTGTATGGCGATACGGAAGTCAATATTGCTTCTTTGATCGCTTTCACGGGGAATGATCCGGAAGAGATCCGGGATACACTTCAGGTATTTATCCAGTCTGCAAGAACAGATATCGATAAACTGAATCAATATTTGTCTGATAGGAATAAAAAAGAGGTGAGAAGTATCTGTCATCGTTTATCTTCTCAACTAAATCTGGTCACTAATAGAAAATCTTTCTGGTATCTGGATAAAATATTGAAAGATGAGCAGAAGCTTTCCGATCAGGAATGGGAAGAGGTGGTAGCGGAAACCATTCATATATTAACGATCATCGTTGGCAGGATTGAAGCATCTGAGTATTTTAAATAGTGTGGAAAAATTCCCCAGTTATGGGGAATTTTTCCACACTATTTAAAAT
>JAJQEE010000023.1 GCA_021201865.1 Tannerellaceae bacterium | reverse complement strand
ATTTATATATTATAACTATTATGAAAAAGAAAATTTGTAACCCTAATGAATACTTTGAGAAGTTTGATTTTACAGATAGAGAGGAAAAAAAACGATTAAAAGAAGTAATTGATATTGCTCTGGAAACACGTAAATTTGAAATAGAACTTTATTGGAAAAGAGCTAATTATTTTGCTCTTTTTATAGGTGCTGTTTTTATTGGCTTCTATACTGTTTTATCTAGTTGCCATAATGAGCTGAAATATATACTTGCATTTCTGGGATATTTTTTGTCTGTAATATGGTTTTTTGTTAATAAAGGGAGTAAATATTGGCAGGAAAACTGGGAAAAGAATATTGAATTTCTTACTATGAGATATGGTACACCTATTTATGGTTTGGTTAAAGTACCACAATACCCTCCTTATAAGCTTTTAAAAAGCTTTCCTTATTCTGTATCGAAATTGAATAAAACTGTAAGTATTGTTATTTCATTAGCATGGTTATTTATTATATGTTTCCTTGGATATAAAGATATATACAATGCGACCTGTAATTATTCCTATGGAATATTATATGTATTATCCGTTATTATAATTGCAATATTTATAGTGGTAATAGTGCATTTATGGTGTAAAGGTTTCGCATCGAAGGAATACATGAAATATGATGAAGGTATTTTCTTTAACTATTAATACAAACTTGGAAAAATCATATATTATGGCTGATATCAGGAAAATATTATTAAATATATTTATATCACAGCATGTTTATTTATATTTTTGTATTGTAATAAAAAAGATAAAAATTAGTGGCTTTCGTGGTATATCAAATTTAAGCATGGATTTTGAATACCCTATAACTGCCATTAGTGGTTTAAACGGTGCAGGAAAAAGTACAATCGCTCAACTTATAGCTTGTGCTTTTAAAGAACCAAAACCTAAAATAAAAGATTATAGAAGACGTTATATCAGTTCTTTTTTCCGATAAATAAACTTGACCCCAATCCTTTCTCAGAAGATGCATCAGTTAAATATCATTATATCGTGGGACGTTCATCGAAAGATGGATGTAATATAGAAAATGAATGTAAAATCTCAAGGAAAAAACAAGGAGGTTGGACTGACTATAGTAATCAACCTGTAAAATATGGTTTTTATATAGGTGTACTATTATTTGTACCAAAAGTCGAACGTACTGATTTTAGTATTTATAATTCGCAAATAACTGTTCCTGTAAGTAAGCGAATAATCTCAGATAAAATCAGAAATTATGCCTCTTCAATTTTAAATTGCCAATATAAAGAAATTGCATTTCAAAGTATAACAGATGGAGAAAAAATAAAGAAGTAGGACTAGTACAGAAATATAATAATGTTTACTCTGAAAATCACATGGGTTTTGGAGAAGGAAGACTACTATATTTTATAGATATGTTAGAGAATAAGCCTGATAAAAGCCTATTCATAATAGAAGAGCCAGAAATCTCTTTACATGAAGATGCACAATATAAATTTGTTAAATATCTGATGGATGTTTGTAATAGAAAACATCATCAAATTATACTGACAACTCACTCTAGTATAATAATTAATGCACTACCTCCGGAAGGTCGAAAATTAATACTTCGGGATGTATATCAGGAAGTTAAAGTTTTGGATAGAGTCTCCGGAAATAGAGTAAAATCTATTTTATCTGATGGTAATTCTAAGGCTTTAACAATTTGTGTTGAAGATGAATTTGCCTCTTTAAAATTAAAAGAAGCTATCCGTCAGATAAAACCGGAGTTATTACCTTTATTAAATATTTCTTTCATAGGAGATAAGGAAGTCGTAGCAAATACTGTAAAACTTCTTAACGATAAGATGGATATAAATGCAATTGGAATACGGGATGCGGATGTGGGAGAGGATAAAATGAATAGACTCTTTAAGCTACCAGGTTCATTACCGCCAGAGAAAGAAGTTTATGAGAATAGAATGGTGCAAGAAGGATTATATAAGGAATATAATATACATATCCCAACTATTTTAAGTGGAGTAGGTGTAGTAGACCATCATACATATGGAAAAATATTTTCAGAAAAAGCATGTTGTTCTGTAGAAGCGATGAATATTAGTGCAATAAAATTATATCTTAATATACAGGGACTAGATGGATTTAAAGCTTTAATTAATATTATAGAACATGAGATGTAAATATATATTTATAGTGCAAATTTTGGATTAATAATAATGATATGTGGATAAAAGAATCGCCCGAAGAATTGACAAAGGAACTTTATAATGGTATATATAATAGTTCTTATAAACTAAACTTCTTATATAAAGGTACAAACGTGTATATTATGGATAATCATTTGGCTGCAGGCTTTTGTTGGTTGAAAGAATTATCTCCGGAAGAAGAATATAACTTTCTACACATAGATAAACATACAGATTTATTATCAGCAGGAAAAAAGAATGCACAACAAATATTAGAAGTCAAAGATATGTCATTAGAAAATTATTTAGGTCTTAGACGTCAAAATCCGGATTTGCCTCTTTTCAGTTGGGACAATTATATCTATAATATTTTTGACGTATATCCAAATTGGTTTAAGAAAAATATTTTCTGCTGTCATGAATTTGTGGAAGAAAAAAGACCAATAGGTACAAGTTTACAAATTGATGGGAATATAAATTTAAATTGTTTTCCTGATATTATTACTAATGAAAGGAAGTGGATTGTCAATATTGACATAGATTATTTTTGGAATGATAACGATGAAGGAGAGTATTCTCTCTATTTAACAGAAGAAGTTTTTGAAAAGTTTATTGATAATTTATTTTTGACATTAGATAATATAGTAGTAATAACAATCGCTTTATCTCCTGTAGCATGTGGAGGTTGGAGAAATGCCTACAACATTACCCAGAAATTTAGTGATAAATTTAATTTGGATTTTGAATTAAATATTCGGGAATAAGTTACATATAGAACATTTAGACTCATATAATAAATATATTGTAAATTAAAATTATATATTTTCCCTAATTAACAATACATTTTTTTGCTCATGCCTAAAAGTAGAAACAGAAAAATTAAAAAGAAAAATAATAAGAAAAGTAATCCCAAGCCATATGAAGTTGTAAAAAGTGAGTATGTGCAAATGCGTAATCCTTTACCGGAAGATATTCCTTTCGATTTAAGGATAGAAGTTTTGACAAAAATGGGAAATGATGCAACGGTTACATTCGAATCTGAATATAAAAAGCTACTTACTTATTTCGAAGAATATGATCCGTTATATTTGTGTTCATTTTGTTCGTATTATTTTACAATGCAACCTGAAGGATTAGATGAGGAGGCCATTAATGGTTGTATTGATTTTCCTCCTTTTTTTCTTGAAATTTTACAATGTCTTTCATTAAAGCAACAAAGATGTCTTTCATTGAAGCCTTTAAATCATGACATTGATAACTTCAAATCTACTGTTAGTAATTTTTGCCGTTCTCAATCTTCAACAAATTTAAGTTTAGTAAAAGGAGCTAAGAATGAAGATGAGATAGGAGCCATCTTATTAAGAGCAGAAATGATGGGACGTACTATAGCTATTAGAAATTGGGCATATGTGAGTCAAATGGAAAATGTCGCCTATGAGTTAGCTGGTTTAATAGAAGGTAAGTTTTTTGAGACCCTTGCATTTAGGGCTAAAGATTTTCTTGATATTTTATTTGCTCTTGCCGGACTAACAGAAAAAAAGGTAAATGACCATAGGGCGAAAACCGTTTTAATTGTAAAAGCAAAAGGATATAATGAAATAATTGATAAGTATGAGGAGTGTTTCCCCACGGTTGAAAAAATAAATAAGGCAGAAAGAGAAGAGTTCTGGATAAAATGCGGTAAAAGTGCTAAAAGGTTAAAATGTTTACTTTTGGCTCATTCAGATTGCTTTTTATATAAGGCATTTACTCATAATGTTTCTGAAATTTTTGACTATTTATCAGGAAAAATAGCTCACAATGAAATTTCTAAGATATTAGATAAAGTTAGTTATAAATTTGGAGATCTTGCTGATATAAATAAAGATTTTATATTCCTTGATAATCCTATCCACTCCAAACCTTTTATCAAAATAGAGAATCATAAATATTTTTCTGCTATTGGCCATATGTTTAGTCATCTTGGAATGGATTTAGTTGAAAGATTTATTTCAACAGATAATAAATTAAAAACAGAGTACATTTCAAAAAAAAGGGAAGTATCTTGAAAGTAAGGTAGAGGGATTATTTCGAACATCCTTTTCAAAAGCTCAAATATTAACAGGAAGTATATGGAAATGTCCTATAACAAATAAGGAATTTGAGAATGATATAATTGTTTTAATAGAAGATTTTGCTATAATTATAGAATGTAAATCAGGAACAGTTTCATCTCCTGCAAAACGGGGAGCAACAGATCGATTATCTAAAACATTAAAAGATTTAATTATTGCGCCTTCTGAACAAGCTATACGCTTTGAGAATTATCTAAAACAAAATAAAAGAATCATTGAATTTAAAACTAAATCTGGAATAAAAAATAAAATTGATAGTTCCAAAATTAAATATTATATACCACTTGGTATAACCCTTTCAAATTTAGGGGCTATCGGTTGTAACCTAAAAAAAATAATTAATGCAAAAATAACCTCTCTTAAATTAGAAGAATTGGCTCCATCTATCAGCCTTACAGATTTGGAAGTTATATTTGAGGTTCTTGCTTTAGAATCTGAAAAAATACATTATTTATCAAGGAGAAGGGAGTTTGAAGCCCATTTAAACTTTGATGGTGATGAAATAGACTTATTCGCATTTTATTTAGAAAATGGATTTAATATCGGAGAAACTGAATTTGATAAGTCAGTTCATTTTAGCTTTACATTAAATGCAAAAGACTTAGATCCTTATTTTACGGCTAAAGAAAGGGGAATTCAAGTTAAAAAACCAACTTTAGAAAAAACAAAATATTGGCACGACCTTCTTTATACTCTTGAGAGACATTCTAAAGTGTGGCTTACAGCTTCATACATTCTTTTACATGTTCCAAAAGAAGACCAAATAAAATTTGAGAAAAGTTTAAAGGAGTTAGTAGGAAGGATTTTAAAGGGTAAATGTGAATTAGAACATAATTGGATAATTTTATATTGTGGGCCGGAAAGAAGAAAGTATGTTATCGTAGGTTATCCTTATC
>JAJQEE010000116.1 GCA_021201865.1 Tannerellaceae bacterium | reverse complement strand
TCCCCATTCCTTTGATCTGCAATTCATGCCTGCCGGGAGGAAGCTGGATGGAATAATATCCAAACCCATCCGTGGTGGTCGCGATCAGGGGTTCACTGATAAAAAGCGCCACTCCCACCATCGGCTCACCGGTCTTAAAGTCTACCACGCTACCTGTCAACGTGACTCTCCCGGATGCCTGGCCGGAAGCCTCCCCGATTTCGTATACCTTGTTCTCCGAAGTGGCTTTCTGATCTCTCCGGTTGAATGTCAGGGAGAAATCCGCAAGATCATAATCCCCTGCCTGTACCAAGACTGTCCGGTCAAAATAACCTTCCGGTAATGAGGTTAAAAGGATCCGGTCTTTCAGGATAAAGAGGTGATTGTTGAATACAGAGAGGGTTAAGCCCGTATTTTTTAATGCGGTTTCCAGTATCTGCACCGGTTCTTCATTCATTGCATGCACCGTGACGAATAAGGAGTCCGTATCTTCAGGATTACAGAATATGCGATAGGGAGTCTGTTGTTCAATTTCCAGAAACAGGCTGTTGATGGGCTGTTCTTCCAGTTGGACAGATATTCTCTCCTGTGCTTCCATCAAGTTCAGGAACAGGAAAAGGCTTAGTATAGTGTAAATGGTCTTCCTCATATCAGTGGGTGAGTTTTTCATAATGTTTGACAACGGCAACGATCGCCTGATCAGGATCTGTTCGGAAGTTCAGCCTGTTTTGTTTGATGAATTGCTTTAGTTCCCTTTTGTGAGAATCAAAGAATTTTAAGACAGCGCTTTTACTTTTGACGGGATAATACTTACCGTCTTTATAAATATAGTATCGATCCCGGTTTACAAATTCCCCTTCCAGTTTCATATCCCTGATCGATTCCAGATATCCCCTGTTTTTTCTTTCCAGGACGGTATGTTTCCCTTCATAGAGGCGAAGGTAATAGCCTTCCGGAGGACTTCCCGGTTTTTCGTCCGGATAGTGGTAAAATATGTAATAGGAGTGAAGGGTCAGATAGCTGACTTTCTCATTCGGTACAATAATATTAAACCGGTTGTCCGGAGTCCGGACTAATAATTCATTCCGGTAGAGATCCAGTCTCATATATACTTTCGGATAAAACACTCCGTCAAAGAGTAAGGAACCCTCATCATATCCCGGATTTTTCAGATAGGGATCATTCTTTATATGAGTGGCATATTTGATCTGCTCCTTACCGGAATAGAGGGGCGAGTAGAGCCCCACATGCTCAAAATAGTTATCCACCTGCTGTTCATTGGTAAGTTTTACATGAGGTAATTCTAATTGCTGAGCCGGAAGATGCAAACAACACAGGATAAATAATAGAATCGTCAGTATATGTTTCATGTTTTTCTTAGGTTAACCCCTTAAAATTAGTAATAATTACAGAATAGAAGCCAAATTAAAGTTAAAATTCCTGCTAAATGTAATTTTTGACAGAAAAAAGATCAAAAAAGGAAGGATTTTATAAGTATTCCTGGCAGGCAATTAACAGGCTGACGACTTCAGAGTAGTTTTTTCTTCCGGAGGGAATGTTGTTGCTTTGGAGGAACAGATGGTATACCTTATCCTGGATTTCACCTATCACAGGACTGTATTTTTCTGACCAATAGTCCATTTTTAAGTTATATAATTCTTTTATTTCCGGACGGATCCGGTCCCGCCAGGCAATAAAGTCTTCTTTTTCTAATAAAGAGTAGGCATTTCCCAACACATAATGAAAAATAGAGAAGTAACCGGCAAACCGGATTTCCGGGATACCGGACTGGATACATACCAAATACCCGTACAGATTTGCTTCCGCCTCGTTGGCTATACCTAACACATGGGCCATTTCATGCGCATAGGTTGAAGGATACTGGACCGGTAACAGCTCTTTGTTTAAATTGAATTCATTGAAAAAGGGACCCACATACCCTAAAACTCCTACTTTACTCATACCCTCGGAAAAAAGCATGTACTTCGCCTCTTGCCGGGAAGAGGGAGCGGTCATCCCGAACCGGGTATGGATCCGGTCATACCCCTTTTGCACCTCTTCTGCTACGACTTTTTTGTCAATAGAATCAAAGACTACATAGGAATTGTTAAGCGTTTCTGTATAAGTCGTCAGAAATTGGTCAAAACTCTCCGGAGTATAGGCAATATAGGGGATCCGGGTCCGGTTAAAAAAGCCGGGACGGAAATAGTTCAGCCCCCAGGCAAGGTAAAACCAGATATATACCCAGCACAGATACAACAGGACATGCTGAAAGGTTTTTATCAGGGAAGCCCGTCGGATGATCCGGATGATGATGTAGAGAATAAGACCCGCAATACTTCCATAAATAAAACAGTCCCCCAAAGAAAAGGGAACCCATCCGGATAGACTGGAAAGCAGGCGGGCAACAACTGGATAGATATGGTTCGCATACCATTCACTCCGGGTAGGGGAGGCCATGATGAACCATATGCATAGCAGGAAAAGCACCGGGATAGCAAACCGGAGAATATGCTCTTTCAGGTAAGTGATCCCGGCTTTCATATTCAGGAAAGATTTTTGTTTAGTAATTTACGTACTTCCTGTTCCGGCAGACCCCGGCGTGACGTATAATCCTTCACCTGGTCTTCCCCGATCGAACCAATCATAAAATAGTGCGAATCCGGATGTGCAATATAAAGGCCACTTACGGAAGCGGTCGGATACATAGCTCCGTTCTCAGTCAGGGAGACCCCGATCCGGGACATATCCAATAGCTGGTCCATGGTTTTGTTCAGTAATTGGTCCGGAAGGGACGGATAGCCAATGGCCGGCCGGATACCCTGGTATTTCACTTTGAAGAGTTCCGGAACGGTCAACGATTCATCCGGTGCATATCCCCAGTATTCTTTTCTTACCTTTTCGTGCAGATACTCCGCCAACGCCTCCGCTAACCGGTCAGTTAATATCTGGAGAAGCATGGAAGAATAAGTATCCCCCTCTTTTTCAAGTTTCTCCTTCATATACTCCACACCTGCTCCGGCTGTCACCGTGAAGGCCCCGATGTAATCTGTTTTTCCTCCGGAAGCCGGACGGATATAATCCGCAAGGGATTTATATATATTTTCAGCTTTTTTCGCCTGCTGCCGGAGAACCGGAAACGTAACATCCCCGATCCGTATAGTGTCCCCTTCACTGTTTGCCGAGAAAAATCCATAAATGGCTTTGCAGTATTCCACCTTCATCTCCGCCAGTTTGTCCAGTAGTTTGACAGCATCTTTATGCAACTGCATTGCTTCTGCCGCTTTGCTCCGGTCTGCTTCAGGAATATTGGCTAACCAGGCAGCACGACAGGAGTCACAACCATGCAATTGGGTGATCTCTGCAAATTTTCCGTTTAGCTTCCAGGCTGAGAAAAAGAAGGTCCAGTTTATATAGGGGATCAGTTCTTCCAGCGGAATATGAGGGATCACCTGTACCCCTGTCTGGTTCGGTTGAACCGGTTCATAAGCCGCCCAGTCAATCTGTTGTGGATGGGCACGTGCTTCTGACAGAGAAACCAACTCTACCTTTTTGGTTTCCAGGGAAGCTCTTAGGGCTTCATACTCCTGGTTCAGCTCTTCAATATAGACATCCCGGGTCTCCTTGTTCAGTAATCTGGCCGCAATCAACGGGTTTTGTGAGGCATCCAGCACATGGATCACCGGATAGTCATAATGCGGGGCGATCTTCACAGCCGTATGTAATTTGGAGGTAGTAGCCCCCCCCACCATGATCGGGATCTGAAGTCCGGCTTTCTGCATCTCATCCGTCACATGCACCATCTCTTCCAGCGAAGGAGTAATCAGTCCCGAAAGACAAACCAGGTCCGGTTTTTCTTCCATTGCTGTTTTCACAATTACATCAGCTGGAACCATAACCCCTAAGTCAATCACTTCATAATTATTGCAGGTCAGGACAATGGAAACAATGTTTTTACCAATATCATGCACATCTCCTTTCACCGTAGCAAAAACTACCTTGCCCGCTTTGGAGGAACCACCAACCGAATTTTCCGCTTCAATCGTCGGCTGCAGGATCGCCACTGCTTTCTTCATGGTGCGGGCGGTCTTCACCACCTGCGGCAGGAACATCTTTCCGGCACCGAACAACTCACCAACTTTATTCATCCCACTCATCAAAGGCCCATCAATAATGTTGACGGCCCGTGGATAGTATTCCAGTGCCTCTTTCAGGTCTGTTTCCAGAAAATCACCGATCCCTTTCACTAATGCATGTTCCAGCCGCTCCTGTAAAGGAAGTTCACGCCAGACCTCCTGCTTGTTGTCTTCCTGTTTACCGGATGAGGTCGCCTGTAATTCCTGTGCATAGGTAATCAGCTCCTCAGCCGCTTCCGGACGGCGGGCCAGGATCACATCTTCCAGTAAGGTCCGGAAAGCGGGATCAATATCTTCATATAAAATGGACGTGGAAGGGTTCACGATTCCCATATCCATCCCTTTCTGAATGGCGTGGTAGAGGAATACGGAATGCATCGCTTCCCGCACGTAATTATTCCCACGGAAAGAGAAGGAGAGGTTACTGATCCCACCACTCACTTTGGCCCCCGGCAAATGTTGTTTGATCCATTCCACCGCACGGATGAAATCCAATCCATATCCGTTATGCTCCTCTATCCCGGTAGCGATGGCTAACACATTGGGGTCAAATATAATATCCTGCGGGTTGAACCCGACCTGTTCCGTTAACAGACGGTAAGCCCGTTCGCAGACTTCAATTTTCCGTTCATACGTATCCGCCTGGCCTTTCTCATCAAAAGCCATCACTACGGTGGCTGCCCCTAACTGCCGGATACGGGCGGCATATTTCAGGAAAGCCTCTTCACCCTCTTTCAAACTGATGGAATTAACCACACTCTTTCCCTGGGTACACATCAATCCACTCTCGATCACTTCCCATTTGGAGGAGTCAATCATCACCGGAACACGGGCAATATCCGGTTCCGAAGCAATCAGGTTCAGGAAGGTGACCATCTCCTTCCGGGCATCCAGCATCCCATCATCCATGTTGACGTCAATGATTTGGGCACCGTCTTCCACCTGTTTCCGGGCAATACTAAGTGCCTCTTCATAATTCCCTTCCTTGATCAGGCGAAGGAATTTCCGGGAGCCGGCCACATTACATCTCTCCCCGATATTGACGAAGTTATTTTCCGGTTTGACCTCCAGTAACTCCAGTCCGGATAACCATAAGCTATCCTGTCTGGCAACCGGAATATGAGGTGTCGCTCCTTTCACCAGTGCGGGATACTGAGCGATATGGGCCGGAGTGGTTCCACAGCAACCGCCAATAATATTAACCAACTGGTCATCCAGGAACGATTTGACATGTCCGGCCATCGTCTCCGGTGTTTCGTCATATGAACCGAAACTATTCGGTAGTCCGGCATTGGGATGGACACTTATGAAGTAAGGAGCTTGCTGAGCCAACTCCTGTAAATAAGGTTTCATTTCGGAAGCACCGAATGAACAGTTCAATCCGATGCTGACAATGTTGGTATGTTGTATGGAAGCTAACAACGCCTGTAAGGTCTGGCCGGAGAACGTGCGTCCTCCCTGTGCGGATAACGTAATGGAAAGCATAACAGGCAGGTCTTTCCCTTTTTCTTTTAGTACGGTACCGGTCGCTTCCAGTGCCGCTTTGGCGTTCAGCGTATCAAAAACGGTTTCTATCAGGAAGATATCCGCACCTCCATCGATCAATCCTTCCGCCTGCTCTTTATAGGCTTCGTACATATCCAGGTAGGTGACTGCCCGGTAAGCCGGGTCATTCACATCCGGACTCATGGAGGCCGTTTTATTGGTAGGGCCAAAGGAGCCGGCGACAAACACCTGTTTACCCGGAAACTCTTTCATAAACTGGTCTGCCGTTTCCCGTGCGATCTGTGCGGCGGCCAGATTCATTTCGTAGGCATACGCCTGCATACCATAATCCTCCATCGACACAGAGGTGGCATTAAAGGTATTGGTTGAAAAAATGTCTGCACCGGCATCCAGGTATTGACGGTAGATATTCCGGATCACATCCGGACGGGTGATGGACAACAGGTCATTGTTCCCTTTCTGGTCAGAAGGGAAATCAGTAAAACGGCTACCCCGGTAGTCCTGTTCAGTCAGGTTGAATCCCTGGATCAGGGATCCCAGCCCGCCATCCAATATTAAAATCCGCTCTTTTAAAAGCTCCTCAAATGCTTCTTTATTCATAAAGATGTCTTATTTTTCTTGTATAAATATACTCATACCCACGTCTTAACCAGACCACCAGAATGGCAAATATAATTCTGGTAAGGATCAGCCAGAGTGCCGGAATACCAATGGCGACAAAGATAATGGTATCCTCCAGCAACGAGTGGCACATCGCTAAGTGATAATTCAGCAGATTTCCGTTCTGACGTGAGAGTTTGTTCTCTTCCATTTGTTCAATCATAATGGCTCCCCCATAGGCCAGACCTACCAGGTTACCTACCAGCCAAAGGAAAGCAGCGTCACGTGGGAGACCGAATATTTTCATGAAAGGAGCACACAAACCGGATAACCCTTTCATCAGTTTAAATTCCTCCAGCACATAGTGAAGGATCATCAATGCCGTAACGATTAGTAAAATAGAGATGACCACCCGCATCGAGCTGGTGAACCATAAAATAAAAACCTCTCCTATATTGTCACACACCTCTGCACTCTGTGTGATCCCTATCTGTCCCCATCCTCCCAACGGCAGGACCCAGTGCAGGACAAGCGCAATCACAAAACTCATCAGGATCCGCAGGAAAGTGATTCCCCAGAAGGAAGAGCCTGTTTTCGCCTGCACAGCAGATTCGACGATCAGGTTATGTGCAGTCAGGCACATCAGGCTGAGAATAGTAGCCTCCCTGAGTCCGAGGGACATCGAGGTGATCAGGGCAATAGGGGCATATAAAGGACAGAAAATACTGGTAATATAAATAATAGCAGTCTCCCCAGGCAATCCAATAAAAGAAAAAAGAGGTTCCAGAACTGCGGAAAATTTAGCCAATAAGCCTGAGTATTGAAGAATTCTTACAAATAAAGAGATAGGTAAAATAATCTTCAATAGCCACAAACAAGTCTTACCTGCTTTGGGTAGGGCCTGTTTGATACATTTCCAGATTCTGATGATGATCTGACTCATCCCTACCTTTTGAAAGCGCGGTCCATTTCCCGCCTGTCATCCCGCTCCCTGATGGAATCCCGCTTATCATATTCTTTTTTACCTTTGGCAATAGCTATCACCACTTTGGCCAGGCCCTTGTCATTGATAAACATCCGGGTGGGTGCGATTGTGAATCCGCTGTTTTTGGATTCGCTCTCTATTTTACGTAATTCTTTTTTGGTGAGAAGTAACTTCCGGTCACGGCGGGCTGCGTGGTTGTTATAAGTACCGTAGAAATATTCAGCGATATACATATTCTTCACCCACAACTCCCCCTTTTCTATCAGGCAGAACGTATCTACCAGACTGGCTTTTCCCAGACGGATCGACTTAATCTCGGTGCCGGTCAGGACGATACCCGCCGTAAAGGTTTCAAGCAGTTCATAATCAAATGTGGCCCGCTTGTTTTTAATTTGTATGTTGTTACTGATCTTTTGTTTCATTCTTTTTGTGTATTATCAAAAGCGTAATCCCGGCATCAGCATGAACAGGGTTATGCCTATGATCTCCGGTAACAGAACAATCAAAGCGGTTGCAATGGCTGAGAATTTCACTTTGTTTTTTTCTTCGATCTGCATGTAAGGAACGGCGCCCTCCCACACAATATAAAATGTATAGAGAACAAAGATACGCAAAAAGAAAAACTCCGGAATTAACATTAACACCATACTGATCGCAAACATCAGGGAAGAGGAATAACCGACAAACTGCTGGCAGAGTTTCATGTTCTTTTCCCGCTTGAACAGGCTATACCAGACTTCATTGAGCAGGTAAGAAGCCAAATAAAATCCACCGAAAGCAGATACTAATGTTTTGATCGAGGATTTCAATGCTAACTCTACATCGAACTCTTTCCGGGTAAACAATACGCCTAAAAAAGCGACCAGTGTAAGAAGACCTATTAAGGGATAGATAAAGCGCGATAAAAACTCATCGCCTTTTTCTTCTTTTCTTGCCAGTGATTTCCATGCTCTCTGGGGCTGGGAAATGATAGCAATCATCCATCTGAATATATCTTTATACATCTCTGATTCTGTTTTTGAAGAACAAAATTACAAAATTATAGGGATATCCTCCTATAGAAAGGAGATTTATTCAAAACAGTGAGATCCCGTGCCGGATCGCATTTTTGTATTTTTCTTTATCAAACGAATATAAAGCAGAGGACTTATAGCCCCATTTTTTTGTACACCTCGTCCCGCTTATAAACTAATCCGGTAGAAAGGATCTTACGCTGGAAATTCCTACGGTCTAATTTTTTATCCAGGATCGTCTCATAAATAATCCGTAGTTGGGTCAGCGTGAATTTTTCCGGTAACAGTTCATATCCGATCGGAATACTGTTCAATTGCCCCCGGATGGTCGTGATCGCCTTTTCGATGATCTTGTTATGGTCCGCATACAGAACCGGAACCTCATGCAGGTCAAACCACTGGGTTTCCTCCTGTGGATTGGTCGATATATGGATCTTATCAAACTCCACAAATGCAAAATATCCCACACTCACAAAACGTTGCAGGAACCATTCTTCTCCGATTGAACTGATTTGTTCCATTTCTGCCTCCGCTTTGAAAAGCAGCAGAGCCCGGTTTTCTTCTATGTTGATCCGGTCCCGGTCCCCGAACAGGTAGAACTGGCGCAGGTAAATATCCCGTATGCCTGTACGGGAAGTAAGGGTGCGTGCAGCCGCTTCATCCACACTCTCCTCTTTATGAACGAAACCACCCGGAAGCATCCATTTGGAATAATCCCGGAACCTGTTCAGCAGGATCTTGAGGTTTCCGTCATGAAAACTGAATATGACACAGTCCAGAGAGATCCCCGGAAGGAAAAGATCAGACTCAGAGAATGAGAACTTTTTTTCATTTTGCTCCATACCACAACAAATTAATAGTTAAAAATAGGGAACCCACACGACTTATCGACTCTGTCATCCCTATTTTAAAGTAATTTAATGTTTTCAAATAGGTTCTTTCAGGTGGTAATACAAATTATATCTGTTATATTTGCGTCAATATGACACAAGCATAGGTGATATTTATTGAAATTCAACTTGATTATTATGAAAAAGTCATTTCTATTTATTTTAACAATCTTATTTTCCATGCAAATACCTACCCATGCACAGGGGGAGTATGTTCTGGTAGAGAATGAAGGGGGGGCCACCTTAGGGTATTCGCCCGCTTCCGGTGTAAAAATTATTACCAAAGACGGATTACAGTTTAAAGACCTGAACAAAAACGGGAAACTGGATCCTTATGAAGACTGGCGGCATCCCGTAGAGGAAAGAGCCAAAGCCCTGGCTAAGCGGATGTCGGTGGAACAGATTACCGGATTGATGCTCTACAGTGGTCACCAGGCGATTCCGGCCATGTCCTTTGGATTTGGCGGAGGGACCTACAACGGAAAACCGCTGGCAGAAAGCGGAGCGAATGCCTGGGACCTGACAGACGCACAGAAACAATTCCTGGCAGAAGATCATCTGCGGCATGTATTGATCACTACCGTTCAAAGTCCGGAAGTGGCTGCCCGCTGGAACAATACGATGCAGGCTTTCGTAGAGGGACAGGGATTGGGAATTCCGGGCAACACCAGTACGGACCCGCGCCATTCAGCTACCGGAAATGCGGAATTCAATGCCGGTGCCGGGGGAGATATCTCTTTGTGGCCACGGGAACTGGGACTGGCTGCTACTTTTGATCCGGAGATCGTAAAGCAATTCGGAGAGATTGCCTCGATAGAATACAGAGCGTTAGGGATAGGAACCGCCCTTTCTCCCCAGATCGATCTGGGAACAGAACCCCGGTGGTATCGTATCTCCATGACGTTCGGGGAAAGTTCCCAATTGGTTACGGACATTGCCCGGGCTTATGTAGATGGTTTCCAGACCTCCGCAGGAAAAGATGAAATCAAGGATGGCTGGGGCTATCAGAGTGTAAACGCCATGGTGAAGCACTGGCCGGGCGGAGGACCGGAAGAGGGTGGCCGTGACGGACACTGGGCCTATGGCAAGTTTGCCGTATATCCGGGAAATAACTTTCAGGATCATCTGAAACCTTTTATTGACGGTGCGTTCAAACTGGAAGGAAAAACAGGCGTGGCTTCTGCCGTGATGCCTTATTATACCATTTCCTACGACCGGGCTCCGGATGGAACCAACTACGGAAATGCTTTCAGTAAATATATTATTACCGATCTGTTAAGGGAACAATATGGATATGACGGCGTGGTTTGTACAGACTGGGGAGTAACCAACGACGAAGGACCCACACCGGATATCTTTGCCGGTAAACCCTGGGGTGTGGAGGAATTGAGCATTGCGGAACGGCATTACGTGGCTTTGATGGCAGGTGTAGACCAGTTTGGAGGAAACAATGATAAAGGGCCTGTGCTGGAAGCCTACCAGATGGGTGTGAAGCAACATGGGAAATCCTTTATGAGAAAGCGTTTTGAACAATCGGCCGTTCGCCTGTTGAAGAATATCTTCCGTCTGGGATTGTTTGAAAATCCCTATCTGGATCCGGCGGAAAGTGCCCGGGTGGTAGGAAATCCGGAGTTTATGCAGGCGGGCTATGATGCACAGGTGAAATCGCTGGTCATGGTGAAAAATAAGGCGAATGTCCTGCCCATTACGGAAAAGAAAACCGTATTCGTGCCTAAAGTGTATAAACCCGCTTCTAAAAACTGGTGGGGAATCTGGACGGAACCTTCTTTAGATTATCCGGTAAGCCTGGATATCGTCCGGAAATACTACAACGTGACCTCTAATCCTATGGAGGCGGATTTTGCCTTAGTGTTCGTATCCAGTCCGCAAAGTGAGAATGGAGGATATTCCTTAGCCGATCGCAAAGCTGGAGGAAACGGATATGTGCCGGTCTCTTTACAGTATAATCCCTATACTGCGGTGGATGCACGGGAACATAGTATAGCTGCCGGCGATCCGGTCATTGATCCGTCGGTCACAGACCGTACCTATAAAAATAAATCAGCCCGGACAGCCAACTCCAACGATCTGGATGTTTTGTTAACCACCCGGGAAATGATGGGAGATAAACCGGTCATCGCAATTGTTGACGTATCCAACCCGATGATCTTTGCCGAGTTTGAGGACAAAATGGATGGTATATTCGTTTCGTTCGGAAACACCACACAGTCGGTACTCGATATGGTCTCCGGTAAATACGAACCCTCCGGTTTGCTGCCTTTCCAGATGCCCGCTGATATGACAACCGTAGAAAAGCAGGCGGAGGATGTACCTTTCGATATGGAATGCCATCAGGATACGGAAGGAAATATCTACAACTTCGGCTATGGATTGAACTGGAAAGGGGTGATCCAGGATGCCCGTACGGCCAGATATGGGATAAAGAAATAATAAATTCTCCATGGAAATGGAGGTCCATCTATAGTTGTTACGAAAGAGCGTGTTTAATTAAAAAGTAAGTCGTGCATGAAGTAAAGTTACGATTTTTAAGTTGATGAGTCTTCCGGACTTGCCTTTGCATAACCCCAGGTACTACCCGGGGCAGAGAGGCTTTTCTTTGCTACAACCCTGTGAAAGGGTTTCACCCCTATCAGGGTAATGGATTACAGGTTATAATTTTTGATTCAAAAAGATAATAAGAGCGATTAGTGGATTCCTTTTACCTGCTGTTTATCAATTTTTTATATTAAATTGTAAATATCCGGACACAACACTCTTTGTAGACGACTCTTTATTTCTTTTTCAGTACTTTTTTATTGAGTGCTTCCAGCATGGGTTTGACGCTTAGTGGATCACCAGTTGCTTCCCGCATCCACTGGGTAGGGGTGAGGCGGCCTAATTTATAGATACGGTCTACTTCGGTGGCAAAATCTTTCCCTTCGAGGTAGCCTTCGATCTGGAATTCGATGATCTGGCCGAAGGCATAGGCCGACAGATAGAGTGGATAACCGATCATATGGGAGTAGATCGCTAAGACGGTTTCATCCCGTACACCGAATACCGGGGCATAATATTGGTTCCAGATCTCTTTGGAGAGGCGGATCGTAGCTTCCCGCAGTTGTTCTGCCGTAGCATCCGGATTGGCATACATCCATTTCCATACGGCTATATCCAGCATAGAGACTCCACAGATTTCATACATGCTCCAGATCTTATCTAAGATATCCATTTCCTCTTTTTTAGGATCTTCGTTTTTGATCCCTAAAATATCCAGGTCCCGTTTTTGGAATACGAAAGCTAATGCTTCGGTAAACGCGGTGTTGGGCACTCCGTTGAGCATGTAGTAGTCTACGTCGTACAAGGAGATGGTCTGTTCCACATTGTGACCGAATTCATGGATGGCAATGTTGTAGCCTTTGTAGTCCATTCCCTGCGCCGGGATCCGGGTACGAAGCCGGGATTTTTGTCCTTTCATGGCGGCTCCCCAGGCATGACCGGAGCCACGGGCATTGTCTACGGCAATTTTCTCCGCGAGATACTTTGCCCTGTCTTCCGGGAAACCTAATTTGGTAAGGATATTCGGAAGGTCTTTCTCCAGCGCTTCCGCATCCGGGTAGAGTTTCCGGGTGGTCTCACTGAGTTTTGTTTCATCAAGATTACTTCTGGCTTTGAAGCCGTCATACCAGATGTCATAAGCTTCTAATCTGCGTTTCACCCGTCTGGATACCATTCGTCCCACTTCTTTCAGTTCCGGAGCGGAAAGGAACTCGTGGAACAGGGCTTCCACCTCTTCCTGCGCGATTTCCATCTTTTCGTTGAAATTGCGGTCTATATAGGTGTTTCCGGTAAATTTATCTATCTCCTGCTGTGCTTTGAAATTATTCAGCATCTTCTGGTACCGGATGGTAGATTCCGGTGTTCCCTGTACGATTTTTCCCTCTTTGTAGAGGACATTGTTATAAGGATTCCAGTTATATGTACCGGAATTGATTGCTTCTACCGGAATTTGCTGGGAGATGATCCGTTTCATCACTTCATATACGGTGCGTTGTCTTTCCGTCCCTTCTCTTCCTTTGTTGTAATTTGCCTTGATCTCATCCCGCAGGTTCCAGTGGGACAGCAGGATCATGTCATCCGGGAAAAGTTGTTTCCCTTTTGGATTGATCAGGGAACCCATATAAATATTGTAGGCATCAATATAAAGATCCGCATCACTGCCGGCGGCCGCTACTTTTTGCTGGATCTCTGCCGGGATCCGTTTTGTGAAGATATCTCCTAACCGTGCATAGGCCCAGGCTTTCCGGTTTGTTCCCAGCATCTCTTTTTCTTTCAGGGATAATTCCGGGAAATTTAGAGCTACGACAAATGCGATCTTGCTTCTGTAGAAATCATCTGACAGATGGGTGGATGGTTTGAAGGAACCGAAACGTTCATCGACCGGAAGTAGCGGACCCGTATTGAGGATCATGTTTTTTTGAAGGCGCAGGGACATTTCATTGAAGTGTCCGTAGATTCCTTCGAGGTAATCACTGATCTTTAGGAACACCTCCTCTTTTTCCTGAGCATCTGACAGATAGTTCTCTAGGTAGAATGTCTGAAAATCTTTGTCTGACCCATCGGTAGCCTGCCATAAGCCGGCAACCTGGTAGACTGCTTTTTCAATCTGGATCCTGTTTCTGCTGTCTTTTTTTACCAGTTCATTCACTGTTGAACGGATAACAGCCGGGTCAACTGCTGCGAAGCTATTGGTTGTGAGATATATACTCACCCATAGAAGAAAGAAATGGCGTATTCTTTTCATGATCAGTAGTATTTTTAGATTGTTAAACGACTAAGTGGGCAATGGCCTGTATGAAAATGATCAGGATCACCATGGCAATCGGATAGACGGTGGCATAGGCCACACTGGGTGCCGGACTGTCACTCATCGAGTCAGCAGCAGCCAGTCCCGGTGTACTGGTCATACCTCCGGCAATGGTTCCTAATAGATCCAGTATGTTGATCTTAAAAATAGTATATCCGAAAATGACAGCGAGGATCATAGGTACTAATGTGATCGCAAATCCTACCCCGAACAAGGTCCATCCGCTTTCCTGGAATGTGGATACGAGGTTGACCCCGGCGGAAGTTCCTACTTCAGCCAGGAACAAAAGAAGTCCTAATTGTCGAAGTAATTGGTTGGCTGATCCGGACATAGACCAGATGACCGGACCGGTTTTACCGATAGCACTTAACACTAAGGCAACAATCAGGATCCCTCCGGTTAGTCCGGGAGAAAAAGAAAAGGACTCGGAGAAGGAGATATTTATTTTACCTACCAGTACACCTAACACAATTCCTGTGGCAATCGGGAAAAAGTCTGTGTCAGAAAGTCTTTTTTCATCATTTCCCATAAATTGAGCCAATTCTTTTAACCCCTCTTTTTCGCCGGCTACCATCAGTTTATCCCCAAACTTCAGTACCAGGTCCGGTTCGGCAGGCAGATCGATCCCACTACGGCGTACGCGGGTGACGGTACAGCCGAAGGTGCCCTGTAGGTTCAGGTGACCCAGTGTTTTGTTAATAATGCTTTTATTGGTGAGAAGCAGGGATTGGAGCTCCTGTGTTTGTGATAAGGGAAGATCATCTTCTGTCCGTTCTCCTAACAGGATCGTTAGCTGGTCTAAGGATTTATCATTTCCAACTGCTTTGATCATATCTCCTTCATGGAGTACGGTTGTTGCGTTCGGGATCGATATGACTTCATTATGTTTGACACGGGAGACAACAGCTCCGGTCATGGAACGCAGATGTAACTCGGCTAATGTTTTGTCAAAAATATTAGCGTTGATGATCCGGAAAGTGGCTGTTTTCATCGCCGGATATTTATCTTTTCTCTGAGCTTCCAGGTTTTTAGCTTCTGTTACCAGGTTTTTTCTGAGCATTTTAGGAAGTAGCTTAATGAACAGGATCACTCCGATCACACCGAACGGATAGGCAATCCCGTAGGCGATGGATGCCTGTGAGGACTGGGTACTGTCGATCGCTACGGCAAGACCGGGGGTGCTGGTCAATGCTCCTGCGATCAGCCCTACAATACTGGGGATATCTATATCGAGTGCATATTTAAATCCGATTCCGGTCAGGCAGGCGGACCCTACGATGAGCAGGGTGATCAGAATGAGGGTTTTTCCTTTGGAACGGAATGAGTCAAAAAAACCGGGTCCGGCTTGTATGCCTATGGTAAAGATAAACAGGACCAGCCCAAAGTTGCCTAATGCTTTGGGGATGATCACCCCATAGTGTCCGAAAAGGAGGGCGATGAAAATAACCGCGGAGACATCTAATGAAAGTCCTTTGATCTGTATACGTCCCAACATGAATCCCAATGCGATGATCAGGAATATGGAAAAATAGGAGGATTGTAATAATTCTTCAAACATGTTCTTTTTAATTAACTGATAACCTTATAACGAATTGATGTATAACTACTGCCTTGTTTTTATTGCCTGTCAAATAAAAGAGGAGATCTTTTGTGTGTAACTTCTCCCGGTGAATTCCGGTACAAAATTACACTTTTTTCAGGGTTTAAGCAATCGCAGGTAAGATTTCTGCTACCTTTGCTGCGAAAATAATAAAGAAGTAAGCGGTGAATCGGTATTTTATCTATTTGGGGTATAACGGAAAGAATTTTTGCGGATGGCAGAGCCAGCCAAACGGAATATCTGTTCAACAGTCGATTGAGGAGGCTTTGGCAACCATTTTGAGAAAGCCTGTTTCAATCGTGGGAGCAGGCCGGACGGATGCGGGTGTACATGCCCGCCTGATGGTTGCTCATTTTGACTGGGAGACTCCGGTAGAGGATCTGGCTTTTCTGGTAGAGAAGCTGAACCGGCTTTTACCGAAAGATATCGCTATTTACCGGATCGTTCCGGTAATTCCGGAGGCGCATGCCCGTTTTGACGCGACTTCCCGTACGTATCAGTATTATACGATTTCCCGGAAAGATCCGTTTCATTATGAGTTCGTGTATAAAGTCCCTGCTACGCTGGATTTTGAAGCGATGAATGCGGCTTGCCAGGTGTTGTTTGAGTATATTGATTTCACCAGTTTCAGTAAGTTGCATACGGACGTAAAAACGAATAACTGCCGGATTTACCGGGCGGAGTGGAAGCAGGAGGATGACTTGTGGGTCTTTACTATACAGGCAGACCGCTTTTTGAGGAATATGGTCCGTGCTATTGTGGGGACGTTGTTAGAGGTCGGAAGAGGAAAGCTGTCGATAGATGGTTTCCGGCAGGTGATCGAAGCGAAGGACCGGGGAAAAGCAGGTACCTCTGCACCCGGGCATGCGTTGTTCTTAGTGGAGATTGCTTATCCGGAGGAATTGTTTGTTTCTGCCGATTGATCTTTATTGAGTCCTAAAGGGACGTTACATAGTAGCCTGGGATGCAAGTCCCAGGTACCGAAAATAAAAAACGGAGTGCTGTAAGTACTATCTATACCTGGGACTTGCATCCCAGGCTGTGATGTGTCGTTCCTCCGGAACTCAATTAGTGAAAACAGGATCGTTTTGAAAAAGAAAATATGAAATACCCTTTTTCTATGGTTTTAATTATGTGTATAGTCTGCGGAAAGGATTCCGGAGTTAAATTAAAATAATATGTGGTTAGCGCTTGCTTTTTTATCGGCATTCTTTTTGGGGTGTTATGATGTGAATAAGAAACTTTCTTTGACCGGGAATGCTGTGATTCCGGTATTGTTTCTGAATACGTTGATCAGCAGTCTGATCTTTGTCCCTTTTATTTTACTGTCTTATTTTACTCCGGTGCTGGACGGGACGATGGTATATGTCCCTAACGTTCCTTTGGATCAACATATAGCTGTTTTTATTAAGGCGGTGATTGTTTTGTCTTCCTGGTTGTTTGGTTATTTCGCGGTGAAGAACCTGCCGTTAACCATTACGGGACCTATCAAAGCAACCCAGCCGGTGATGACGTTACTGGGGGCCCTGATCATTTTCGGGGAACGGCTGAATCTGTATCAGTGGACAGGAGTGATTTTGTCGATCGTCTCTTTTTATCTGCTATCTTCATCGGGGAAAAAGGAGGGAATCCATTTTGCCAATAATAAGTGGATCTTTTTCATGGTGTTATCTGCTATGTTCGGAGCCATGAGTGGATTGTATGATAAACACCTGATGCAGTATATGGATGTCATGACTGTGCAGGTTTGGTTTAATGTCTATCAATGTTTCATTATGTTGCTGGTCCTGTTTTTGCTTTGGTATCCCCGCAGGGAGAACAGTACACCTTTTATCTGGAAGTGGAATATTATTTTTATCTCTGTATTCCTGATCATAGCGGACTGGATCTATTTTTATGCATTGAGTTTCCCGGACTCGATGATCTCTATTGTTTCCATGATCCGCAGAAGTAATGTGTTGGTCACCTTTGCTGCCGGAGCCCTGTTCTTCCATGAAAAGAATCTGAAAAGTAAAGCCCTTGACCTACTGTTGGTTTTGATCGGGATGATCTTTTTATATCTTGGAACCCGGTAAAAATAGTTCAGGACCGGATAGGGGTAAAAAAGGGATGTTTTTGTCTACAAAAAAGAGTAGTTGGTCTATAAACAGGCAGGAGAATAACGCTTTTTTATCAATTTTGAAGCGTGAAAATTAATACATAATCTATCTAATGGAAGTAATTGTGAAGAAGAAGCAATTTTTAATTTACCTATTCGGATTGTTACTATTCACTTCTCATTTGACGGCTCAGGAAAAGAGGTATACCATCAGTGGTACGATCTCTGACGCAAATGATGGTGAAGATCTGATCGGTGCGGGTGTTTTAGTGAAGGGGACAAGGATTGGTGCGGTTACGAATGCGTATGGGTTTTATTCTCTCAGCCTTCCGGCAGGAGAATATACGTTAGTCGTTTCTTATGTGGGGTATGATAATCAGGAGATAGATGTCCGTCTGTCGGAAGATAACCGTTTGAATTTCCGTATACATACTAACAGCAAACAGTTGCAGGAGGTAGTGATCACCGCTGAGGCGGCTAATTCCCATGTGGCTAAAACGGAAATGAGCACGGAGCGGCTCTCTGTGAAAGAAATCAAAGCGATGCCTGCTTTGTTAGGTGAGGTCGATGTGATCAAGGTCGTCCAGTTGTTGCCGGGTGTGCAGGCTACCTCGGAAGGTTCTTCCGGTTTCAGTGTCCGTGGGGGAAGCCCGGACCAGAACCTGATCCTCCTGGATGAAGCCACTGTGTATAGTGCTTCCCACCTGATGGGATTCTTTTCGGTGTTTAATAATGACGCAATCAAAGATGTGACGTTGTATAAAGGAGATATTCCGGCCTCTTTCGGGGGACGGCTTTCTTCGTTGATGGATATCCGTTCCCGGGATGGGAATAATCAACGGTTTTCTGGTACGGGTGGGATTGGTTTGATTGCCAGCCGTCTGACCCTGGAAGGACCGTTGGGATCTGAACGCTCTTCTTTTATTGTATCCGGCAGGAGAACCTATGCTGACCTGTTCCTGAAATTATCCAACGACAAGGATATGCGGGAAACCAGCCTCTATTTCTATGATATGAATGCCAAGGTGAATTATAAAATTGATGATAATAACCGTATCTATATCGCCGGTTACTTTGGGAAGGATAACTTTTCTACCAAGTTTGCCGGAATGAATTTTGGGAATAAGACGGCTACCATCCGGTGGAATCATATTTTTTCTCCTAAACTGTTCTCTAACTTTACCGTGTTGGGTAGTTTTTATGATTACTATATGCGGTTTGACCCGAACAGCCAATTGAAGCAGGATTGGCAGTCCAAGATGGATGATTACGGTATAAAAGCAGATTTTTCGTGGCATCCCAACACATGGAATAATTTGAAGTTTGGTTATCAAATGACCTATCATAACTTTATGCCGGGTGACGGTGGTGGTATGGGAGAGGACGCGATTGTCAGCCGGATCAGGCTGCCGAGGGAATATGCGATGGAGAGTGCGTTGTATGTCTCCAATGATATGAGCCTGGGAGATAATCTTAAACTGAAATATGGGATTCGTTTCTCCTGGTTCCAGAATATTTCAAACGGGGAAGAGGTGAAATTCTTAGAAGGGTATGAAATGAGTCATACGAAAGAATATAAAAAGGGGAAATTCTATAACACTCAACATCAGTTCGAGCCTCGTGTAGGATTAGTCTATCTGTTGAGTGACCAACATTCGGTCAAAGGGAGTTATTCCCGGACGGCGCAATATATTCAGTTAGCCTCCAATTCTTCAGCCGGTTCTCCGCTGGATGTCTGGTTTCAGGCTTCCCAGAATGTGAAACCTCAGTTGTCTGACCAGTTTGCCGTTGGTTATTTCCGGAATCTGATGCAGAATGAGTATGAGTTCTCCGCGGAGGTTTATTATAAGAAGATGAAAGATGTGGTGGATTTTAAAGACCATGCCGAACTGATCGCCAACAAAGACCTGGAACAGGAGCTGCGTTTTGGAAAGGGGTATTCCTATGGTCTGGAATTGATGCTGAGAAAGAATACAGGTCCTTTCACCGGGTGGGTAAGCTATGCCTTGTCTAAGAGCAGACGCCGGATTGATGATATTAATGAGGATGAGTGGTATCGTTCTCCCTATGATAAACCTCATAATCTTTCGATTGTGGGTAGTTACCAGTTGAATGAGAAATGGTCTGTTTCCGGAAACTGGGTCTATGCAAGCGGTTCCCCGGTGACGTATCCTACGGGACGTTATCTGGTAGAAAATAATTATGTGCCGATCTATTCCGGACGTAATGAGTTTCGCTATCCGGCCTATCACCGGCTGGATCTTTCCGCGACCTGCCAGTTGTCGAAACCGGGAAAACGCTTTAAGCATGAATTGAGTTTTTCGTTGTATAATGCCTATGGAAGAAAGAACCCGTGGACTATTATTTTCCGTCAGGAGGATGAACAGCCGGATGTCTCTTATGCGGAAAGAGTGTATCTCTTTACCTTCATTCCTTCGGTGACCTGGAATTTTACTTTTTAGGAGTTAAAGGAGTTCATGACTAATTTAAATTAAAAAACTGTCAGCAGATGAAATCTATCATATATAAAAGAAAAATAAACCTTGGGTTAACAGCCCTTTTATCACTTTTGCTACTGAATATAGCCTGTACGGACCGTATTTATCTGGAAACAGAAGCAGCGGCAGAACGTTTGGTGATCTATGGATATATTACCACGGATACGATGCAACATTCCATCCGGATCACCCGCTCCACCGGTTATTTTGCAACCGCTAAACCGGCAGGGATCAGTGGGGCATTGGTTACGATCAGTAGTGGGGATACCCTTTTCCATCTGAAAGAGAGTGCCACGGAAGCCGGGCTCTATCTGACAGACCCGGATGTGTATGGCGTGGAAGGGAAAACCTATCAATTGTTGGTTTCGCTGGATTATGATGAAGATGGGGTGCTGGAAGAGTATACCGCCACCTCTTTCCTCCCTCCGGCTCCTCAGGTCGATTCGATTCAGGTGCAGGCGGTGGATCTCTTTTTCGGGGATTATGTGGAGGTGTTGTTTTATGGAACCTTACCGGATATAGAAGAGAATTACTTTAAGTTTCATGTCTTCCGGAATCAGGTGGCATTGAATGATTCCCTGATAGACTTTTCCATGATTGATGATGAATATATTGAAAATAAGATCCTGGAAGGGGTTAGCTGTTTTTATCTGGATCAGGAAGAGGATAAGTTCCTGATAGAGGATGGAGACCTGATCACTCTACGGGTGGATGGCATTACAAAAGAATATTCGGAATTCCTGATGAATGCACAGACTGAAGTGTATGGTTCTAATCCGCTGTTCAGTGGTCCTCCTGCGAATGTGGAAACCAATATCCGGGCGGTAGACCCGGCCAATAAAAACCTGTTAGTTGGTTTTTTCTCTGCTTTTTCCGGCACAAGCGCCAGCACCATTTACCGGGAGGAATAGTTTCCGGTTTACAATTAACAGGAGTTTAGTCCTGAAAGGACGAAACATATTAGCCTGAGATCCGTGTTACCAGGTATAGATGTGTAAGTTTTGAGTGCTGGAAGCACGTCATAAATTAGCCTGGGACGCAAGTCCCAGGAACAGATCATACCCTATATAGAGTGCTGTAAGCACGGCACCATATTTAATCATCCCATAAAAACCGTTCATTGTATTCAATGCCATATTTTTGTAGAAACAGAATATATACTCTTCCCTTTAATGATTGTGACATAATTTTATAGGTTTTGGGGGTAATAATGAATACGGTAAATATAATGAAATCTTTTGTTTCGTGCTTACAGCACTCAAAACCATATATCTATACCTGGGATTGGCGTCCCTGGCTAATCTATGATGTGCTTGCAGCACTTAGAACTATATATATTCCCTACCTGGGACTTGCGTCTCAGGCTAACATGGTTCGTCCTTTCAGGATTTTTCAATCAAAGCCATCTTTTTTCAATCACAGCTATCTTTTCAGGACTCTTTTCTGTTTATTGGTCTTTCTCTGTTTGTCTATTTTCCGGTCTCTGGAGCCAAATAAAAAAGCGATTACCGTTTGAGGGTAACCGCTTTTTCTCTTATATGGTTATCTGATGGAAGTATTACTTCACTTCTTCAAAATCAACATCTGTCACACCGCCATCCTGGCTGTTATTGTTGTTATTAGCCTGCTGGCCGAAATCCGGTCCCGGCTGAGGGCCACCCTGTGCACCGCCCTGGGCGTTGTACATTTCCTGGCTGGCAGCCTGGAATACGGTGTTCAATTCTGCAGTAGCTGCATCAATGGCAGCCACATCCTGTGCCTTGTGAGCCTCTTTCAATTTATTTAAAGCCGCTTCGATCGGAGCTTTTTTGTCCGCAGGAAGTTTGTCACCCAGATCATTCAACTGTTTTTCAGTCTGGAAGATCAGGCTATCAGCCTGGTTCAGCTTATCAATACGCTCTTTCTCTTTTCTATCCGCTTCTGCGTTGGCAGCCGCTTCTTCTTTCATGCGTTTTACTTCATCATCGCTCAAACCGCTGGATGCTTCGATACGGATGCTTTGTTCCTTGCCGGTTCCTTTGTCTTTAGCAGATACATTCAGGATACCATTGGCATCGATGTCAAAAGTAACTTCAATCTGAGGTACACCACGTTGCGCGGCAGGAATACCGTCTAAGTGGAAACGACCGATGGATTTGTTGTCTTTCGCCAGTGAACGTTCTCCCTGTAAGATATGGATCTCTACGGAAGGCTGGTTGTCTACAGCAGTCGTAAAGGTCTCTGATTTCTTGGTTGGGATTGTTGTGTTGGATTCGATCAGTTTCGTCATCACACCACCCATGGTTTCGATACCCAAAGAAAGTGGAGTTACGTCTAACAACAATACGTCTTTCACTTCTCCGGTCAATACACCACCCTGGATCGCAGCCCCTACAGCCACTACTTCATCCGGGTTCACCCCTTTGGAAGGAGCTTTACCAAAGAATTTCTCAACGATGTCCTGCACAGCAGGTATACGGGTAGAACCACCTACTAAGATCACTTCATCAATGTCAGAAGTGTTCAACCCTGCATCTTTCAACGCCTGGCGGCAAGGTTCGATACAAGCCTGGATCAACGTGTCAGCCAATTGTTCGAATTTAGCACGGGTCAATGTTTTAACCAAGTGCTTTGGAATACCGTTTACTGGCATGATGTAAGGCAGGTTGATCTCTGTACTGGTTGTACTTGACAATTCGATTTTTGCTTTTTCAGCAGCCTCTTTCAGACGTTGCAAAGCCATCGGGTCCTGACGCAGGTCTAATCCTTCTTCCCGCTGGAACTCTTCAGCCAGCCAGTCAATAATTACGTGGTCAAAGTCATCCCCTCCTAAGTGGGTATTCCCATTAGTCGATTTTACTTCAAACACACCATCTCCTAATTCAAGGATTGAAATATCGAATGTACCACCTCCTAAGTCGAAGACAGCGATCTTCATATCTTTGTTTGTCTTGTCCAGACCATATGCCAGAGAAGCAGCAGTCGGTTCGTTCACAATACGGCGAACAGTCAGACCCGCGATCTCACCCGCTTCTTTGGTCGCCTGGCGCTGCGCATCGCTAAAGTAAGCCGGTACGGTAATCACCGCTTCTGTCACTTCCTGACCTAAGTAATCTTCAGCCGTTTTCTTCATTTTCTGAAGGATCATCGCTGAAATTTCCTGTGGAGTATATAAACGGCCGTCGATCTCAACACGTGGAGTATTGTTGTCCCCACGAACCACTTTGTAAGGAACGCGGTTAATCTCTCTTTGTACCTGGTCATAGGTTTCACCCATGAAACGTTTGATAGAGAAAATAGTTTTTTCAGGATTGGTGATTGCCTGGCGTTTGGCCGGATCACCCACTTTGCGTTCGCCACCTTCAATGAAAGCAACAATAGAAGGAGTTGTTCTTTTTCCTTCACTATTCGTAATAACAACCGGTTCGTTACCTTCCAGTATGGCAACACAAGAGTTGGTTGTTCCTAAGTCAATTCCAATAATTTTTCCCATAATTGTTTTATATGCTTATTTATTAATATTCTTTTCTGATCTATATATAACAAATAGTATGCCAAAGCAATTATTAAATAAACAAAATATTTTGTTGACAGTTCAAATGACATTACGGCAGAAAACCGGTAAAACAGGGAAAAGACGTTAAAGGAGATAAAAAAAGAGTTACCAGCTGTCATTTCCGGTAACTCTTTCTTTTGCATTTACTTAATTTCGATTTCTTCTTTCATGTCCAGCTCATTTTTGTCGGAATCATAAAATTTATATTCCAGAAAGGCCAGACTCTGATCAGGTATGACCCTTAATCCATGAGTATACTTAAACTTCCACTTCATGCTTAAAGGATAAAGACCTTTATTCACATATGCTGCAACATAAGGATGTACGTGCAGGTTGAATTTCTTCACTCGATGTTTATTCACTAAACAATCAATTTTCCCTTCCAGGCTATCTGTAAATAAGATTGAAGGTTTTGCCTTTCCTGTTCCGAAACAGGTAGGACAGGTTTCATTCGTGTCCACATCCATTGCCGGACGGACCCTTTGCCTGGTAATTTGCATCAGACCGAATTTGCTTAAAGGTAGGATGTTGTGTTTGGCCCGGTCTGTTGCCATTGCCTTTGACATGTGTTCAAAGAGCTTTTGTCTGTTGGCAGCTTCTGACATGTCGATAAAATCTATGACAATAATGCCTCCCAAATCACGAAGGCGTAACTGGCGTGCGATCTCATCAGCTGCTGCCATGTTTACGTCAATTGCTGTTTTTTCCTGTGCAGTGCTTCCCTTCGAGCGGTTTCCGCTGTTTACGTCAATCACATGCATGGCTTCCGTGTGTTCAATGATCAGATAAGCTCCACTCTTATAAGTAACTGTCCGGCCGAATAACGACTTGATCTGTTTGGTGATACCAAAATTATCAAAGATAGGAAGTTCACCCGTATATAACTTAACGATGTCTTCCCGTCCCGGAGCAATTAAACTGACATAATCCCGTACATTGTTATATACGTCTTTGTCGTTTACATGAATGTTCTGGAAGGAGGGATTAAAAATATCCCTCAACAATGCAACCGTACGGGCTGTCTCTTCATAAATAACCGAAGGGAGCTTTGCCTTAGGAACTTTTACAATGTTGTCTTCCCAGCGTTTCAATAATGTTTTTAGTTCATGATCAAGTTCCGCAACACGTTTGCCTTCCGAAGAAGTACGAACGATCACACTGAAGTTTTTGGGCTTAATACTTTGTATCAATTGCCGTAAACGGGCCCGCTCTTCGCTTGATTTGATCTTGGTGGAAACAGAAACCTTATCTGCAAAAGGGATCAGTACAATATATCTCCCGGCAAATGACAGCTCGGAAGTCAATCGGGGTCCTTTGGTTGAGATCGGCTCTTTAGCAATTTGAACTAACACCTCCTGACCTACTTTCAGCACATCACTGATACTTCCCTCTTTTTCAATTTCCGGAAGGATCTGTGTTTTTGACACAGGAGTCAATTTCTTTTGTCCTGCTGCCAATGCCTGTTTCAGGTACTTTTGTTGGGTGTTGAAATTAGGACCTAAGTCCAGATAGTGAAGAAATGCATCCTTTTTATAACCTACATCAATGAAAGCAGCATTCAACCCGGGCATCAGTTTCTTAACCTTACCAAGATAGATATCACCGACGGCGAAGGAAACATTGCGTGCCTCTTTCTGAAGCTCCACAAGGTTTTTATCTTCCAGAACGGCAATGGCTACCTCCTTGGGTTGTGCATCAACTACTAATTCACTAATCACTATAAAAGGAGTTTTTTAATTACATTAGACCTTATTCTATACGCAAAGAACAAACTTAAAAGGTCACTTGTTAAGTTTGTTCTTTAGAGTTTTACGAGATAGACTTATTTTTTCTTATGTCTATTCTTTTTCAGTCTCTTTTTGCGCTTGTGCGTAGACATTTTATGTCTTTTTCTCTTTTTTCCGCTTGGCATCGCTTTTAGATTTTTAAATTAAACGTATTTGTTATTTATTATTTTACATCGTTTAAGAACGTTTTCGCCGGCTTGAATGACGGAATATTGTGTTCCGGAATGATGATCGTAGTATTTTTAGAAATATTACGAGCCGTTTTCTGCGCTCTTTTTTTGATTACAAAACTTCCGAATCCTCTTAGGTACACATTCTCTCCCTCAGCCAATGAACCTTTGACGATGCTCATGAAAGATTCAACACTCGCTAATACGGTTTGTTTGTCAATACCGGTATTTTTTGCAATCTCGCTAACAATATCTGCTTTAGTCATGTCTATAAAAAATTATTTGATTTGAACCTATTAAATTTTTGGCATGCAAATATATAGCTTTTTATTTTAAGAGCGAAAAGATTTGTCAATCAATTTTAAGAAAAAAGATTTCAGCCATTTATAAGAACTCTGTATGTTTGTATGCATATAAGTAGGTATAAGTCTCAGAACAACGAAATTTACATGGTAGGAACAGAGAATAGTTTTGAAATTAGTCATATATTGATCCAATGGTACCAAATCCATAAAAGAGAGCTTCCCTGGAGGAATACGACAGATCCTTATAAAATCTGGATATCAGAGATTATCCTTCAGCAAACCCGTGTGGCACAGGGAATGGATTATTATCTCCGGTTTATGGAACGTTTTCCGGATGTGTTGTCCTTGGCGCAGGCGACAGAAGATGAAGTGTTGAAATACTGGCAGGGGCTGGGCTATTACAGCCGGGCACGGAATCTGCATGCGGCAGCAAAGAGCATCGTCGCTGATTATGATGGCGTCTTTCCAACAACTCATTCCGAGGTTCTTTCTTTAAAAGGAATAGGGGAGTATACGGCTGCCGCGATTGTTTCTTTCTCCGGCAATCAACCCTATCCGGTTGTGGATGGGAATGTGTTCCGGGTACTCAGCCGTTTGTTTGCACTGGATACGCCGGTCGATACGGGAAAAGGGAAAAAGGAATTTACGGAACTGGCCGGGCTGGTCATGGACCCGGCAGAGGCCGCTACGCATAATCAGGCGATTATGGAATTCGGTGCTTTACAATGTGTTCCCCAGAATCCGGATTGCCCATCTTGTCCCCTACAGGAAAAATGTCTGGCCTATGCCACCGGGACCGTAACCAACTACCCGGTCAAACAAAACAAAACCAAAACAAGGAACCGCTATTTTCATTATTTCCATATCACCCATAAAGGGACTACCTGGCTGAACCGTCGTTCCGGAAAAGATATCTGGACCGGTTTATATGAATTTCCGTTAATTGAAACAGAGTACCCGGTGGATTTCCCGGAACTGGAGCAAACCCCTTTGTTTCAGGAGCTGTTTAAAGATCTCGGAGAATTAAACATTTCATTAGAATTAAAAGGGGTCAAACATGTGCTCTCCCATCAGATATTATACACCAATTTCTACCGGATAGAGATCGGACAGGCAGGAAAAAGCCTCGAAGCCTACCTCCAAATCAAAAGCGAAGATCTCCCCAAATACGCCGTTTCCAAACTAACTGACATCTATATAGAAAAAGGAACGCTTCCTCTTTTTAAGTAGGAGGCAATTCGGGTAATTGAAGATAGTCATGATCATAAAATAATCCCGAATTTAGTTGTAAGGGATCTTAAGTGCTGCAAGCACGCTATAGTTTAGCCTGGGACGTCAGTTCCCGGTAGAAATGTATATAGTTTTGAATACTGCAAGCATGTCATAGATTAGCCAGGGACGCAAGTCCCAGGTAGAAATGTCTATAGTTTTGAATACTGTAAGCACGACATAGATTAGCCAGGGACGCAAGTCCCTGGTAGGGAATGTCTATAGTTTTGAATACTGTAAGCACGACATAGTTTAGCCGGTGCTGCCAGTTCCCGGTATGAATGTCTGTAGTTTTGAGTGCTGCAAGCACGTCATAAATTAGCCTGGGACGCAAGTCCCAGGTACAGATTATACCCTATATAGAGTGCTGTAAGCACGGCACCCTATTCAATCATCCCATAAAAACCGTTCATTGTATTCAATGCCATATTCTTTCAAAAACAAAACATATTCTTCTCGGAAAGTTCTTTTCTTGTGATGCTCTTGCTGATTCATTATGTAATCTTTGGTTTTATTCAATATGGAAGCACTCACAGAAAATGCACCATATCCTCTCTGCCATTCAAAATGTGCATAATATCTATCCAATGATTTCAACCAACGGCTACTATTGGATTTGATTTCCTGTATCAATTTTGTTAATGGAAGATTTTTAGGTAAGGTACAGAGAATGTGTATATGATCAGACATCCCATTTATGTAAATAAATTGACCTGCATCTTTATTAATTATGCCATATATATAGGCATATAATTTTGCAGATTCGGCTGGCCGGATGGTGCAATGGTTATTTTTTGTATGAAAAATAATATGCACATAGATTTGGGCTAATGATTGTGGCATAGGTAATAGGTTTATGGTTATAAATGACTCGGGTAAATATAAGGATAATATTTTTGTGCCGTGCTTGCAGCACTCACAATTATATACATTTCTACCTGGGATTTGCATCCCAGGCTAACCTATGTCGTGCTTGCAGCACTTAAAAACTGCATATATCAGAGTCCTATTGTATAAATTGTTAATTAGTAATTGGTTGAAAATCATCCGGCCATGACTAATTACAATCGTAGACCGGTCTTAAATGCAAACCCTGAGCCTTTACTATTTTATTTGTTTAATAATGGATAGACTTTCTTCTTTACTAAGGATCGAAACTTTTTCATATCCGGCGTGTTTTTGTTATTTAACTCTTTTAAGGGCCGGGTGGAAAAAAGAACAGGGAAAAGAAGCAGGGAAACTTTTTGTAAAGTGATTGAATTTATGTTTCTTTGTTCTATCATTTAAAGAAAGAATGTATGTCATTGAATAAAGTAATTTTAATCGGAAATGTGGGGAAAGATCCTGAGGTTCGCTATTTTGATAGTGGTTCCGCGGTCGCAAACTTCCCTATGGCAACCTCAGAAAGAGGTTATACCTTAGCTAATGGAACAGTGGTACCTGAACGCACCGAATGGCATAATATTGTAGTGCGCCGCGATCAGGTCGCGTTTGTAGAAAAATGGGTGAAAAAAGGTTCCGGTGTATATGTGGAAGGAAAGATTCGCACACGGACCTATGATGACTCAAGCGGTGCGAGAAGATATATTACAGAGATCCATGCCGACCGGGTGGAATTCTTTAATTTCGGAGGTGCCAGACGGGATGACGGACAGCAGTCTGCTACTACGGCAAGCACTCCACAGGAGGGGCCCTTTGGTGCACCGGCCTATCAACAGCCATCTACGCCCCAGACCAGCTCTTTTATGGAAAGCAGTGACGCGGATGATCTCCCGTTCTGATATTGTTTAACTAATACGGTTCCCCTTGGACTCAGACTATTTTTTATCGGGCTTATTGGATCAGGTAACAGTGCAGGCATTGACAACAGGGCCTGTCATAGCATTAAGCCTTGCTTTTCTGTTGTTGTTTGCCTCCGGATTTGTTTCCGCCTCAGAAGTAGCGTTCTTTTCTCTGGGTCCGGGTGACCTGAACGATATCCGGGATAAGAAATCCCCCTCGGACCCCATTATTCTCCGGCTGTTAGAGCGTTCGGAATATCTTTTGGGAGCTATTCTGATCACAAATAACTTTGTGAATGTAGCGATCGTGATGCTATGTACTTATGGTATACATTCCATCTTCAATTTCTCCGCCGCTCCTGTGCTGGGATTTGTGCTGGAAACAATCGCCCTGACTTTCCTGCTACTCCTTTTCGGGGAGATCATGCCGAAGATCTATGCACAGAATAATTCTCTGAAGTTTGTCCGTCTGTCAGCACATGTCCTGAGCGGTATCGAGCGTTTTTGCCGTCCGTTATCCCATATTTTAGTCAATTCAACCCACTTTATCAATAAAATATTAGTCAAGAAAAAATATGACCTGTCCGTGGATGAACTTTCCAAGGCCCTGGAATTAACCTCCACAGAGATCACAGAGGACAAGGAAATGCTGGAAGAGATCCTGAAGTTCTATAATAAGACTGCCAGTGAGATCATGACTTCCCGGCTGGATGTGGAAGACATTGATATTACCAGCTCTTTCCGTACCGTGATTGATTTTATTATTGAATCAGGCTATTCCCGCATACCGGTCTACGCCGGAACAGAAGATAACATCAAAGGGATTTTATATATCAAAGACCTCCTTCCTTATATTGATAAACCGGATACCTTCCGCTGGCAGAGCCTGATCCGTCCGGCCTATTTTGTTCCGGAAACCAAAAAGATCGACCAGCTCCTGGAAGAGTTTCGTACCACTAAAAACCATATGGCGATCGTGGTAGACGAATTCGGGGGAACTTCCGGAATTGTGACGATGGAGGACATTTTAGAAGAGATCGTAGGAGAAATTTCGGATGAATATGACGAAGATGAAAAGCAGTATATCCGTCTGGCAGATGGTAGCCTGATCTTTGAAGCGAAAATCATGTTGACCGACTTCTTCCGTGTCATAGACGCGGAACCTGCCGACTTTGATAATCTGACAGATGAAGTGGAAACATTAGCCGGTTTACTACTCGAGCTGAAAGGAGATTTTCCCCGCAGAAGGGAGATTATCGAATATAAAGATTTCCGGTTCCAGGTACTGGAAGTCGATAACCGCCGCATACAGAAGGTGAAGTTTAACCGGATCTCTGAAGAGACAACCCCGGAAGAATAAGATGTCTCTGCGATATGTTATATGGACCCTGCTGATCGGTTGTATATCCTGTACGGACTATACTCCCAAACCCCGTGGCTATTTCCGTATAGATGCTCCTGCCGCACACTATATTCCCCTTCCGTTGGATGAATTGCCTTACACCTTCCATATTTCCACCCAGGTAGAGGTGGAACTGCCGCCCGTAGGAGATCCTGCCGGATGGATCAATCTGGCCTATCCGGTTCTGAACGCAAAGATCTATTGCAGCTATCTTCCCATCACCACCACCATGCTGGATGAATTATGGGAAGATTCCCGGCTCTTTATTTCCAGGCAGGCTGTCAATTCCCGGACCATTCAGGAACAGACTTACAGTGATCCGGAAGGAAAGGTATATGGCTCCCTGTTCCTGTTAGATGGCAACTCCACTGCTCCGGTTCAGTTTATACTGACAGACAGCGTATCCCATTTTTTCCGGGGTAGCCTCTTCTATGACTGTATTCCGAATGCCGACTCCCTGGCTCCTGTGACAAATTATCTCCGGGAAGATGTGGTTGAACTGATTCAATCCTTTCACTGGAATCCCTGATGCCACTCCTGTTTAAACATACCCATCCCGTCCGGGGCGTCTGGAAGCTGGAAGAGACGGTAGAGGAACTGGCAGGAATGCTGTCAAATAAAGAATGGTATACACCCTTCCTGGAAAGTAAGGCAGCAGAAAAGCGGAAAAAGGAGTGGCTTGCCTGTCGCGTCCTGCTCCGTGAGTTAGCCGGGGAAGAGTTAAAAGTAGATTATCAGGCCAACGGCGCCCCCTATGTGCCGGGATCTACTTTACAGATCAGCTTTTCCCACACCAAAGACTATGTGGCAGTCATACTCAGTGACGTTCCCGTAGCTATCGATATCGAGTACACAGGTGACCGGATCCGGAAAATACGAAGTAAATTCATGAATCCGGAAGAAGAAGCCGCCTTAGATCCTCTCCATGAAACCACCCATCTGCTCCTTCATTGGTGCGCCAAAGAAACCCTGTTTAAACTGATCAGACAGGAAGAAGTCGATTTCAGGAAACATCTGCACATACAACCCTTTCCTTATCACACCTCCGGATCATTTATAGCAGAAGAAACCCGGACTCCGGAACAGATAAACTATTCCCTTATGTTTATAGTTACACCAGCTTTTGTTTTAACCTACTGCGAGGATTCTGACCTGAACGATCATCCTTCTTTTAAATAAAATATTCTCTTTGTAGTGCTGTCGAAGGGGATCTGTGATCAGTCCTGGCCGGAAGATCCGTAAATACCCCAAAGGGGTACTATCAATAGCCCAGGGATGAGCCACAGGCGATTCCCTGGGGAAGGATCGTCATGTGATAACCTTGTAGAGGTTTCATTCCCCTGCTGCCCTGGATGCAACCCCTTTAGGGTTGACATGGGATAATCATACCTAGGGAATCGCCTGTGGCTCATCCCTGGGCTATTGATAGTACCCCTTTGGGGTAATTACGGAACTTCCTGACTAATTGGGGTATTTATGAATCTTCCGGCCACGACTGATCTGTGATCCCTGCCTGTTTGGGTATTAGGATCTTAGATCCGTTTACAATTCTTTTTGTTAGGATAGAATCGGTATTTGATTAACATCCGGATCCGGAGATCCTGATATCCATTTTAGTCCTAATCATGGCTCCGCACCTCTTCTTATAACGTCTTATAACGTATCACTGACATCTGATCTGTGTTTTTGAACAGAGGGATTTCTTTTACCGGATTTCAGATTCCGGAAAGGAAATCCCGGGTAGTTTCGAAAACCGGTAATCCGGCGGGGAAAGACTGATGTTACGGGGTAAAATTCGTAAGTAACTTTTTTCAAATCCTCCGGAAAAGGGTTTGAAAAGTGGCAAAAAACGGTGATCTTTAAGACATGGAAAAGAACAAAGAATACAACTATATTATTTTTCCCCTGCCGCTTTTGCAGGAGATCTTTAAGAAGCCGGAAAGGGGCTTTTCAGACCTGCTTTACGTCGGAATCTACTGTTCTGCTCTTACGCAGAAGATCAAGTTGGAAAACGCCTTTAAACAGGCGATTTACTGTTACTACCGGCAAGGATTAACCACTTCCCTGAAAGAACGCTTCGGTGAACTGGAGGAAAAGGGAGTTTTGTCGGCGGACACCTTCTACCGGGGGTTCGACTCCGGCGGATTCAATCCGGAGATTGAAATAGAAGAGTTGATGAAACTGAATGAACCGGGACTGGAGGAAGAGATCCGGGAATTCTATATGCTCTACCAGATCCGGGCTGTGCTGAAACTGGATTTTGACATCCGGACAGTGATCGCTGTCTATCATCATTACCAACGGAAGTATAACTCTTTTACCGGCCAGCCCCGGGTCATGATCACCACGAAGATGATGCTGGATTTTGTACACGGGGAAAAAACGGAGTTTGAACGGGTTCTGTTTGCTGCCTATGCCGCTATCCGTTCGCTGATGGGTAGGAACAAACGTTTATTGGAAACTACACACGAAAGGATCTTTACCCGGATGGTTGGAGCCAAAAATGCAGCCGCGTTGTCTTCGATACTGGAAGATGAGGCCGTTAAGAAGATTTATGACACTTATACTACACGGCATCAGCGGACAAAGATCCTGGATCACTTAGTGGCCCGCAATTTTATTCGTTCGAAGGTCTGGATTGGGAGGCGCCTCTACCTCTCTACCACCATTTCCTATGATCGACTGGGTGGAATTGTTGAAATGCACCGGCAGAGCCGGAATCTTGGTTTGAGAATTCAGTCCAATAAAGTAAAGGAGTCAGAAGCTAAAGAGTTTCTTTCGGAGCAGATGAAGAGAAAAAAGAATAAAAACCCCGGCACCAATCCCGGGAGATAAGCAGCAGAATGCACCGCATTTGATCAGCACCTTATATAAATATATTTCTAAACGTATTTTCTAATAACTAATTCCTAAATATACCCATTAAAAATAATAAAATAAAAATGAAAGAACGCACCCGACTAAATAAGTTTAGTCAGGCGCACGCTCTCTTTTTTTGTTTTTTGTTTTTTCTTTTTCAGGCTTCCGGCAGACAGGCCCGGGTAATATACTTATTAGTAGAATTTAGTAAGTATATTAAACACAGCTAATAAGTAACCTGTCATCCGGAAAACAGGCACTTTTTACGGCGGTCCACCCAAATGATAGACCAGTACCTCAATCTGAAGTGGAGAAAGAACTTTCATCCCTTTTTTCCAACCCACTTTTTCCAGTTCCTGTATGAGAGTCGGATGTATATCCAGCCATTTGCGGAGCCGTTTCGTTGCCGTGTCGGGTTTTACCCCTGGGTGATACATACATGCGATTTCCTTCCAACTGTAACTTTGTATAATAAACTCCTCCTTTTCCTTTTGCATATACCGGTCTTTTTTATCTTTAAATTTAATAAATATAGGTCAGATAATCAATAAATTACAACTTTTGTTGTCATCCTTGGGATTATCATCGAATCATGGCCGGAAGATTTTTGCGTAGGGCGATTGGCAAAGGGTAATTGGCGAAGGTTGATCTTTATCTCTTAAGTCCTGAAAGGACGTCATATAGTAGCCTGGGATGCAAATCCCAGGTCAGGTATCAGGAGTCCATGGAGTGCTGTAAGCACGACACTGCATATACAAACCTATGGTTTCCATAAGAGGGGGTGTACCTACAGCACACCCTCGGGTAGGGATCTCTCTACCTGGGACTTGCGTCCCAGGCTACTATGTGCCGTCCCTGCGGG
>JAJQEE010000167.1 GCA_021201865.1 Tannerellaceae bacterium | reverse complement strand
GTTCTACATAACCAATATAAGAGATTTTGAGGATCGAGTTGGCAGGAACATCCATATCAAAACGGCCGTCAAAATCACTGACTGTTCCTGTTGTGGTTCCTTTCACAATAATATTGGCTCCGATAATGGGTTCGCCGGACGGATCGGAAATGACTCCGGTCACTCTTCTTCGTGCAGTGGATGGCCCCTGTCCGGTTTCCTGTTTCTGTTTGATGATCACATGTCCGTTTTGGATCGTATATTCCAAGTCCGTATCCTGCAATATTTCCTGCAAAATATCCGCTAACCGACGGCTGGGGGTCTGTATTTCCACTTGCCGGGAATTATTGAAACGGCTCTGATTGTAGTCAATGGACAGATTAGTCTGTTTTTCTATTTCCTGAAAGATCCGCTGAATACTTACTTTGCCTGTGGGTAATTGAATGACCTGTTGCTGGGCAGAGACTATGCCGGCACACAGGAGAAAGGATAACAAAAGGAGCATTTTGCAGTTTTTTATCCCTGCATAAAGCATTCGCTTATAATTTATTTTCATATTTTTGTGTATCAGATTTTTTGAACTTTTTATTAACTCTTTTTTCGCAAGATCACAAGGGTTGATTTCAGATACCGGAAAGTGGTGTAGGAGCTCTTTCCGGTGTCCTTTTTTTCAGGGGGTCACCTCCTTTCTCTCCCGAAAGAGCCGGACGGTCTGCCCTTCTTTCCGGTAGGTTACATTTCCCACGATCTGGCAAAAGACATCTAACGCATCTTCGAGGGTCTCGTGTAATTTGAATTTCATCGTATACAGATCGGATGATTCGATCTCTTTGTCTATCCGGAAACGGATATCATATCTGCGTTCCAGGGTAGCGATCACTTCATGAAGGGATTTATTGATAAAACGAAGTTCTCCCTGTGTCCAGGCGGCATAATCATCCGCATCCACCACCGAGGTGATGAAACGATTTTCTCCGGGAAGATAGATGACCTGGTCATCCGGTTGAAGGGTCACCCGGTGGGTAGGATCATTTTCTTTAAACACAGCAACGGATCCCTCTTCTACCGTAGTAATCACAGTTCCACTCCCGGGATAGGATTCGACATTGAATTTCGTACCTAATACCTGTACATTAAGACCTCCTGTCCGGACAATAAAAGGTTTCTTCCGGTCTTTTTCCACGGAGAAGTTGGCTTCTCCTGCCAGATAGACTGTGCGCTTATTTCCTGTAAACTTATTGGGATAGATCACTAATGTTCCGGCATTTACCCGCATATGGGAACCATCCGGCAATTGAATAATCTGCTGTTGTCCGTTGGGCACATAACATTCGATCATTTCTGCTCCGGCGTATTTACTTTCTACCGTATACCATACTGTTAGTCCCGTGATCAGGGGTAACAGGATCATTGCCGCATAACGCAACCAAGAGGGGAAAAAGAATCCGGCCGGTTGCTTTTGTTCCAGGGATTGGATCCGTCTCCGGACAGTCTGCAAGGAGTATTCCAGTGTTTCATCCGCTTCTGTGGAAGTTTCATTCCAGATCTGTTGGATGGCCCGGTCTTTTTCTGTCTGGTCCTTCCGGTGGATAAGCCAGCGAAACACCGTTTCCCGGTGTGGTTCGGGAAGAGTGCCATCCACGACTCTCCGTAAGATCTTATATATTCTGTCTGGCTGCATTTTTCATGGTTTATATCTATAAGACCGGAAAAGCGCATCCCACACGTAGCCGGATAGTCAAAAAAACAGGGAAAAAATTGCCAGGGCTTTCCGGAGTTCTTTTAAAGCAGCTGAAATATGAGTTTCCACCGTACGTTTACCGATCTGAAGGCGGGTAGCTATTTCTTCATTTTTCAGGCCTTCTACCCGGCTCAGGTTAAAAATCATTTTTCGCTGTGGTGGCATGTGTTCCACGGTGTGGCGGATGATCTCTTCCAGTTCATCCGCAAACAGCAGTTCTTCCAGCGACTCCAATGTAGGGATTTCCGGAATGTGTTCTTCGGAAAGTGTATGGGAATAATAAGAAAGTTCCAGCTGATTGTAGAGTGCATTCCGGGCCATCGTATACAGATAAGCATTCAGATTACGAATGTGACTCAAAGAAGTACGGTTTTGCCACAATTTGACAAACACATCCTGTGCCAGGTCTTCCGCCATCGTCTCATTGCCGGAAAAACCTGCCAGAAATCGTTTCAGTTTAGGAAAATAATTTCTGAAAAGCCGGTCAAAAGCCTGTAGATCATCGTGGCTCAGGGCTTTTAATAGTTCTTCATCAGTATATGTAGTCTTTTTCATTCGTGTGATCCGGTTCTATATCAGGCACCTTGATTCCTCTTTACCGGAATTTAATAGTATCGTCCATAGGGTCAAGTGTTACAGACAAATATAGGAAACAAATTTTATGCTTCCGGTATGTTTACCCTATTTAATATTCTTTTTCTGAGAATTCAGGATGGGTTTCCTATCTTTGCAGGCTACAAACCTACAGGATGAAAGAGACATTTATTAAACTTCATATCTCCATTTTACTGGCCGGACTGACCGGGATCTTTGGGAAACTGATCTCGATGAATGAAGGACTATTGGTGTGGTACAGAATGCTGTTTGCTTCTGTTATTTTCTTCTTCTTTTTAGTGATCAGCGGGAAATTACAGAAAATTTCTTTGAATGATTTTGGGAAGATCGCAGGGGCCGGCGCTTTGTTGGGATTGCACTGGGTATTCTTTTACGGAAGTATTAAATATGCTACGATCTCGATTGGGGTGGTTTGTTTTTCGCTGTCCGGATTTTTCACGGCCATCCTGGAACCGTGGATCCTCCGGAGAAAGTTCTCTTTCCGGGAATTGTCATTCAGTTGTATAGCGCTGTTGGGAGTCCTTTTTATTTTCTCTTTTGATATAAGATACCGTTTGGGGATTGGGATGGGGGTAACCTCTTCCCTGTTATATAGTTTGTTTAGTATCCGTACCCGGCAGATCGGAAGAGATTTTCCGTCCCGGACGATGTTATTATATGAAATGGCAGGAGGCTTTTTAGTCTTAAGCTGCCTCCTGCCTTTCTATTTAGTGGTTTTTCCTGTTTCATCTATTCTACCCGGGACCAGCGATCTGATTTATCTGCTTTTGTTAGCAGTCTTCTGCACGATTGGTCTTCAACTTCTTCAGATACAGGTATTACAGAAAATCTCGGCCTTCACTGTCAGCCTTAGCTACAATCTGGAACCGGTCTATAGTATTATTCTGGCCATGGTATTTTTTAACGAAGCGAGAGAACTGAATTTTGCTTTTTATGTAGGCGTCCTCCTGATCCTGCTATCTGTCTTGTTACAGGCATGGGATACGATCCGGAAAAGGAAAATGCTCTCTGCTTCTTAAAGATCAGGCTATCCTTCTACTCATCACACTTCCACAATAAACGGTTATTGGATATGACCTGCTGAAGATCTTTCAGTTGGGAAGAGGTTAGCATACAACTATGCAGTCCTTTGTTATATCCATCCAAATGGTGGAAATCGGAACCGGCAAAGTCATACATCTGCTGTTTCAATAGTGTTTTTGCATTTCTTTGTACCATTTTTCCATAATAGCCGGCCAGCGAGAAAAGATTCAACTGAAATTTACAGCCTTTCTCTTTTAAAAGAGTATACTCCTTTTCCCGCATATAAAGATATCGTTCCGGATGTGCCAGTATAGGTTTGTATCCACTGACTTCCAGCTCATACAGGAGTTGGTACAGATCCGGAGGCGGTGCCATGTAGGAGGTCTCGATCAGGACATGGTTGTCCGCCATCGTTAACAATCCCTGCCGGAGTTGTGACAGGAAACCCTGATCCAGCATATACTCCCCTGCCAGTTGCAATCCGATCTGAACCGGACATTCATCATTAAAAGCTTCAAATTTTTCCCGCAGGACATCCGGACGGTTGCGGCTCAGATCAGCCATCATATGCGGAGTAAAACAGACTTTCTGTACCCCTGCCTCTTTCAGGAAACCCAACGCTTCAAACGCCTCTTCCTTATCCCGGACTCCATCATCTACCCCTGGTAAGAGATGGGTATGCACATCGATCATTCCAGATAATACGTCTGAACGCAGGATATTTTTCTTCGTTGAAAGGATCTCAAGAAACATATCCGTTATTTTGAAGATTTATCATCATTTCCATATCCATAGCCGTAACCATATCCATATCCGTAGCCATACCCATATCCATGACGGCCATATTGTACACCATTCAGTACAATACTCATATTATGGAATTTTTCCTGGCGGTACATCCGTTCCAGTTCAGGTAACTGCCTGCGGTCTAACAGCCCGGCACGAATGACATAGATCGTCAGGTCTGCCACCCTGTTTACAATAGCGGCATCTGCTACCATACTGGCGGGAACATTGTCAATGATAATATAGTCATACCGGTCCCTTAACTCGCTCATCATCTGATCCAGCCGTTCACTTAATAACAGTTCGGCCGGATTGGGTGGAACCGGACCGGAATGGATAATGTCCAGCCTGTCATTTAAAGATCCTTTCAGGATGATGTCATCTATATGCTGCACTTTTCCGGATAAATAGTTGGTCACTCCCAGGCCATTGTGTCCGACATTACTACTAAGGGTACCTTTTCGTATATCCATATCGATCAGGACAACCTTTTTATTTGTCAGCGCGATACTCATAGCCAGATTGGTGGAAACAAACGTTTTACCGGAAGAGGGGCTAAAGGAGGTAAACATGATCACCTGCATATCTTTTGCTTTGACCCGCATAAAGTCCATATTAGTACGAAGTATGCGGAAGGCTTCCGACACGGAATCTCTTCCGTGCTCATGAACCACCACATCGGTGGATTTTCCTTTAGGACGCAAAGGGATCTCTCCCAAAAATGGGATCGTCACATTGTCTTCTATATCTTTCCGGTTCCGTACTTTGGTATTCACGATCTCTTTTAACCACAGAATACCTCCAGGAATCAGTAGCCCTAAAAGCGCAGCGGCTAACAATATAATATATGATTTAGGTGCTACAGGCGCAGGACTGCCGGATGCCGGGTCAATGATCCGGGCATTACTTTCCGTGATAGCCTGGGTCAAAGCACTTTCTTCCCTTTTATTAAGCAAATACAGATAAAGGGCTTCTTTGATCTTTTGTTGCCGTTCAACAGAGAGTACAAACTTTTGCTGAGAGGGAACAGCAGATATCCGGCGGGTGGTTTGTTGTTCCCGCTGGCGGATATTATTTCTTTTCAGATTCAGTCCCACGATCAGGTTGTCGACCGCACGTATGATATCCTGTCTCCAGGCGATCAGGGAATTATTCATATCCATCACAACCGGATTCTTGTTACTACTATTACCGATCAGTTTATCACGCTTTAATAAAAGATCATTATACTCCCGGATCTGAGCTTCAATATTAATATCTGAAATACCGGTATTGGCAGGGATCAGGTCTGAGTTCTTATGAGGATCTACCAGATACTCCTTAATAAACTGTGCCAGGCTTAACTGATTTTCCAGATCCAGTTCTTCGGTATTGTATTGACTGGTAGCCTTCAGATACATACCTGTTTCAGAACTGATATCTGTCAGCAGGTTATCCCTTTTGAAAGACTCTATTTCCGTATCGACATTTCCCAGTTCTTTTTCTATAATGATCAGGCGTTCGTTAATAAACTCCGAGGTATTGACGGCAATCCTGTTTTTATCACTGATCACATCTTCATTATAAACAGCGATCAGCGTGTTGATCACATCTTCTGCCCTGGGAATGGAGGTGTCATCTATTTCCAGCTCGATAATGGTAGAGCCTTTTCCCGCTAAATCCACCCGTAGTTTTTCCTGATAAGCGGAAACTATCTGCTCCATATTACTTTTACGGACCTTTACAGGCTGCTGATAATACTGGTCACCATAATAAAGAGTGGGCGCGGCAACCATTCTCCCGGCCGGTGTTGTGACTGTGTCATTCAGAGCCACCCGGATAGGAGCAGCTTCCTTATCCAATGAAAATTCGGAAATTTCTATTTCTTTTTCTGAAACAGGGGTCAGGACAAAAGTAAACATCTGATGATCCCCCCCGTCAGGAAAGACAACGCTTACCGGCGTATGCGTATATAATTCCACCGGGCGTAGTCCTTTTTTCACCGTGTAACTAAGATCCAGTCTTAACCGGCGGGCTACCTCCGCCATCAATTGCCTGGAATGAAAGATCAGGATCTCATTATCCACATTACTCTTTATGCTGAACATATTCAGTTCTTCGAAAGCAGAGGCTTCACTCATTCCTCCTCCCCTTGTATGGTCTTTAATCAGGACAGTAGCCGTCCTTGTATAGACTTTGGGAGTACGCATTATATAAAAAACACCCAGTCCCACACACAGGATCACGGAGAGCAGGAACCAGTACCAGTTGGCCCGGATGATCTGAAGAATATCTCCCAGGGTGATCTCATTTCTTCTTTCCCTTATTTCATAGGGTTGTTGGTCCATATTCATAGTTTTTGTTTATTTGAAAATTAACACTGAGATGGTAGTAAGCAGAGAAATAACAGAGACCCAGACCCCCACGGAATTATTCTGATTGATCTGGCTTTGGCCGGCTTTCGTACTATTGGGTTCTACATAGACAATATCATTCTGTTCCAGATAATAACCGGGAGAGTCAAACACTTCAGCAGCCAGGAGATTATTATAATAAATCGTCCGCTGATTATCTTTTTCCCGGATGACCATGACCTTATCCCGCTTCCCGAATATAGTCATATCTCCTGCCATACTTAATGCTTCAAACAAGGTGATCCGGTCACTATTCACGGTGAAACTACCCGGCCGGTTGACCTCACCCAGGACCGAGATCTTGAAATTCAGGAACTGTACGGTCACGATCGGGTCTTTGATATAATCATCATGGATCAACCTCCTTTTTATTAGTTCTATGAGTTGCAAACGGGTTAATCCTTCCACATGGAGTGTCCCTAATAAAGGAAAATCTATATTCCCATTCCTATCCACCTGATATCCGAGGATCCGTTGACCTCCTACGTTGTCTCCACCGACCTGGTAGGTTACGAGAGGCATATTAAAAGGCAAAGCAAGCTCCGGGTTCCGGCTGTTCACCATAATGGACAAGAGATCATCCCGATGAATCACCGCTTCATAATTCTGTTCTATTTCCTGTCCCCGGAAAGGGATGGCATCCTGCAAATAGACAATATCCTTAGCAGTAGTACATCCAACTAATAACCCGATAAATAGAGTATAATAAAGTAATTGTCTCATCTTTCTTTTTCTTTTTATTTGTTCTTAATAAACCAGATCGTAGTCTTTTTACACGCACAGGGTTCTTTTTATTCTCTTCCATACAAGTCATCAGGCATTCCGCAACATACCGGATCTGTTCATCGGTTAATGCTGAACCGGAAGGCAGGCAGAGGCCTGTCTCAAATAATCTCTCCGCAGTTCCATCGCCATAAAAAGGGCTGGCGGAAAAAACGGGTTGTAAATGCATCGGTTTCCAGAGAGGGCGGCTTTCTATTCCGTGTCCGGCCAGATACTGACGGGCCATTTCAGGAGTGACCCCTGTCACTTCCGGATCGAGCAGGATACAGGTAAGCCAGAAATTCGAATGGTAGTCCGGGGAGGGATTCTCCTGGATGGTAAGACCTTCCACACCGGAAAATAATTCTTTATATAAATCATGTATCCTGCGCCGGCGGGTAACATGCTGGTCCAGCACTTTCATCTGTCCCCGCCCGATCCCTGCGCAGATATTACTCATGCGATAATTATATCCGATCCGGGAATGCTGGTAATAGGGCGCGTCATCCCGGGCCTGGGTAGAATAGAAGATAGTTTCCCGTACATCTTCCGGAGTCCGGCAGATCAATGCGCCTCCACCTGATGTGGTAATGATCTTATTCCCGTTAAAGGAGAGAGCGGCCAATCTTCCGAATGTTCCGCATTTGATTCCTTTATATTCCGAACCCAGGGCTTCCGCGGCATCTTCAATCACAATCAAACCATATTCCTCTGCAATAGACCCGATTTCATCCATTTGGGCAGGCATCCCATACAGATGTACGGGAATAACGGCTTTGGGTACCTTTCCTGTTTTTTCCAAACGGTCTTCTATTGCTTTTCTAAACCAGTGAGGATCCATATTCCAGGTGTCGCTCTCACTATCTACAAATATAGGAGTTGCCTGCTGGTATACAATAGGGTAAGCTGAAGCGGCGAAAGTAAATGACTGGCATATGACTTCATCTCCGGCTTTCACTCCACTTAGCAGTAGGGCTAAATGAATAGCTGCCGTACCTGAGGACAAAGCAACGACCGGCCTGGCATTTCCCAGGTATAAAGAGAGATCTTTTTCAAAAGCATCCACATTCGGCCCCAAAGGGACAACCCAATTGGTCCTGAATGCTTCTGCAATAAACTCCTGCTCATAGCCAGACATATGAGCCAGTGACAAGTAAATTTGTTCACGCATACATTAAAAGGATATTTCTTGTTAAATCTTTTTTATTACTCTACAATAATTACCTACTGCAACCACATGTCCGGGAATATCTTTGGTTACTACCGATCCGGCTCCTACAACACTCCATGGACCGATTTTTACTCCCGGTAAAATAACAGCGCCTGCACCGATCCAACTTCCTTCCCCGACCTGTACATTTCCGCATAAAGTGGCATGCGGAGAGATATGTGCGTAATCTGCGATCTCACAATCGTGTTCTATGACGGAGGAGGTATTGAGAATACAATGTTTTCCTATACGGACACAAGGCTGGACCATCACGCCCGGCATCACGACACTTCCTGTAGCTATCGCAGAGAGATCAGACATCCAGGCGAATGGGGAAACCAATGTTTCAAAATGGTAACGGTCCAGTTTCTCCGCCAGTCTTTTCCGTACCAGGTTATTCCCTATACTGATCATCAAGGGGCCCCGGACTTTTTCAGAAGAGAGAACCGGGATCCCTAACAGATCTGTAACTTCCGTATGATCATCAAAAATACCCTGTAGTTCTTTCTTTAAAGACTTCAGTATATCTATGATCACCTTGGCATGTCCTCCGGCACCGTATAAATACATAGGGAAATATTAATAGGAATAATAAATAGCGGAATACTTTCTCTTTTTTCCAACTGATAGTATTTATTCAGGGCTATCAGAAAAACAAACACAAACGGAAAAACCATCATTTTCTGCCGGAGTGCAATTCCCAGATTCGTCAGGATCAGGACAGAGGGAAAAGAGACAATAAAAATGGCAAGCAGGCAGAAAATGAAGAACGGATTTTGCTTCAGATAGAACCAGTTCCTCTTTGTATACAGAAGAATGAAAATGAACATAATGATCCAGGCAACATTCTCCATAGAAGCCACCATGGCCAACATATTATGAGCATCGTAAAAGAAGGGACGGAAAAAATAAGAATTCCATCTTACCAGTAAGTTACTATCTGCCATATTCACCGAAGTCGTTCCGGCCTGATTTACATTCTGCATCTGTTCAATCCGCTCTTCCAGACTATTTTCTTCTGAAAGTCCCACCCGCTGTGCAAAAAAGGGAATAAAAGATAAATAGAAAGTATAAAAACAGCAGCCATCAGGATGCGCTGGCCAGTTCTGAATTTTTTAGACAAAATAAAATAGTTAATTGCCAAAGCAATTAATATAAAGAATAAGACATGGATCCTTACAAAACCAACCACCAGGACAGGAAATAAAAAACTGATCCATTTCTTTTTAAAATATAAACAGTAAGTAATGCCGGCAATACCATAGAATATCAGGGAATCTTTCCCTAATGCATTGGTCCAGAAATGGAGATTCGGCAGAAGTAAAATATAATACCAATTGCTCCAGTGATTATTATTTATGTGAATGGCCATTTTCAACAGATAATAGAATCCTAACAGACCAATAAATGAATAAACAAGAAAACAGGACAAATAGGTAAGATGTAAAACCTTAATCAACGGATAAAGTGTAAAATAGATAAATAGCGTACCCTGACCAAAGACATCCTTCCAGGAGTCAGTCAGGAAATAAACCGTACGATAATATCCTACACTATCCGCCACATTTCCTAATGAATAATAGTAATAACTAAAGGTGAAAAACAGATGTTCCACCCCTATCAGAAGAAAAAAACGCAGGTAACGTGGATGGATCTCTCTGAATTTTCTGGCTAAAAGCAGGATTCCATATAGATATAGCAGGAGAACCGCTACATCCAGCAACGTGTGTTGAGTAAGAATATGTTTATACATTCAGGAAGGTATGTTATCGTTTATTTTTATCCATGTTCTCCTGTAAAAGGTTCCATCGTCACAGAGGTAGCAGAAGAGATTCCCTCTCTGACAACCACCTTTTTAATCGTAGAAAACAGGATTTTTATGTCTGTCATCAGGGATAAATGGTCTACATACCATACATCCATTTCAAATTTCTTTTCCCAGGAAATCCTATTCCGGCCATTGATCTGTGCCCAACCCGTAATCCCCGGTCTTACTTCATGCCTCCGTTTTTGCTGTTCATTATACCTGGCCAGGTACTCCGGCAATAAAGGACGGGGACCTACCAGACTCATATCTCCTTTGATCACATTTAATAACTGTGGGATCTCATCTAAGGAGGTCCGGCGTATAAAACGTCCGGCCTTTGTCAATCGTTCGGCGTCCGGTAATAAATTTCCATCCGGGTCCTTTTTGTCATGCATGGTTTTAAACTTGATAATATAGAACAACCTTTCATCTTTGCCCGGACGCAATTGCAGGAAAAAAGGGCTTCCCTGATTCGCCAGCCACAAAAGAAGAGTGACAACTACAAACAAAGGAGATAATAAAATAAAAATGCTTACAGATAAAATCAGGTCAATTACCCGCTTCCCAAGATGCCTGTACATGCTGAACAGTTTTTTCAAGTGATTTGTATTCTTCTAATAATGCATTCCAGACCCTTTTCTGTTCATAACGGGATAGGATCAAATCCCTCGCCATAGCGCTTTGTTGCTTCACCAAAACCGGATCTGCAATAAACATTTTCATTTTTTGGTAAATAGCGTCCGTGTCCTTGACAGGAATGATCATACCATTCTTCTCATCGATAATAATCTCATTACAGCCATTTATATCCGTGACAATAGCCGGGACCCCCATCGCTCCTGCCTGCATGACCACATTCGGAAACCCCTCCCGATAACTGGGAAATACCAGAAGATCAGCTATCAGTAAGTAGGGCCTTACGTCTTTTTGATATCCCACAGAAAGAATATCTCCGTTCTCTTTTATTCGATGCAGGGTATCCTCGGCCAGCGGATCCAGATCCGGTTCCAAAGGTCCCACCAATACCAGTTTACTATTTTTATATTCCCTGTTCAACCGTTCAAAAGCTTTTACCAGTTCATTAATCCCTTTATCGGATACCAATCTTCCGATAAAAAGAAAAACGAAATCTTCTTCTCTGATCCCTAATTCTTCCCGGACCGTGGATCTTTGTTCTTCCGGGAATTGGGTAGGATCGAAATAAGTAGTGTTAATCCCGTTTGAACTTCCGTTTCCGATCACTTTCAATTTATTTTCTCCACACAAACCGGCATCGAGAATAATCTGTTTTAAGCCTTTGGAATTGGGATAAACTTGGGTAGCACAGGCATAAGTAGCCTTTTCCACCACATTTAAGAGCGTCCTTTTCATTCCGCGGGCTTCAAGCAGAGGAAGCCCGGCAACCGTATGTAAACGATTGGGTACTCCGGCCAGCCAGGCAGCCAGCATGCCCACAATACCAGCCTTAGGGGTATGGGTATGCACGATAAAAGGCCGGTGCTTCCGGAAAAGCCGGTAATGTTCCCAGACAGCCTTCAGATCTTTCAGGGGAGTGATTTTCCTACTCATCTCTATGCAATAAGTGGCTACTCCTTCTTTTTCCCCTACTTTATCTAAATGTTCCTGTCCTGAGGAAACCGCCAGCACGTCATAATGCTCTTTCATAAAAGACAGTTGTCCCTCCAGAAGTTTATCCAGGGAGATAGGTACAGTAGTAATACGTATTAATATCTGTTTCATTATTAAATTAAATTGCCCGGACAGAAGATAAATAATGCGCTGAGTTTACCTGCAGGGTAAATTTCTCTTCCACATCTTTTCTGCCCTGATATCCTAACTTTTTTCTTAATGCCTGATCCTGTATGAGTATCTCTAATTTTTCAATCCAGGAAGTAGGATCATGCGCCAGATATCCATTGGCTCCGGGAGACACCACTTCACTATTCATTCCAACGGGAGAGGCAATCACGGGAATTCCGCAAGCCATATACTGGATCAGTTTATAGGCACATTTTCCTTTTGCCCAGGGGGAGTTGGCCAATGGCATGATTCCAATATCAAACTGAAGGATGGAGGGGACTTCCGTATCCAGGCTCCAATCGATATGATACTCATTCTTTCCTAATTCTAAGGATTCTTTGGCACCTATGATATAGATCTTTACATTATATTTATCAATCAGGTAACGCAACTCTTCTTTTAAAAGGGAAAGATATTTCAGCGTAGAAGCTGTCCCGATCCAACCAATCACAGGCGATTCATTTGCATATTCGGATTTGGTGTGATACCGTTCCAGGTCAATCGTGGTTGGAATGATCCGGATAGCGGTGGCTCCCGCCTTCTCCGCGTATTCTGCCAGATATTGATTTCCCACTGTGACCAGTGATCCGGAACGGATCACATCCTTTATTTTATTTCCTAAAAAAAGCGGATCACTCCTTTGGGATGCAGATCATAGTTATGAAAGATCGCATCATCATAGTCAACCATATACCGGATTCCCAACTTGCCCAATAAGATCTCCGCCCAGGCTGGCAGATAGGGAAAAAGTTCCTTCTCTATGATGATCTTATCATACCGGGATACCGAAAATAATTGAATCAATCTCCGGATATAGGATCTGGCGATCAATTTTCTGGAAACCTTTCCTACATTATATAGCTGGTCCAGATATTCATCCGGGAACAGAGGGGATACGGTTACATCTATTCCGTTTTCCTGTAAATAAGAGATATACTGATAGCTTCTCATTCTACTGCTGGCACCCTTTTCCGTATATTTAGTGAAAATGAGGATCTTCATTTTTTACTATACCTGTGTATATACTTTTATACTTTTTCCTTCTTTATCTTTTTCAGCATCAATTGGAGATAATAGGTAGGGAAGAAAGGGATTCTGTCCACATACATTTTTAATATTTGTGCAACTGTTTTATAATCCCGTTGCATGGAATAATCCAACACTAAAAGGGCAACTAATTTATCCAGATAAGCCACCTCCTGCTTCGATGCGTTTTTATAGTCAAATTCATGGAATCTTTTGTGAATAGGCATGATCCGGTGTACACTCCGGTTCTCTGCCTGAAGCTGATAGGTAGAAGTAATACTTTCACTCATAGCCAATTTATACTTCCTGAAAACCCGGTACCAGAATTCGACATCTTCTCCATAGGATAAACGTTCATTAAACAGCCCTGTCTCTGCCAGAATATCTTTTCTGATCGCAAAGGAGGAAGAGTTGAAGAGTGGCCTGGGAGTAGCCTGGCTGGCAAAATAGTTCTCCAGGAGATAGTGTTTATCACGCTTTATATAGCCACCTTGCCCGCTGCCTCCGGATTTGTAAAAACGGGTTCCATATCCTGCGACTTCGGAAGATGGATAGGAGCTGATCAAATCAACAATCGTTTCCAGATGATATTCGCACCAGAGATCATCCCCATCCAGAAAAGCGATGTAGTTGTTTCCGGATGCAAGGATCCCGGCATTCCGGGCACTGGAAACGCCCCCATTTTCTTTATCCACTATTTTGACACGCTCATCTTCGATGGTTTTTACGACCTTCAAACTATTATCTGTGGAACCATCATTTACGATGATCAGTTCAAAGTCCGGATAGGTTTGTTTCAGAACAGACTGAACCGTTGATAAAATACTTTTTTCTTTATTATATAGGGGAATCACTACAGAAATCATACCTGTACATTTAGAAAGTTTCGTAATGCTTTTTCTTTCACTTCGTTTAGGGAAGAGGGAGAGATATAAGAACGATTAAATAAGATCTGATGGACCTCATCCAGGACCTCTTCTACATTTCTATCTGCGTCATATACCCGGTACTTCTTATCCTGTCCGACATCATCCAGGAAATCCGAACATTTACGGTGGTACTCTAATAACAGAAAAGGGACTTGCGCAAAACAGGCAAATATGGCGGCATGCAGACGAATGGCGATCATCAGGTCACATTCGCTGATATAGTTAAACGTACTTTTCACATTGGCCTGGTAAGGAATAATGTCGTAATCTATCTGTTTTCCGGCTACGAAGGAGTTAATGAACTGATAGGTCAATTTCGCATCCCCGACCTGCGGATTCCCGTTAAAAACAAAGAACCGGAACTTGATCGCCGGATTGGCCTGTAGTCTTTTTATCAGCTCATACACAAACAGGTTTCTCTTTTCTTCCTGGAGCTCATCACCTCCTACATAACTTTCATAATTACAGACACTGATCCCGACAATTTTTTGCCGTTCTGCCGGAGCAGGTAAAATCTTTACCGGATATATTTCCGGAAGCAAAGCTGCCAGATCAAACGCGTTGACAGGCTGATAAGGCAGATCATAGCTATTGGCTAATTCATACGAATACTGATCTCTTAAAGTCAGGAAATCTAACTGCTTCAAATAAGCGATCGTATCCTTTTCAGCCTGACTGTTTCGATAAGGACCTAATGAAATTCCTATGGCTCCGGCCTTTCCTTTCGGGAAAAATCTTTTTTTCATTTTTGCATATAAGCGCAGATCAGTTTTACTCAGGGAGGAATGAAAAGTAGATCCACCTGCTGAAATAAACAGATCACTCTTATATAATTCGTATAATGCCTGTGTAAAAGTGAAATAGTTTTTATGAGGAGCCAGATACCGGACCCCGGTTCGATATAAAACCGGAAGTTCAGAGGCATAAAAAAGATGTTCCCTTCCGTCCCAGAATTTCTCTGCACCCCAGGAAGCCACTTCTACAAAAGCATCATCCCCGGAGTTTCTCGCTCCATAATATCCATGATAAACAATCTTCATTTTTCTTCCTGAACCGTTATTCGTTTTTACAGATCTCACCATACAGACGATGAATAAGCCATGGAAATAAGCCTATAACAGGCAAAGAAAAAAGCCTGAGAAAATAAGCAGAAGTAGAAAAGTTTATTGCTGTTAATAACAGGATCCATATCCATACGCCCACCACCCATTTATTGTAAAAGATATAAGCGGGAGAGATCTTTTTATAGATAAAAAACGGGGTGAATAATAAATAGTTTATAATATATCCAAGGCAATAGGACCATGCAAAACCCATCGCCCCGTATCCCTTTAACAAGGTAAATAACAGAAATGTAGAAACTGCCCATAACCCCATACTAAAGACACTCAGCCACATTTTGTTTTTTATGATTAAATCACGTGCTATTCCTTGTTTATGTGCAATAATAATAGTAGAAAAGATAGAAAGGAACAAAATAGTCCGGATCGAATCAACCGGATATTTATTTCCTAAAATAAAACTGACCAGTTCCGGAAAAACAATCAAAGGGATTGACAAAAGAATGGTTATGATCCAGGTACCGAAATAATTGACGAATGCTTTCTTATGGCTTAATGCGGTTTTATCTGCCAAAAACATAGGTAACAGTACATTTCCGATAGACCCGTTTAACATTTGAATAGCCATTGTAAAAATAATGACCGCGCTATATAACCCTAACTGATAGTATCCATTAGGTTGATTCACCAACATGGTGTTTAAGATCCAGATAGTAGGAGCTACAATAAAAGTACTGAGTGAAGCAGGAATGGCAAATTTATAAATGAGTTTCGTATACTTCCTCCAGTCATGAAAAGAAATATGGATCCCCTCTGTTTTACATCTCCTGATCAAAAGATGATGAGTAAAGAAGTAGAGGACTACCATACCCAACAGGTTACCGGTGATGGCCCCCGTTACGCCGTGGTAATATCCTCCAATACACAGACCTGCAAACAACAAAATTCCCTGAACAATATGAACAACTGAAATATCCCTGTAGCTTTGCAAACCAAGCAAAGCTCCGGACTGAATACTGTTTAATGAAATAAAAATCAATATACCTCCCGCTATGATCAACGGATATGTAAGACTCTCATTTTTTAAGATTCCGGTCGAAACAGGAGTTGAAAAAATAAGAAGAGTCAGGAAAACGATAAAACTCAATACAAATACCAGCCCCAGGGAGGTTCCCAAAATAGAGGAAGCGGCTGATTTATCCGTATGCTTTAATTCGGAAATATATTTAGTTGTTGTCAAACCTATACCCATAGAGGCAAAGACAAGTAAATTATCCATCGTGGAGCGGAGAATACCATATTCCCCATATTCACTGGTGGTCAGGATACGGGCAAGAATAATATAAGCCAGGGCTAACAGTCCTTTGGAAATAACAGAACCTGCCGTAAGTAAAAATGTCCCCTTCAACACCTGCCGCAAAAACGGAGAGCTACGTACCCTTTGAAAGCTAACCACCTGCATATAAAATAGTCCGTAATAAGATCAGTCTTTCAAACCATATAAAACCCCACACTCCTTTAAATAAGAGCCGGATGTATCTTCTTCAAATTCTTTATGGGAAACGGCTGTTACCACCGCATCAAACTTTTGAGTGGGTTTACAGGTTTGTATATCCACCCCATATTCCTGTTTTACCTCTTCCGGATTCGCCCAGGGATCATATATGGTCACGTGGGTTCCATATTCTTTCAGCGCTTTCACCACATCGATCACTTTCGTATTCCGGACATCGGGACAGTTTTCTTTAAAGGTAATCCCTAAGACAAGTATTTGAGCATCCTTCACATTTAATCCTTCTTTGATCATGCGCTTCACGACTTCACCTGCCACATAGTTACCCATGCTGTCATTCATCCGCCGTCCGGCCAGAATGATTTCCGGATGATAGTCATATTCCTGTGCTTTCTGCGCTAAATAATAGGGATCCACACCAATACAATGCCCACCGACCAGACCCGGTTTAAAATGGAGAAAATTCCATTTGGTCCCGGCGGCTTCCAGCACTGCCATCGTATCAATATTCATCCGGTCAAAGATCTTCTTCAATTCATTCACAAACGCGATATTGATATCCCGCTGCGAATTTTCAATCACTTTTGCCGCTTCCGCAACACGGATAGAAGGAGCCAGGTGAGTACCCGCCGTGATAACCGATTTATATAATGCATCTACTTTTTCCCCACTTCCGGGGTCGAGCCGGAGGTTACTTTTTTTTATTTTTTTCAACTGTATGTTCTTTATCCCCCGGATTGATCCGTTCCGGTGAGTACCCTGCAAAAAAATCAACATTGTAGGTTAATCCCGACATTTTCTCTACGACAGGTATACAATCCTCTTCCGTAGCACCCGGATATACAGTAGATTCGTAAATGACCGTATCCCCTTTTGAGATCACTTTCCCCACCGTCTCACTGGCCCGGAACAGGGGGGTCAGGTCCGGACGGTTATTTTTATCTACCGGCGTAGGAACCGTGATAATGTAATAGTTACAATCTTTGATATCTTCCAGTTCACAGGAACAATAGAGTCCTGGAGTCTCATCCACCTGCTCCTTCAAAACAGCCTTCAGTACATCATCCGCTACTTCCAGTGTATGATCTTTACCACTCCTTAATTCTTCTATCCGCTGGCAATTAATATCAAAACCGACTACCGGATATTTGGTAGCAAACAATCTTGCCAAAGGTAATCCTACATATCCTAAACCGATAATTGCGATCTTATCCATTTTATCTCTTATTTTTATATACTTATTTCAAATTTTCCCAGTACCATTCAACAGCTTCCCGGATCCCATCCTCCATGTTATATTCCGGAGCATACCCCAGAAAAGTTCGTGCCTTTTCTATACTTGCTAAGGAATGTGGAATATCCCCCAGCCGGTTAGGGCCATGTTTTATTTTAATTTCTGCAATGGCAGGATCATACTTGCTTAAAGAAACTTTTAGTGAGTTTACTAACTGATTGAGTGTCGTACGTTCTCCGCAGGCCGTATTATAAACCGTATTTACTGCCTCCCGGTCGATGGTGGTCAGTGCAAGGAGATTCATCTGCACGACATTTTTGATATAGGTGAAATCACGGGAATATTCACCGTCACCATTGATGACGGGAGATTCATGATGGATCAGTTTTTTTACAAAAAGAGGAATGACTGCCGCATAAGCACCATTGGGATCCTGCCGTTTGCCGAAAACATTAAAATAACGCAGACCTATACATTCCATACCGTAAGTCCGGGCAAAAACATCCGCATACAATTCGTTTACATACTTGGTTACCGCATACGGAGACAAAGGTTTCCCGATGACATCTTCTTCTTTGGGGAGAGTTTCCGAATCTCCATATGTCGAAGAACTGGCCGCATAAACAAAACGTTTTACTTGTGCATCCCTGGCCGCGATTAACATGTTGAGAAAACCGGAGATATTCACATCGTTTGTCGTAGCCGGATCATGAAGAGAACGTGGAACAGAACCTAAGGCGGCTTCATGCAAAACATAATCCACCCCTCCAACAGCACGCTTGCAATCTTCCGGATTCCGGATATCACCGGCAATCAGTTTAAAAGCATCATGCTGCATCAAATGCAGAATATTATAAATATTCCCGGTAGAAAAATTATCTAAGCAAACCACCTGACAGTTCTGGTTCAGTAACTCTTCGCATAAATTGGAACCTATGAATCCGGCTCCTCCTGTCACCAGGATTTTTGAATTACTTAATACATGTGAGACATTCATATGATTTATCTATTAATTCACAGAGAGTTTAGGTTACAGACCGGCATAGGTATGATACAAAACACAGGAGTCCTATATAGTCATGCCGGTGAGATTTCAATCTTCACACCTGTGCTTTATTATCAATAAAATAAAAAGTTGATTGTATAAAAGAATAGTTGAAAAAGTGAGATAGAGAACGGTTAAATTCCATTGTATAAACTTCTTATATCCTATTTGTTCCGTAAAGTAACTATTTGAAAGCAGTATTGCTTATTCCATACAAAGGTTCGTCAGTCCCAAAAAAGAGTACTAACGAACAGGCATTAAAAACGGTTGATTACAAAAGTTAAACATTTGTTGTGAATAAAAAGTTTTACCGTAGGATAAGAAATAGGAATAGGGATCTACCTTCCCCCGGATTAATTAATTAGAAATAGGGAACTTAGAAGAATTGAAATAAAAAACAAAAAGGCCACTTCATCACGAAGTAGCCTTTCCTTACTCAAATTTAAACCATCATATTAGAATTTAGGTCTTACAAATAGGTGAACAGACAGATCAACACATAGCTATCTCCTGTATACAGTTACATATACAAAACGACAGGCTGATCCATCCGTATTTTTTATATAAATGTTGATTTATAATCCGGGAATAGTTTGCAATTCATGTCGTTTTGGGTTTAAGTATTCCTTTCCGGGGCGCAAAGATAAGAAAAATAGCAAAAGAGACAATGAGATTGTAAAATTTACTTTCTTCCCTGTTCATCTGTTATATAGACATAAAATAGGATTTGACAAAGATTAATTGTTACATTTGCAGATATAAACTGTTTAAATACCAGTATTTATGAATTGGGACCAACTTCTATCCGGCAAACGTTTTGGCATGGAAGAATATGATGACAGAAAACATGACCGTACCGATTTCCAGCGGGACTATGACCGGCTGATTTTCTCTTCTCCTTTCCGGAGACTACAAAATAAAACCCAGGTCTTTCCTTTACCCGGAAGTATATTTGTTCACAACCGGTTAACGCATAGCTTAGAGGTCTCCTCCGTAGGACGTTCTCTGGGGAACACGGTTGCGAAAGGGCTAATGCGGAAATACCCGGACGGAAGTATCAATCTGCCGGAAATAGGATCTATTGTCTCGGCCGCCTGTCTGGCACATGATATGGGAAACCCTCCGTTCGGACATTCAGGGGAACGTGCCATTTCGGGTTATTTCTCCGAAGGAAAGGGCAAACAACTGAAGAACAAGATACGGGAAGAAGAGGGCAGATGGGAAGATTTTCTGCACTTTGAAGGAAATGCAAACGCCCTGCGATTACTGACCCATCAGTTCATCGGAAGAAGAAAAGGAGGATTCGCACTGACATACAGCACCCTGGCTTCCATCATCAAGTATCCCTACTCTTCCCTTTTAGCCGGGGAGAAAGGAAAGTTCGGATTTTTCCAGTCGGAAGAAGCGTCTTATGTAAAGATCGCCGGAGAACTGGGAATTGAAAAGGATCCCAAAGATCCAAGAAAATTTGTCCGTTATCCTTTAGTTTTTCTGGTAGAAGCTGCCGATGATATCTGTTACCAGATCATGGATATAGAAGATGCCTGTAAATTACATATTCTTCCTACCGAAGAAGCGATTGAATTATTATTGAACTTCTTTGAAGGAGAGCGGCGGGACCGGATCACAAAAATTATGAGAATGGTAGATGACACAAATGAACAACTGGCCTATTTACGTTCCTGTATTATCGGTTTGTTGGTGGAAGAATGCTCCCGTGTTTTTCTGGAAAGAGAAGAGGAGATCCTGGCCGGTAAATTATATACTCCACTCATCGAATTAGTTATGGATCCGGCACAAAAGGCCTATAAAGAATGCTCAGCCATTGCCTATAAAAAGATCTATAAAGCAAAAGAGGTACTCGATATTGAACTGGCTGGTTACCATATTTTCAGCCATTTGATCGATACGCTGACGGAGGCAGTCATGAACCAGCGGCATGCTTACAGTAAACTGTTACTGCAACGGATACCGGATCAATATGATACCAAAGCTCCGACGGCTTATGGGAAAGTACAATGTGTGCTGGATTATATATCCGGAATGACAGATATATATGCACTGGATCTCTATCGAAAGATCACAGGAATGAGTCTGCCGGCAGTATGATCCGGGAAAAAATTAATATTCTTCCCTATACTTACTACCCTCTTTGTCTTTTAAAATATTGAGGTAACTTTTATAACGGGAGGGAGAGATCAGGTGTTGATCCAGGGCCTTCAACACCGCACAACCAGGTTCGTGGCGATGGGTACAATTGTTGAAACGGCATCCATCAGCATATTTAAATATTTCAGGGAAATAATGAGAGATCTCTTCCGTCTCCATTTCAATGGTTCCGAACCCTTTGATGCCCGGTGTGTCTATCAGGTATCCCCCCTCGGGCAAAGGGATCATTTCAGAGAAAGTGGTAGTATGCATCCCCTTATTATGATATTCCGAAATATCACCTGTCCGCAAATGGACATCAGGAACCAGCTTATTGATAATGGTTGATTTTCCGACTCCGGAATGACCGGACAACAAGGTAATTTTATCTTTCAGATCCGCTCTCAACTCTTCCATTCCTTCCCCGGAACGGGCACACAATCTGGAACAGGGATAACCGATCGATGTGTATAACCGGATCATCTTCTCCATCGTATCTTTCTCAGTTCCGTGAAAACGGTCTACCTTATTAAATACAATTTTAACCGGGACCCGGTAAGCTTCTGCCGTTGCCAGAAAACGGTCAATGAAAATAGTAGTGGTAATCGGGTAATTAACCGTCACAATCAGCATCGCCTGATCTAAGTTAGCAGCAATAATATGGGATTGTTTGGAAAGATTGGAAGCACGGCGGATAATATAATTTCTACGCTCCTCTATTTCCGTGATAAAGGCAGTTCCTTCTTTATTGATTTCAATATCCACCCGGTCACCGACTGCAATAGCATTAGTACTTCTGATACCCCGCAAACGGAAATTACCTTTCACCTTACTTTCTACATCCTGGCCATCATCCGTCCGTACAGTATACCAACTCCCGGTATTTTTAATTACTAATCCCTTCAATTTTCAATTTTCAATTCTCTATTTTCAATTATTTTTATACAGTCATGATCTCTTTTTCTTTTGCTGCGAACAGCTCGTCAATCTTTTTGATATACTTATCATGTATTTTCTGAGCATCTCCTTCGGCATCTTTTGCCACGTCTTCCGGTGTACCCTCTTTTACACTTTTCTTAATGGCATCAATGGCATCCCGGCGGGCATTCCGAACGCTGATCTTTGCATTTTCAGCTTCCTGTTTGGACTGTTTTACCAATGCACGGCGACGTTCTTCCGTCAACGGAGGAATACCTAAACGGATCACTTCTCCATTGTTTTCAGGAGTAATACCTACCTCTGAATCCATAATCGCTTTTTCAATATCCCTCATCAAAGGTTTTTCCCATGCAGTAATAATGATCGTTTTAGCATCCGGAGTCGTAATCGTAGCCACATTGGTAAGAGGCACTAAACTTCCGTAATAAGGTACTTTTACACCATCCAGGATTTTCGGATTGGCTTTACCGGCACGGATACGTGCTAATTGCTCATCCAGAAAACTAATAGCACCGGACATTTTATCCTCCGCGCCTTTCACTATTTGCTTAATATCTACCATACGATAATATGTTATTTATTATTGTTGTCTGTTTAACCAACAAAAATAATAAAGTTTTTTTGATATCCTCACATGCTTTTTCTGTTATTTGACAGCGCTTTTCCTTTACTCCGGAAATCCAGAAAGATCATCTCGTAACAAATAGTCAGCCAGACCACAATACAAGGCCAGACTTTAAACACATACGGACGAATGAAATGATTCCGTATAAAAGCAGGAACAAGCTCAGTCGTAGAGATTCCTACTATCACCAGCGTAGTCCAGAGTAAGATCGTTTTGTATCTGTCAAAAGGCAATGGACTACATACATACCAGATAGCTACTCCAATCATGGCAATAATATAACCACTGGCTTCCGTACCGGTACTGAACAGTACCACGAATAACAAGACATTCGCCAATAACATCAATCTGAAATTCAGATTCCTATATTGCGATACACGCAGGTAGGGGATAAAAAACAGCACCAAAGCCGGCAGAATAAGCCAGAGATCCTTGTAATCCGGATTACCGGAGAGTTTCCGGACCAATCCTAACAAAGAAACATTCTGAGACAAAGCAAACTTATTCAATTCGTTTTTCACGCCTAATTGTTCCCACCAGGCGACATACTGCGAGAGAACATATTCCAAACCCGGTGTATATAAAACAGGGAGAAAGAAAAATATACCTGTCCAGAAAAAAACAGTAAGCTATAAACCGGAGTTTCTGACTGGAAAAGAAAAAGAAAGCCAGCCCCACCACAGGATAGATCTTAATAAAGGTTCCCAAAATAATGACACAGGCCGCCCAGAAATCCTTTTTTCTCTATCAAAGCAAATGCCAACACAATAAAAGCAGCCACCGAAATATTAAATTGCTGAACTCCCTGAGCAGTCATAAGTTCACAATAGGAGAACAGATAAATAAAGATCTGCTGCCTCCGGGAAAAAGGAAGTTGCCGGATCGCATAAAAAAGAAGAGCCGTATTAGCGATCAGCCAAAAGACCAGCCCTAACCAGTCAGGCAGCACAGCGAACGGAGCAATGACCGCGCTGAATAAAATCCCATAATGGTTGGAGTCATAGTATTCCGGATACGTTCCGTACAACGGTTGTCCCTCCACACTATGCCAATAAACCCATTTAAAGATCTTATAATTATTATATTTACCTATCCCGAATTTAATAAGGGCATAGATGATACCGGTCGCTAACCAAAGAGATAACCAGGTTCCTTCTTTCTTCCAACAATTCGTTTTCAACAATTTATTTTAGCTATGTTAAGTTTGTTAATGTGCTCCAAAGCTAAGACATATTTCTGAGAAATCAGAAAAGTAATGCAACCTTATTCTTTCTTCATCCGTAATATAATAAAAGAACATTCATTTTGAAAAACAAAAACGTATGAAAACAAACGTATTTTTATGGATTGCCTGTCTCTGTCTGATACCCGCTTTTTTACAGGCAAATAATACCATCAAAGGAAACGGGAAAGTGATCACTAAAGAGATCTCCATCAGTGACTACGAAGAGATCTCCATGGCAGGAAGTGTCGAATTTGAATATGTACAATCCGGGAGTAGTCCCTCTTTAACAGTGACAGTGGATGAAAACATATTTCCCTATCTGGATATTAAGACCAAGGGGAAAAAATTAGAGATCGGAACGAAGAATGATGGCTGGAAAAGTGTGAATCTCCGTCCGACCGTCTACAAGATTAGATCTAATTCCAAAGATCTGAAAAAACTGAATGCCGCCGGATCCGGGAAGTTCTATGTGAATGGAACCTTCAACACCTCCCGTACGGAATTCAATCTGGCAGGAAGCGGGAACATCTACCTGAAAGGCCAGGTTCAATCTGAAGAAATTAAATTTAATGTGGCCGGATCAGGAAAAGCGATGGCTGACAACCTGAATGTAAAAAAGTTCAGTGGAAGTGTAGCCGGTAGCGGCAGATTAGAAGCAGCCGGCAAAGCACAGGAAGGCAACTTCAGTGTAGCCGGCAGTGGGAATGTGAAAGCCTTTGATTGCAAAACCGGGAAAGTGAATGCCAGCGTTTCCGGCTCCGGAAAGGTAGAAGTTTCTGTAGGGAACCATTTAGACGCCCACGTAAGTGGCAGCGGAAAAATCACCTACAAAGGTGACGGCATCTCCACCAATATCAGTAAATACGGCTCCGGCTCTATCAGCAAAGTAGATTAATTCCTACACAGGATATGAAAGTCCGTACATACCCCAAAGGGGTACCATCAATAGCCCAGGGATGAACGAAGTGATTCCCTGGGTAAGGATCGTCATTTCATAACCTTGGAAAGGTTTCATTGGCCTGCTGTGCCGGATGCAACCCTTTCAGGGTTGACATGGGATAATCATACCCAGGGAATCACTTCGTTCATCCCTGGGCTATTGATGGTACCCCTTTGGGGTATTATTTACGGATCTTCCGACCAACACGGATTGTAATCGAAGATCGACCTTAGCCAAATTCTTACGTCCATTGCATTAATTTTCTGTCTGTTGCAGATATAAAAAATCTTCTGAACATGACTGGGTGATACCCGGAGCTAAATTAAGGAAGGTCTACGACCTGTTAAAAATCTTCCGATCACAGATCCTCACCACCAAATCCGATTGAACTTCAGCGACTAAAACAATCGATTTGTTTTCCACCACTTATTTTTTATTTCTCCCTCACAATAGGATTTTGTTATTTTCCGTTTTATTTTTGTAACTAATTCCATACATGAGTCGTCTAATCTATAACAACCAGAAAAATGAGAATGAAAATCAATGGTTTATTAATTTGCTTTTTGCTGTCTTTTGTAACCATGGGGCATGCTGCCGACAGGATCCGGGGGAACGGAACATTAACAACAAAAGAAAGAGAGATCACCGATTACAACAGGATTCGTATTGATGGTGTCTATGATATTATCTATACACAATCGGAAGATACTCCTTATTTAGAAGTCACAGTAGATGAAAATCTGCAACCCTATGTCCAGGTGGAAGTGAAAGACCGGACACTAACCATCGGTTTTAAAGGAATTAAGGTAGACCATTACACTAAATTTCTGATCAGGACTAATTCCCGGTGGTTGAAAGAAACCCGGATTGCCGGGAATGCCAATTTTATGTTGGAAAGTCCTTTATCCGGGGATGAATTAGTGATTAAAAGTAATGCCAATAGCCTGATCCAGTTAAAACATCCTGTCACATTAGGGAAACTGGACCTGAATGTCTCCGGCAGTGCCAACATTGTAGTAGACAAATTAGAGGTAGAGAAACTGGAATGCAGCATTTCCGGTTCCGGTTCCATTACTTTAAAGGAGGGGAAAGCCTTACAGGGTTCTTACAGCATCACCAGCAGTGGAGATATCCATGCGTTCGGAGTGGCTGTTCCCGATCTGAGTTGCAGGGTGACCGGCAGCGGTACGGCAGAAGTACATGCTACTGATAACCTGAAAGCGACTTTAATGGGTAGCGGACACATTCGTTACAAAGGACCGACCGCCGTACAACAGAAAAAGGTGGGTAAAGGCACCATTGAAGAAGTCAAATAAAATATATCATTATGAAAACATTTGTATCTGTAGTCCTGGTCTCTCTTTTCATCCTTTCGGCCGGTTGCCGGAGTCTTACACGAGTAAAAGGAGATGGAAATCTCCTGACCAAAGAAATGGAATTAACAGACTATGAAGGGATAGAAATATCCGGAAATAGAGTGGAGGTGATCTATACCCAAAAAGATCATAAAGCCGGATTGATCATTACTACAGATTCAAATGTATATCATGCCTATGATTTTGTTGTCAAAGACCAGCGGCTTTATATCGAACCGAAAAAGGAATATGAAGGAGCTTATATTTCTCCTACCACTTTTCTGATAAGCACCCATTCTAAAAAGTTAAATTATATCGCTTCCGCCGGGAAAGTTGTTTTCAATACAGATGCTCCTATCCGGAATGAAGAACTGGAAATTGATCTGGCAGGCAAATGTATAGTCAATCTGAAAGACACGATCCATGTAGATAGGCTAAACGTAGAAATGGCCGGAAGTTGCATCCTGATTGCCAAACAGCTATATGGTAACAGCCTCAAAGGAGAAACAGCCGGGAAAGGGACACTCGAATTAGGCGGCATAGTGGAAAACGGGAAATTTGAAATTGCAGGGAAAGGAAATATCTATGCCTATGACCTGTTACTAACCAAAGCACATGTGGAGATTGCCGGGAAAGGAAATGTGGAGTTACATGCGACGGAAGATATCCGTTGGGACGTGGCAGGAATAGGCAAACTCCGTTACAAAGGAAACCCACAGCATATACATAAAGAGGTGGCCGGATTCGGTTCTGTTAAACCCGCAGTGGAAAACCTATAACCAACCCTCTTTTTTATACCATTCAATACTCTCTTCCAGCCCTTTGCGTAAAGGATAGGAAGGGGTAAACTGAAGATCCTCCTGAAGCGGCTTTGTTTCACAAATCCAGTTCCGCTGTTTCAGAATGATATACTTATCCGTATTCAACGTCATGCTCTGATCGGTCATTTTCCCGATCCATTCGGAACAGAAACAGGCTACCCGGACCAACCCTAACGGTATCCGGGCACGAAATACGTGCTTTTTACCCAGTATCTCCTGGATCATACGGGCAAACGATTCATCCGTATGGACATCTCCATCGGCCACAAAATATTCTTTATTGATCACCTCCTTCTTTTCCAAAGCCAGAAAAGCAACTTTCGCCAGGTCTTTCACATAAATAAAAGTGATGCGCTGAGGGATGCGACCAACGGCAAAATCAAAACCGGAATGAATACTTTTTATTTCCATAAAATAGTCTTTCTCCCCCGGACCATACACACCTGTCGGACGCAGGATCACATAGGGGAAATAAGACTGCTTACGCAGATAATTCTCTGCCTGTAGTTTGCTCTGCCCATAGGCGGTATTCGGATTCTGTTTATCGTGTAAAGCGATCGGGGTAAAATTTTTCTCATCCCCACTCCCAAAACTACTCAGGCTACTCATCAGGAGAAACTTTTCCGGTTTAAAACCGGAATCATTCAACGCTTCGATGAAATGGCGGGTATAAGTAGCATTTATTTTAATGAAATTCTTCTTATCCAGCGTTTTTGTTAACCCGGCGTTATGGATCACATACGTAAAAGGACCCTGTTCCAAACCGAACGTTCTCAATTGGGAAGTCAGCACAACCGGATTATTATATCTCAGATCAACAAAATGAATACGGGGATCCGTCAAGTTTCTCCGGTCACTTCCCTGACGGATACCGGCCCAGACTTCATATCCACGATCCAGTGCCTCCTTTACTAAAAAGCCACCGATAAAACCACTGGCTCCGGTAATTAATATGCGCGGAGCACCCGGATTTGTATGCTGAGAATTATTTGTTGTCATCATTTTTCATATAAAAGACATAATAGTACCATAACAGACCGATCCAGCTAAGAATTACAATCGTTCCTATCCATAAAATCCTCTGTCCTCTTGTAAGCATCGGGTTCTGTGAAACAGCTTTACAACCAAACAGAAGTACAGCGACCCAAACGATCACCCCTAATTCCGGCAGGCTTATCATACAAAGGGTTGAGTAGGGCATCCTAAAGTATTGTTAGTGTTCATGCTTTTTTAATACGCGATGTGGCAAATGGCCATGTCCTACCAACTCGATCGGACAGGCATAGGTCTCTCCTAACCATTCCTCTGAAATATTACTTCCCGCATGATAATGCAACGTTTCATTCACACAGGCAATATTCTTTACCATGGTCAGCACCGTACCGATATCATGGGACACCAGGATGATCGCACTTTCTTTATTGATCTCTTCAAGCAACTGGTAAAAGCGGGATTCAAACCGTTTATCCACATAGGAATTCGGTTCATCGAGGATTAAGACCTGCGGACAGGAGACAATGGAACGGCCTAACAACACCCGTTGCAATTGTCCTCCGGAAAGTTGGCCGATAGGTCGTCCGGAAAGATCCTCCAATCCCATCTGGACCAGCACCTCTTCGATCCGTTGTTCCTGTTCTTTCGTAAAAGAACGGAAGCGGGGTTTCTCAAAGGACAGGCCGGACGCTACGACTTCTTTCACAGAGATAGGGAATTTCTTATCGATCTGATTCATCTGTGGCAGATAGCCGATCCTCAGTTTAGGCACCTCCTCTCCTCCCGTATAAAAACGGACCGTCCCTCCCATCGGAGAGATCAGATCCAGGATCAGTTTTAACAAAGTCGTTTTACCTCCTCCGTTCGGGCCAATAATCCCTAAAAAATCATCCCGGAAAACATCCAGATTGATATCCTTCAGTACCACCTTATGTCCATAACCGGCACTGACATTCCTGATTTCAATTAATCTGTTCATTCGGTTAACGCGGTTGCTATACGGATCATTTCCTGACTCCAGTTATAATCCAGCGGATTGATCGAAACTAACCGGCAAGAGGTTTCCCGGGCGATCAGTTCTGCATTTTTCCGGTCAAACTCCTGTTGCACAAAAACCACTCTCGCCTTATATTCACGGGCTTCCTCAATCAACTCTTTCAACTGGGCAGGCGAAGGTTCTTTTCCATCCCTTTCTATGCACAACTGATTCAGCCGGTATTCATGTGCCAGATACGTCAACGCCGGATGATAAATAATAAAGGTCCTTTCCTGTAAGCCTTTAAACATCGTACCGATCGTTTTCTCCGTCTCTTCGATTTCATACATCAGCCGTCCATAGTTGTTCCAGTAATATTTCGTATGCTCCGGATCCAGTGCGATAAAGGCATTCAACATATTCCAGGCAATCATTTTAGCCCCGGTAATGGAACTCCAGCTATGAGGGTCCACTCCGCTATGATGATGATGATGGTGCAGATCTCCTTCATGGTCATGGTGATGCGTATGAGGATTCAGATTCCGGATCAGTTCAATCCCCTCCGACATATCAAATACTTTCAATTGTGGATTATTCTCCACGATCGCAGGCATCCAAACCTCTTCAAAACCAATATACCCGATCCTGAAATAAGCCGTACTCTTTCCAATGTTAACCATCTCCCGGGGAGCCGGATCATAGGTTTCCGGACTCTGCCCTGCCGGAACCACCGAATGAATAGTAAATTTATCCCCGGCAATTTTCTCTGCAAAATACCGTTGAGGTTCTATCGTAACAGAAATGATCTTCTGATCCGTCTGATTAAATTGACAAGCGTGGAATAATAAGGAAATGAATATAAATAGAATGAGTTGGCTAAACTGTTTCATCTTTTTTGTTTTTGCAAATATACAATGAAACTTTTAAAAAGAAGCGGCGCATTTTCTAAAAACCCATCCCTTTGAATGGGTTATTTCTAAGAAAACAAATCGATAGAAAAAGGAATAGTAGGTTTTTTAATATAGTAAATTTTAATTTTACATATTAAACCTTTTACTTTGGGGTATGTCTTATGCATGGGATATTGTAAAACCTATAGAAAAACACGAGAAAAAACATGACGAGGAAAGCTAAGTGGGGAGTGACTATAGCTATTGTAATCTTAATCAGCGGAATGATCGCTTATCCCCATCTGAAAAATCACTATCTGGCATCCCAGGATGCGGCCAATGTACCTTCTGCAACAGTCTATTCACCCAACAGGCAAATGCTGAATATTAATGCGGAAGTTGTAAAACCTCAATCTCTGACCGACCGGATTGTAAGTACCGGGAGCCTTATTCCGGATGAGGAAGTAGACCTTTCCTTCGAATCCTCCGGTAAAATTGTGGCCATCTACTTTACGGAAGGTACACAGGTAAAAGAGGGAGACCTGTTAGCGAAAATAAATGACAAACCCCTACAGGCTCAGTTAAAAAAATTAGAGGCACAAATCCCGTTGGCCAAAGACCGGGTATACCGTCAACGTACGTTATTAGAAAAAGATGCGGTCAGCCAGGAAGCCTTTGAACAGGTAGCCACCGAATATGAAACCCTGATGGCAGATATTGATCTGGTCAAAGCAAACATTGCTCAAACAGAACTCAGAGCCCCTTTCGACGGAGTGATCGGACTTCGTTTTGTCAGTGAAGGAGCCTATGCCACTCCTTCCACAGAGATTGCGAAACTGACCAAAATATCCCCTTTAAAAATTGAGTTCTCTATTCCGGAAAGTTATTCGCTCGACGTAGTCGATGGAACTCCCATCGTATTTAAAGTTGAATCTTCCGAGGGGTTGATGCAGGAACACCGTGCAACCGTCTATGCAGTAGAAAGTAAAGTAGATGTAACCACCCGTACCTTAAAGGTAAGAGCCCTGTATCCGAATACCCGGGGCACTATCCTGCCGGGACGTTACACGTCCGTGGAGATCACCAAGCGGGAAATCAAAGATGCCTTAGCCATACCCAGTGAAGCCGTCATCCCGGAAATGGAAAAAACATAGTCTACTTATATAAAGACGGAACCGCGGAACCGGTAGAAATTGCTTTAGGATTGCGTACTGAAAGCCGGGTACAGGTATTGGATGGTATTCATTTGGGTGACACCTTAATTACATCCGGAGTGATGCAGTTAAGAACAGGAATGAAAGTATCAATTGATAATCTGTATTAAGAACTCAGTATGGCAAATATATCGGAAATAAGTATAAAGCGGCCCGTTCTTTCCACAGTAATGATGCTTATCATCCTACTGTTCGGTATGATCGGTTACCGCTATCTGGGGGTTCGTGAATTTCCCAGTGTGGACCAGCCTATTATCTCAGTAAATGTAAGTTATCCGGGAGCAAATGCAGAGGTGATCATGAACCAGATCACTGAACCGTTGGAACAGAACATTAACGGTATCCCTGGTATCCGCTCCTTAAGTAGCGTTAGTAGTCAGGGGAGTAGCCGTATCACTGTGGAATTTGAACTTTCGGTAGATATGGAAACCGCGGCTAATGATGTACGGGATAAAGTATCCAGAGCACAACGTTACCTTCCCCGCGACTGTGACCCTCCGACCGTAGCGAAAGCGGATGCGGACGCCTCTCCTATCCTCCAGATCGGTATCCGTAGTACGAAACGATCCCTGATGGAATTAAGTGAGATCGCTGAATTGACTGTCAAAGAGCGCCTGCAAACCATTGCGAACGTAAGTGCCGTGGAAATATGGGGACAGAAACGTTACTCCATGCGTTTATGGCTGGACCCGATCAAGATGGCAGGATATGGGGTGACTACCATGGACGTAAAGAATGCGGTAGACCGTGAAAATGTGGAGCTACCCTCCGGTAGTATCGAAGGGAATACGGTAGAGCTATCTATCCGTACATTAGGGCTCATGCAGACAGCCAAAGAATTTAATGATCTGATCATCAAAGAAGATGACAATAATATCGTTCGTTTTCAGGATATCGGCTATGCCGAATTAGCCCCGGAAGACATCCGGAGTTTATTAAAAAAAAGACGGGGAACCGATGGTGATTGACATCATTATCCCCCAACCGGGAGCCAACCACATCGAAATTGCGAATGAGGCCTATAAACGTATTGAACAGTTAAAGAAAGACCTGCCGGAAGATGTAAGTATTGAAATGGTCTATGACAATACAAAGTTTATCCGTGCTTCTATCAATGAAGTACAGGAAACCATTTATATCGCCCTGATCCTGGTAGTATTGGTGATCTTCCTGTTCCTTCGGGACTGGCGTGTCACCTTAGTACCGATCGTAGTTATTCCGGTTTCCCTGATCGGAGCTTTCTTTATCATGTACATTTCGGGATTCTCCATAAATGTACTTACCATGTTGGCTGTTGTACTTTCTGTAGGTCTGGTAGTCGATGATGCCATTGTCGTTGCTGAAAATATATATGTGAGGATTGAGCAGGGCATGTCTCCACGCGAAGCCGGGATAGAAGGCTCCAATGAAATCTTTTTTGCCGTAATATCTACCACTATTACCCTCATCTCTGTCTTTCTTCCCATCGTATTTATGGATGGTATGACGGGTAGGTTATTTAAAGAATTCAGTATTGTAATCTCCGGCTCCGTTGCCATCTCCTCATTTGTTGCATTAACTTTCACACCGATGCTTGCAACTAAAATGTTAAAGAAAAGAGAGCAACAAAACTGGCTATATAGAAAAACAGAACCTTTTTTCAACGGGTTAAGTAGAATATATGCTACCGGGCTGGAAACTTTCCTCTCACGTAAATGGTTGGCTATTCCAATCGTATTGATCCTGCTAACCTCCATTGGTATCCTTTGGAATAAAATACCATCGGAATTATCTCCGTTGGAAGACCGTTCTATTATTACCATTAACATGCGAGGCCCGGAAGGGGTTACGTTTGAATTTATCCGTGGCTATGCAGATATAATCGAAGAAATTGCAGAAGAGACAGTACCGGAAAGGGAATCTATCCTATCCCGTTCATGGAATGGGGGCGGATTTATGAATGTGTTCCTCCCCGACATACAGGAGCGGCAACGTTCTCAGATGGAGATCGCGGAAGAATTGTCCGCTGCCGTAAGAAAAGAGACAAAAGCACGTGCCTTTGTACAGCAACAGTCCACCTTTGGAGGACGACGTGGTGGTATGCCTGTCCAGTATGTATTACAGGCTCCGGATTTGCAAAAGCTGGAAGAATATCTACCCCTCTTTATGGAGAAAGTGAATGAAAGCCCGGTATTCCAGATGGCGGATGTGAACCTTAAATTCACGAAGCCGGAAACACGGATTGAGATCAACAGGGACAAAGCCTCCTTACTGGGAGTCAGCACCCTGAATATAGCCCAGACCTTGCAGTACGCCCTCAGTGGTCAGCGTATGGGCTATTTCTATATGAATGGAAAACAGTACCAGATCCTGGGAGAGATTAACCGTCAGCAGAGAAACACGCCGTTAGACCTGAAATCAATCTATATCCGGAGCGACAACGGTTCTATGATCCAGTTAGACAACTTAGTTTCCCTGCATGAAAATGTGGCACCTCCTCAATTATACAGATATAACCGGTTTGTATCCGCTACTGTATCGAGCGGATTAAACAAGGGCTACACGTTAGGAGACGGTCTGGCAGAAATGGACCGGATCGCAGAAGAGGTATTAGATGACAGCTTCCGGAGCGCCCTGTCCGGGGAATCCAAAGAATTCAGCGAAAGTTCCTCCAGCCTGATGTTCGCCATGATATTAGCGCTGGTGATGATCTACCTGGTGTTAGCCGCCCAGTTTGAGAGTTTCAAAGATCCGCTGATCGTCATGTTTACCGTACCATTAGCCATCGCCGGAGCGCTGATGTTTATGAGTTATTCCGGTATTACCATGAACATCTTTAGCCAGATCGGTCTGATTATGTTAATTGGTCTGGTAGCCAAAAACGGTATTCTGATCGTAGAGTTTGCCAACCAGCGGCAGGATGCGGGATTAAGCATGGCTGAGGCAATCCGTGCGGCAGCCAGCCAGCGTTTCCGTCCGATCCTGATGACCAGTGTTTCCACCATTTTAGGATTAGTACCCTTAGTATATGCGACCGGAGAAGGAGCGCAGGGACGAATTGCGATGGGGGTCGCAGTAGTGGGAGGTATGCTTGTTTCTACTTTCCTTACTTTATTTATCGTTCCTGCGATGTACAGTTTTATATCTACAGACAGACAGGCTAAAACAGAACAACCATGAAACAATTACTTATCCTATTAACTATTTTATCTGTTCCATTTTTTTGAGGCGGCTGCCCAACGGGTATTCAATCTCAAACAATGCATTGAAACCGGACTGGAAAGGAACTACTCCATCCGGATCGTCCGGAATGAACAACTGATCAATGAAAATAATGCCACCCTGGGAAATGCCGGCTATCTTCCGACATTTGACTTAAGTGGAGGGGGGGGGGTAGCGGAACCATCTATAA
>JAJQEE010000154.1 GCA_021201865.1 Tannerellaceae bacterium | reverse complement strand
CATGCAACTCATCCGGGAAATATCCTTTCCAGACCGGAGCAAACATTTTCTGGGAAACTTTTCCATGTAACCAGCTCACACCATTTGCTTCCTGGCAAGTGTTCAGCGCAAATACACTCATCGAGAATTTCTCGTTTGATCCTGGATTTTCACGACCCATATCAATGAAATCCTGCCAGCTGATTCCTAATTTACCAGGGAATTTACCCATATAACGTCCGAACAGGCCTTCGTCAAAATAGTCATGCCCTGCAGGAACAGGAGTGTGTACAGTATATAAAGAAGAGGAGCGAACCACTTCCAACGCTTCATTAAAGTTCAGGCCGTCATTCTGGATAAAGTCAACCAAACGTTGTGCGTTGATCAATGCTGCATGGCCTTCATTACAATGATAAACCTGTTTTTTGATACCCAGTTTATTCAGTAACAGGATACCACCGATACCTAACAGGTATTCCTGTTTCATACGGTTTTCCCAGTCGCCACCATATAATTGGTGAGTAATAGAACGGTCCCATTCACTGTTTTCCTGAATGTCTGTATCCATCAGATACAAAGGAACACGTCCGACAGCTACTTTCCGTACATGGGCATATACAATTCTGCCAGGATAAGGCACTTCTAATAACAGCGGTTCGCCGTTAGAATTATTTACCTGAGTCAAAGGCAAAGAGTTGAAGTTCTGAGCTTCATAATTAGCGATCTGCTGTCCTTCCATAGACAGAGACTGGGTAAAATATCCATAACGGTATAAGAAACCAACCGCAGTAAGATCAATATTACTGTCGCTTGCTTCTTTCAGGTAGTCACCGGCTAATACACCTAAACCACCGGAATATATTTTTAATATGTTAGTCAAACCATACTCCATACTGAAATAGGCAACAGACGGTTTGGAAGTATCCGGCTTCACGTTTATATAAGCCTGGAACTTAGCATAAACATCCTTGATCTGGGCAAGCAATTTTTTATCTGCACTTAGTTCTTCCATACGTTTGTATGGCAAGCTCTGAAGAAGTAATACCGGATTTCCTTCTGTAGAATTCCAAAGATTTTCGTCAATCTCTCTGAACAGTTCTGTAGCTTCATGATTCCAGACCCACCATAAGTTTGTAGCAATTTTATAAAGTGGTTTTAGTGGTTCGGGAAGTTTGGAATGAGCATACACATCTTTCCAAATAGGATTGTTCGCGTTATTTGCCTTAATTTTCATTATAGTGAAGTTTAAAAATGTGTCAAAATAATATTAAATAACTAACACTGTATAAAGTGTAATTAGATTAAAAACAGTTGCAAAGATAAAATTTATCTTGTTAGTGATGAGATAATTTAACAGTTTCTTTTCTCCGCATTTCGTAAAGCGATCTCAAACGCTTGCTGATAATACGTGATGAAATTGCTCCATTCAGCCCGGCTTGCCAGTTCAAAACAACGTTTGCTGATCTCAGTCACCTCTTTTTTATTTTTCTTTGCCAGTGAGAGGATAGAGTTAGTGATTGCTTCCGCCACTTCACGATAATTATAATCCGTGCGGTCAATTACGTAAACTCCTTGTTGAATGTCGTCACCGGATCCCTCTTTCTTAGCCCACAATCCGAATCCTGCTAAATCTGTTGTGACAGTCGGTATGCCGAAAGCAATACTTTCAAGGGGAGTATATCCCCATGGCTCATAATAAGAAGGGAAAACAGTCGCATCCATACCGATCAGGATATCATAGTATTCTTTGTTAAAAATACCGTCTTTGCCATCCAGATAGCATGGAACAAATATGATTTTCAGTTTTTCGTCACACTGGTTGGAGAATCCTAAATGATGGATATAATTCAGCACTTTATCCTGATCCATTAAATTCAGCCAATGTGTGATAAACGGATTTTGCAAAGGAGTAGTGGTCTCAAAGCTACTATCCACAGCCATTTTCAGGTCTGCGCGTGCATCCCGTACCCAGGCCGGAACTATGATAAAGGCTACCACTTCACGATCCAGTTCCCGGGAGTTGCGGACATTGTTCATTGCTTCGATAAATACATCGATTCCTTTATTACGGTATTCATACCTACCACTGGTCGATACGAGCAACGCATCCGGACTGACGGCGCATCCTAATAGTTTTTCAGCGACATTCAGCAACGTCTCCCTCGCCTCTTTTCTTTTCTTCGTGTATTCATTTTTGACAGGTACGAAATTCCGCTCAAACCCATTCGGGGTGACAATATCCGGTGCTTTGTCCAGTAATTGCCGGCATTCCACAGCCGTGATATCACTCACAGTCGTAAAACAATCCACATGATGAGCCGCCTGCTTTTCCACAGAATGTTTCGCTTCCATGTTTAGTTCCCGGGCCATCTGGTCTCCGTTATAAGCATCCATATAAGCATATAACGGCTTGTCGTTACCTGCGATAGATCGTCCGATAGAGGTTGCATGAGTCGTGAAAAGGGTAGCAATAGTCGGGATCTTGCTTTTAATATAAAGCGCTCCCATGGCCAGCACCCATTCGTTGAATAGTGCGGTTACTTTCTGGTTTTGTAGTTGATAGTACTGATAAAAGCTTTCAATCACTTTCCCTGTTGCATAAGCAAAAATACAGGATTCATCATAATCTCCGTACGCCTGCATGGAATCTACACGAAATTCTTCCCACATGCTGTAGAAAAATGCGTCCCGTTCGGAAAAGAAAGGTTTAAAGTCAACTAAAATGACCGGAGGCATTCCCGGTACATCCCATCTTCCTACTTTAACTTTCAGATTGTCGTTTACTTTTGCGTGCTTTTTCCAATCTGCAAATAATGCTTCATCTTCTGAAAAGTCAGGGGCTTCACTCTCCTCCCACAGATCCGGTCCGATAAAGATCACTTTATCTGTCATCAACTTCTGCAACGTATTTGCTTTCGTTGAAAGAACCGTGTAAATCCCACCGACTTTGTTACATACTTCCCAACTGCTCTCAAACAGATAGTCGGGCGTATAACTCTTGTCGTTCATATTATTTTATCACCGATTTTTCGGGTGCAAAGATAGTCACTCCGGGGCAATATTCAATAATATTAATGAATAAAATCTCTTCTTTTTCATTCATTTATCTATTTGGGATAGTGCTTTTTTGAATAGGAATCAATCCTCTAACTCAATCCCCATCAGCTTTTACATAACTCCCGGAAGTGTGAGAAAAAAGTAAATTAAACATAAACGGATTTTCGTGTCCGGAGAAAGAAATAGTACCATTCGCCTTTTTTATGACCAGAATGGGAGATTTTAAAACTAAACCCGTACATCTGTATGTAATTAAATATACATCAAATGGCAAATAGAAGAACATTAAAGAAAGACATCAGTTATATTGCCGGAGACCTTTTCTCAGAAATATTGATCTGTGCGAAGCTTATCCCGGGAATTGAAATGGAAAAAGCGGAAGCACTGATGACCCGGGTCCTGGATATGCATGATGAATTTATCAGACGTGCACATACACCGGATGGAAAAGAAAATAAAGCCCGTATCAAAACCTATTATAAAAAACTGGTAAATGATTTCCAGACGGAAGTAGACGCTATTGTTAAGGAAATAGAAGGATTGGGGAGCGGTAAATTGGCATGATGAAAACATTCTCAAAATGGCTTCTCCAGATGGCAGGCTGGAAAGCACTTCCCATAGAAGAGGTCCCTAAATGTGTTATTTGTGTAGCACCGCACACCAGTAACTGGGATTTTATTCTGGGTAAACTCTATTATACCTCTATGGGTAAGACAGCCAGTTTCCTGATAAAAAAAGATTGGTTTATTTTCCCTTTTAATCTGTTTTTTAACTGGATAGGAGGGGTGCCGGTGGATCGCAGCAGGAAAACTTCCGTCACGGAACAAATGGTGGAGCAGTTTGCAAAAAGAAAGGTTTTCCAGTTAGCCATCACTCCGGAGGGAACCCGTAAACGGGTGGAAGAGTGGAAAAAAGGATTCTACTATATGGCTTTGGAAGCAAATGTCCCTATTCTGATGGCCTACTTTGATTATGCAAAAAAGAAGTCGGTTCCAAAGGACTCTTCTATCCGACAGGAAATGTGGAAGAGGACATTTACCAGATCCGGACTCATTACAGAGGAGTTACGGGAAAGCATCCGGAAAACTTCGTACAGGTATAAAAATAACCAGCTAAAGCGAAACATTTCTCCGGAAATATTTCGCTTTTTGCTTTTAAATCAACTACTATATGGCAGACAAATTACGTATCAGTATGATCCAGGCTCATATTATCTGGGAGGACAGAGCGGAGAACCTGGGATATTATGAAGAATTAGTCAAAAGGGTAAGCGGTAAGACCGATATTGCTGTGTTACCGGAAACCTTCTCCACCGGTTTTTCTATGAACGTAGAAGCATTAGCGGATACGATGGATGGTGAAACGATTGGTGCCATAAAAGAATGGGCGAAAAAGTACAATATAGCCATTGTGGGCAGTTTTATTGTTTCCGAAAATAAAGCCTGTTATAACAGGGCCTTCTTCGTGACTCCGGAAGGAGAGGTCTGGCACTATGACAAACGTCATCTATTCCGTATGGGAAAAGAAGATGCATATTTTTCTGCCGGAAATCAACAGGTGATCGTACCCTATAAAGAGTGGAATATTTGCCTTCAGGTCTGTTATGACCTTCGATTCCCAGTCTGGAGCCGGAATGTGGAAAATCAATATGACCTTCTGATATACGTAGCGAACTGGCCTGAAGCCCGCCGGAAAGTCTGGAAAACCCTTCTGCAGGCCCGTGCGATGGAAAATATGGCCTATGTATGCGGAGTCAACCGGGTAGGAGTGGATGGCAGAGGTTTTAACCATCGTGGCGATTCATTAGTGTATGATCCCAAAGGCAAAAAACTCGCTGACGCCGGAAAACGTGAAGAGATTACCCGCACCTGCACCCTGGATAAAAAAGAATTAGAAAATTTCCGTCGCAAATTCCCCGCCTGGAAAGACGCCGACCAGTTCAGCATCCGGTACTGATTGGGGAAAGTTTATGTTTGTTTAATTGGGTGATAATGATCTAAGAGTCGATTTTCAATGAGTTGATAGTCAAGATTTGACTTATCATCCCCATTTGTTTATTCTTAGGTTTGGTAGTTCACTCCTGCTAATTTCTCAGATCAGTAAAAAATAGATAGTTAATAAAGAAAGGTCCTAAAAGACCAATTCTAATCAAAAAAAGAATCCTGAAAGAACATATGTAATTGAAAAAGTGCTGCAAGCACGACATAGGTCAGCCTGTGCTACCAGTCTCCTCCGGTACGAATGTCTGTAGTTTTAAGTGCTACAAGCACGTCATAGGTTAGCCTGGGACTTGCATCCAGTGATGTTCAGAAGATTTTGCTGAATTATTTATTCTGT
>JAJQEE010000156.1 GCA_021201865.1 Tannerellaceae bacterium | reverse complement strand
GATTGGGATCGACCTGAAAGAGAATAAAGAGACAACCGCCAAATTTGCAGAAACCATGCAGGTGACCTATCCGTTGACGTTAGACCTGGACGGTTCCCGCTTTGGCCTTTATACGGAGCCGGGTGCAGGTGTGACACGAAATATCCTGGTAGATAAAGAGGGTAAGATCGTCTTGTTGACCCGTCTTTTTGAAATGGAAGAATTTAATGAAATGGTGGAGTTTATAGATCACTATCTTTCTGCTAATTTCTAAGGAATAATCTGCATTTTGAATACTGAAAATAAAGAAACAATGAAAAAACAAATATCTAATTTAATCTTATTGCTTATCGCCCTGCTTTGGGTACAGCCGGCTGTAGCTTCTTCCGAAGCGGAATACCGCAAGCTGAGCAAGGCATATACTTTACATACGGACGGTAGTCAGGAGTTCCGTTACCAGATGGAGTTGACTCTTTTTACCCATACGGCTATGAATAGCACCTATGGAGAAAGTTTTATTATATATGATCCCAGGTATCAGGAGTTAAAGATTCATGCAGCCTATACAGTCCAGAAAGATGGAAACATTGTAAAAGCTCCGGAGAATGCCTTTGTAGAGGTACTTCCCCGCAGTGCGGTACATGCACCTGCGTATAATCATCTGAAAGAGATGGTAGTGGTGCATACGGGTCTGGAATTGGGAGCCACGATTTATCTGGATTATTCGATCATTTCTAAACCAGGATATCTGAAAGAACTGGATATTTACGAGGAATTGCAACAGACTTCTCCTGTAAAAGAATACCAGATCACTCTTTCTGCTCCCGAAAATAAGCCTCTGTCTTACACATTGCATGGTTTGAATGGCAAAGAAACTCTTTCGAAGGAAAACGGGAATCAGGTGGTAAAATGGACGTTCCGGAATCTTCCCGCTTCTTCCCGTGCTCCCGAGGTGTATGCTATGAATGGGGATGTTCCTTTCCTGACTGCTACCACTTTCCCTTCAGAGAAAGAAGCGTCGCAAGTATTATATCAGCAATTTAACTCTAAAAATGACGTTCAGTTGTTGACCGTAGCGGAAGCAATTACGGAAAACGCCACGCAGGAAGCTGAAAAACTGTATCTTCTTCTGAATTATGTAAGTAATGAGATAGATAACAGTCGCGTCTCTTTACAGGAGGCCGGTTACAGAATACGGCAGGCGGATGAGGTGATCAATACGGCTTACGGAACACTTGCTGAAAAGGTGAATCTGTTGTCCGGTCTGTTAAATGCCTTGAATATCCAGGCAGATCCAGTGGCTTTGTATAAAGTAAACGCACAGCCGGGAACCTATGGGTTAAGTGCAATCCAGGAGTTATTTGTGGTGGCAAGCGCGGATAATCAGTCTTACTATCTGAGTCCGTTGGGAAATACGCCTGCTATTGGTGCGTTCCTTGCCGATCTTGTGCCTGTGTTAAGGGTGGAAAACGGAGAAAGAATATCCGTGAATGGATGGTCTACCGGGATAGACTATCAATATATAATCCGTTTGGCTGATCAGCAGGCTGAGATAAAGACTTCTGCTAAAGTAGGCAATTCTTTCCTGCCTTATAGCGCAACTCCACTGATGGCTTTGGGCGTATCAGATACCGGCGCTGACTACCGGAGGGGAAAAGAGGGGATCAGCTTTGAGGCTACAGAGAATAGAGGAGTTGAGGAAAAGGGCGGATATCTTTTATTCTCTTTGCCCGATTGTCCCCGGAGTATTGCACATGGTATGTATAGCGGATATAACACCAAACGAAAAGAGAACCTGACCCTGGTTTATCCGGTTCATGAATCCTATCGTTATCAGATAGAAATTCCCGAAAATTTGGAATTATCCACTCCGGCAACGGTGAAAAATATCTCTAATAAAGCAGGAACCCTCTCTGTTTCTGTTCAACAGAACGGGAATGTTTTAGAAGTAACCCGGACCTTAGAGATCCCGAATCGGAAGATCTCTCCGTCAGAGTATGCCGATTTCCGTGATCTGGTGGTTCAATGGAGCGATCAGCAGGGAAAAACGATCCTGTTTAAAGTAAAATAAATCCTGTTCCCCGCCAGAGGGATGTGTAAAAGCTCCCTGTTAAAATCTGGTTTATCTCTCTCTGGCGGGGTTCCACTTTTCTGTTCATCTGTAAGACTTATCCGGAATTATTTATTCTCCATGGTTTTAAACCTGATAGGAATTGCTAAAAACCTTTTTAAAAAGCGATTAGGTCTATTAAGGATCGATAAAATCCCTTAATACGGGTTTTATTGCCTATTTAGAATAAAAAAGTTACCTTTGTGGCTAATTTTTCAGAAGTAAAGAAATTTAGTCAGTATGAGTAAGAAATTTACGGAATATTCCAAGTTTGACTTATCGAACGTTAATAAAGAGATACTGAAAAAATGGCAGGATGGAGACATCTTCCATAAAAGTCTCGAGATACGTGAAGGTGCTCCTTCATTTGTGTTCTACGAAGGCCCGCCTTCTGCAAATGGTATGCCTGGTATTCACCACGTAATTGCCCGTTCGATTAAGGATATTTTCTGCCGTTACAAGACTATGAAAGGTTTCCAGGTGAAACGTAAGGCAGGATGGGATACACATGGTTTACCTGTGGAATTAGGAGTTGAAAAAGCATTAGGTATTACCAAAGAAGATATTGGCCGGAAAATTTCTGTAGCTGAATATAACGCGGCTTGTCGTAAGGATGTCATGAAATATACCAAAGAGTGGGAAGACCTGACTCAGCAGATGGGATATTGGGTGGATATGGATGATCCGTATATTACCTATGACAACCGCTATATAGAGACTTTGTGGTTCCTGTTGAAGGAATTATATAAAAAAGGATTGTTGTACAAAGGTTACACGATCCAACCTTACTCTCCGGCAGCCGGAACGGGACTGAGTACACACGAACTGAATCAGCCGGGAACCTACCGGGATGTGAAGGATACTACCTGTACGGCGCAATTCCTGATCCGGGATCCGAAACCGGAGATGACCCGGCATGGAGATACTTATTTCTTAGCCTGGACGACTACTCCCTGGACATTACCTTCCAACACTGCTTTGTGTGTAGGACCATCTATTCACTATGTGGCTGTGCAGACATTCAACCCCTATAGCGGCATGCCGCAAACAGTTGTGCTGGCAAAGGATCTGATGAGTGTCTATTTCAATTCGAAAGCTGCAGATCTGCAACTGAGTGATTATCAAACCGGTGATAAACTGATTCCTTATAAAGTAGTAGGGGAGTGGGTTGGTACGGAGCTGGCTGGTATGCATTATGAGCAGTTGATCCCCTGGGTCAATCCGGGAGAGGGTGCTTTCCGTGTGATTACCGGGGATTATGTGACCACGGAAGATGGTACGGGAATCGTTCATATCGCTCCAACCTTTGGTGCGGATGATGACCGGGTAGCCAAAGCGGCGGGTATTCCTCCATTGATGATGATTGATAAGGATGGGAACAAACGTCCGATGGTTGACCTGACAGGTAAATTCTATTTGTTGGAAGATCTGGATGTGGATTTTGTACAAAATTGTATGAACGCGTCAGATTATGATCCGTTCCAGGGTCGTTTTGTGAAAAATGCCTATGATCCTACCCTGACAGATAAGGATGAAACCTTAGATGTATCTCTCTGTATGATGCTGAAAGCGCAGAACCGTGTGTTCCGCATTGAGAAACATGTCCATAATTATCCACACTGCTGGCGGACAGATAAACCTGTGCTCTATTATCCGTTGGATAGCTGGTTTATCAAAACAACGGCTTATCGTGACCGTCTGATTGAATTGAACAATACGATTAACTGGAAGCCTCAGAGTACCGGGACAGGCCGTTTCGGAAAATGGCTGGAAAATTTGCAGGACTGGAACCTGAGCCGTAGCCGTTACTGGGGTACTCCGTTACCGATCTGGCGGACGGAAGACGGGGCTGAAGAGCTTTGTATAGGTTCCGTGGAAGAGCTTTATAAAGAGATCAATAAGGCGGTGGAAGCCGGACTGATGGAAGAGAATCCTTATAAAGAATTCAGTGTAGGAGAATATACAAAAGATAATTATGAGAAAATAGATCTGCATCGTCCCTATGTCGATGAGATCATTTTAGTGTCTCCTTCCGGAAAACCGATGAGACGGGAAACCGACCTGATCGATGTGTGGTTTGATTCCGGAGCGATGCCGTATGCGCAGATCCATTATCCGTTTGAGAATAAAGAAATATTTGATAACGGCAGTGTATTCCCGGCAGATTTCATTGCCGAAGGTGTCGACCAGACCCGTGGTTGGTTCTTTACGTTGCATGCGTTATCTACGATGGTGTTTGACAGTATTTCTTTCAAAACCGTTATTTCGAACGGTTTGGTGTTAGATAAGAATGGAAATAAGATGTCTAAACGTCTGGGAAATGCAATTGATCCGTTTGAAACGATCAACCAGCATGGTTCCGACCCGTTGCGCTGGTATATGATCACCAATGCATCTCCCTGGGATAATATCAAATTTGATGTAGACGGGCTGGAGGAAGTCAGACGTAAATTCTTCGGCACCTTATATAATACTTACTCTTTCTTTGTTCTGTATGCCAATGTGGATGGCTTCACTTATAGTGAACCGGATGTACCACATGCGGAGAGACCGGAGATTGACCGCTGGATCCTTTCTTTGCTGAACACGTTGATCAAGGATGTGGATAATTATCTGGATAGCTATGAACCGACTCGTGCCGGACGTGCTATTTCCGAATTTGTAAATGACAACCTGAGTAACTGGTATGTTCGTCTGAACCGTCGCCGCTTTTGGGGTGGTGGGATGACAACGGATAAATTATCGGCTTACCAGACTTTATATACCTGTCTGGAAACCATCGCTAAGTTGATGGCTCCGATCGCTCCATTCTATGCAGACCAGCTTTTCAGTGACCTGGTGGCCGTGACCGGAAGAGACAAAGCCGAATCTGTTCACCTGACAGACTTCCCGGTGTATGATGAAGCATTGATTAACAAGACGCTGGAAGAACAAATGAAACTGGCACAGGATGTGTCGTCTATGATCCTGGCGTTGCGCCGGAAAGTAAATATCAAAGTGCGCCAGCCTTTACAGTCCATTATGATCCCGGTGGCTGATGCTACTCAGCAGGCGAATATTGAAGCTGTGAAAGGGTTGATCCTTAATGAAGTGAATGTGAAAGAGTTGAATTTCGTAGACAATTCAGCTGGCATTTTAGTGAAGAAGGTGAAGCCGGACTTCAAGAAGTTAGGTCCCCGTTACGGAAAGATCATGAAACAACTGGCACAGGCGATTCAACAGATGAGCCAGGAGGAGATTCTTGCTTTTGAAGCGGCAGGTGTTCATCATATGCAGTTGGAAGGACAGAATATAC
>JAJQEE010000165.1 GCA_021201865.1 Tannerellaceae bacterium | reverse complement strand
GATTCTTTCCTCTCTTGCCTGAATGTACACAAAGAGGGACCTAAGTTGGTTTTTGAACAGTTTATTTATCGTGCTGCCGACCATATGCTGGCTGCTAAAGGGAGAGTGGAGATTGTAGTAGTTGAAAACGGCAAGTTAACCAGGGGAGAATATTTCGATGAAGTATTGAAAAAATTAGAATAGATATAGATATTTAGTTATATTAGTATGAATAACCAAAAACTTTACCAAATTGGCCTTACTATGATCAATGGGATCGGAGATATCCTAAGTCGTCAACTTTTAGAGTTTGTGGGGACTCCCGAAGCCATTTTCAGGGAAAAGCCCACTTTGCTGGAAAAGATACCTGGAATAGGGAGAACACTGGCTTCAGAGATACGGAAACCTGAAGTTCTGATGCGGGCTGAGAAAGAACTTTTTTTATTGAGCAGAATGATATCTCCTGTTTTTTCCTGACGGAAGATTGCTATCCAACCCGTTTGAAAGAATGTCCGGACTCTCCGGTATTATTTTTCACGAAAGGAAATATGGAACTGGAAAGTAAATACATTCTTAGCTTAGTCGGAACACGGAATGCCACTTCGTATGGAAAAGATTGTACGGAAAACTTAATCCAGGAACTCTCTCAGGTCTTGCCGGAAGTTCTTATTGTAAGTGGTTTGGCGTATGGCATTGACATTTACGCCCACCGTAGTTCATTAAAATGTAATTTGCCGACAGTGGCTGTGCTGGCTCATGGGCTGGACCGGATCTATCCATATGTGCATCGTCAGGTTGCTGTTGATATGTTGGAAAAGGGTGGATTACTGACAGAATTTCCTTCCGGGACTAATCCGGATAAGCCCAACTTTGTGAAACGAAACCGGATCGTAGCGGGGCTGTCGGATGCGACGGTTGTAGTGGAGTCTGCCAGTAAAGGAGGATCACTTATTACGGCTGATATCGCTTTTTCCTATGGGCGGGACGTTTTTGCTTTCCCAGGAAAAACAAAAGATCTTCAATCGCAGGGGTGTAATCAACTGATCAGAAAAAACAAAGCCGGGCTGATTACTTCAGCGGAAGATCTCATCTCAGCGATGTGTTGGGATATAAAGAGAAAGAAGGAAGTGGTGCAGGGACAATTATTTTTTGAGGGAGATGAGGAGAGTGGGCGTGTGATGAATGTGTTACATACCTCTAGGGAAACTCATATCAACCAATTGGTACAGGATTTGCAGATGCCGGTTTACCAGTTATCCGGGATTTTATTTGAATTGGAAATGAACGGATACATTAAGGTTTTACCGGGAAATATGTATCAGTTAGTCTGAGACTTTATTTTCAGGGATTGTAGAGATCTTTATTATAAAAGTTCAGAATGTCCATCAACATATGATGCGCCTGTACAGCCGGACTATCGGGATTAAGTTCTATGGCGACCAGATAATTGGTTAAGGCCTCTTTAAAATTACCGGTTTTCCGGTAAGCGTTCCCACGTAAATAATAGGCTTCATCATTGGTTTTATTGTTTTCAATTAATTCATTCAGTAGTTGAATGGCAGTCTCTGTCTGGCCCCCGGAAATTAAATGTTTGATATGATCCATTTTTGTCTCTTTTCTGTTATACTCAAGATCTGTTACAAAGATAGATCTTACTTTATATTAGTAGATAATAACTATTTAAAAATTGGTTTTTTTATTACGGCTGTGTGCTTACGTTAATTATTTGTGTAAGTTTGCAATCGATTTCTAACAGGAAATACTTAATATATGCAAAAGAATCTGGTAATAGTGGAGTCTCCGGCTAAGGCGAAGACCATCGAAAAATTCCTGGGAAAGGATTTTAAGGTGTTGTCAAGTTATGGCCATATCCGCGATTTGAAGACGAAGGAATTTAGTGTCGATATTGAAAATAACTATACCCCCGAATATGTTGTTCCGACCGACAAAAAGAAGTTGGTCTCTGAATTAAGAGCTGAAGCGAAGGCAGCGGATCAGGTCTGGCTGGCTTCCGATGAGGACCGGGAAGGGGAAGCCATCTCATGGCATTTATATGAAGTACTTAAACTTCAGCCTGAGAAAACAAAGCGCATTGTTTTTCATGAAATTACCAAGAATGCGATATTGAAAGCGATTGATACTCCCCGTAGTATTGATATTAATCTGGTAAATGCACAACAGGCACGTCGTGTGCTGGACCGGATTGTCGGTTTTCAGCTTTCTCCTATTTTGTGGCGTAAAGTGAAGCCCGCTTTATCTGCAGGGCGTGTTCAGTCTGTTGCAGTACGCCTGATTGTTGAGCGCGAACGTGAGATCAATGCATTTGTTTCGGAAGCTGCTTTCCGTGTAATCGCTAATTTTATTCTGCCAGATGGTACAACTGTCCTGAAAGCGGAACTGAATAAGCGGTTTAAAACCAAGCAGGAAGTAAATGCGTTTTTAGAGGCTTGTAAAAAGGCCAGCTTTACGATTGAAGATATTATAACCAAACCCGTAAAAAAATCACCTGCAGCTCCTTTTACGACTTCTACTCTGCAACAGGAAGCTGCGAGAAAACTGGGTTATTCGGTGTCTCAGACCATGATGATTGCCCAAAGATTATATGAATCCGGATTGATCACCTATATGAGAACGGACTCTGTCAACTTAAGTGATCTTGCCTTAGCTACGGCAAAAGAGGCTATCCTGAATGTCTATGGAGAGAACTATTATAAGTTCCGGAAATATAGTACAAAAACCAAGGGTGCACAGGAGGCTCACGAAGCGATCCGTCCTACCTATATGGATAATTCGGATATTAGTGGAACAGCACAGGAAAAAAAATTATATGAACTGATCCGTAAACGTACGATCGCTTCTCAAATGGCAGATGCGGAACTGGAGCGGACTACCATTTCTGTCGATATTTCCGGACAAAAAGAGAAATTTGTGGCGACAGGTGAGGTACTTGTTTTTGACGGATTTCTTCAGGTTTACCGTGAGAGTACAGATGATGAAAATGAAAAAGAACAGGAAAATGGTCTTCTACCTGCTGTAAATATAAAAGAGGTCTTGTCTTTGAAAGATGTTGTAGCTACAGAACGTTTCACTCAACGTCCTCCCCGTTATACGGAAGCAAGTCTTGTTCGTCGTCTGGAAGAGTTAGGTATCGGTCGTCCTTCTACGTATGCCCCTACTATTCAAACAATTCAGAATCGTGAATATGTAGTGAAAGGTGATAAGGATGGAGTAGAACGTACCTATGCTGTCATTTCGCTGGAAGGCCAGCAGATTCAGGAAATAGAAAAACAGGAAATTGTGGGTGCGGACCGTAATAAGTTGATGCCTACGGATATTGGTACGGTTGTAAATGACTTTCTGATGGAGTACTTCCCGGATGTTCTGAACTACAACTTTACTGCGAATGTAGAGAAAGAGTTTGATGCGATTGCCGAAGGAGACATGGAATGGACCGAAGCGATTGATCGTTTTTATAAAGTGTTTCATCCGATTGTAGAGGCAACAGCTGCTGTAAAAACAGAACATAAAGTCGGAGAGAGAGAATTAGGTATCGATCCCAAGAGTGGCAAACCTGTATTTGTTAAGATTGGGCGTTATGGTCCGATTGCACAGATCGGACAGGCTAATCCGGATGATAAAACAGCTCCGAAACCTCAGTTTGCTTCTTTAATGAAAGGACAATCCATTGAAACTATTACGCTGGAAGAGGCTTTAAAACTTTTTGATTTGCCACGTACAGTAGGAGATTATGAAGATAAAACAGTTGTTGCTGCTGTAGGACGTTTTGGCCCTTTCATTCGTCATGACAGTAAATTTATATCCATTCCAAAGCATTTGAATCCTTTGTCCATTACTTTGGAGGAAGCTATTGAGCTAATTGAAGAGAAACGTCTGAAAGATGCTCAGAAATATATTAAGAAGTTTGAAGAAGAATCTGAACTGGAGATCTTAAATGGCCGTTATGGTCCATATATTGTTTACCAGGGTAAAAATTACCGGATTCCTAAGACGGTTAAAAAACCGGAAGAACTTACGTTGGAAGAATGTATGAAAATTGTATCCGGTGCAGATGAGAAACCTGCTACAAAGAAGCGTACTACAAAAAGGAAATCATAATTTCTGTATAAGATTAAATTAAAAAGAGCCTCTTTCTGATCATTCAAAAGGAGGCTCTTTTTTATATAATAACAGGTAAGAAAGACATTACATTCTTTCCGGAACTTCGATTCCTAAAAGAGCCATGCCTGATTTTACAATTTTAGCTACGTTTTTAGAAAGCATCAACCGGAAATTCTTCATATCAGCATTCTCCTCTCTTAGAATAGAAAAATCATGATAGAACTGGTTGTATTCTTTTACTAAGTCATATATATAGTTCGCAATTAACGCCGGGCTATATTCTTTTCCGGCTTCCTGAATGATTGAAGCATATTCTGAAATGAGTTGTATCAGATTTTCTTCTTTTTCGGAAATAGGTAACCCCGGAATGTTCTCTTCCGGAATCTCAATTCCCTGTTCTGTTGCTTTTCTAAGGACAGAACAGATACGGGCATACGTATATTGAATGAAAGGACCTGTATTTCCGTTGAAATCAATAGATTCTTTCGGATTAAATGTCATATTCTTTCTTGGATCTACCTTCAGTATGAAATATTTTAACGCTCCTAACCCTACGGTTCGTGCAATATTTTCAGCTTCCGCATCAGACAGTCCATCCAGTTTACCCAACTCTTTTGATGTATCTCTGGCTGTGGAGATCATTTCTTCCATCAGATCATCGGCGTCTACCACGGTTCCTTCACGGCTTTTCATTTTTCCTTCCGGTAGTTCAACCATTCCATAAGAGAAATGAACTAATCCTTTACCGAACTCAAAGCCTAATTTATCCAGCAAAATAGAAAGTACCTGAAAATGGTAATTTTGTTCGTTTCCAACTACGTGGATCATTTTGTTGATCGGATAGTCATCAAAACGAAGTTTGGCCGTACCAATATCCTGCGTCATGTATACAGAAGTCCCATCGGCCCTTAAAAGTAGTTTTTCATCCAGGCCTTCTTTCGTCAGATCAGCCCAGACAGATTGATCTTCTCTTTGATAGAAAACACCTTTTTTAACCCCTTCAAGGACTTTCTCTTTTCCTTCCAGGTATGTTTCTGATTCATAATAGATCTTATCAAAATCTACTCCCATCCTTTTGTAGGTCTCATCGAAGCCTGCATACACCCAGTTGTTCATTGTTTTCCAAAGAGAAACAACCTGTTCATCGCCGGCTTCCCATTTGCGAAGCATTTCTCTTGCTTCAGCCATCAGAGATGATTGAGCTTCAGCCTCTTCTTTGGATAATCCCTGATCCTGCACTTCTTTTAATTCCTGTTTGTAATGTTTGTCAAACAAAACATAGAAATCGCCGATCAAATGGTCTCCTTTTTTGCCGGAACTTTCCGGAGTGGCTCCTTCGCCCCATTTTTCCCAGGCTAACATGGATTTACAAATATGGATGCCCCGGTCATTTACGATATTCGTTTTGACCACCTGGTAACCATTTGCTTTCATGATCTCAGCGAGACTATATCCTAAGAGATTATTACGAACATGTCCTAAGT
>JAJQEE010000024.1 GCA_021201865.1 Tannerellaceae bacterium | reverse complement strand
ACATGTAGTCAATAGCGGGGACTGGTCCAAAACAAAACCGGCAGAAGTAAAAACCCAGCTTTCACAGGTATCTGCCTTCGCAAGAGCCGCCTACTCCTATGACGACCGGTATATCCTGACAGCGAGCCTGCGCCGGGACGCTTCCTCCAAGTTATTTAAAGATAACAACTCCGGTATCTTCCCGGCCGTTTCAGGAGCCTGGAAAATATCTTCCGAAGAGTTTTTCAATCCGTCCACAATCTCTCTGCTGAAACTACGTGCCAGTTGGGGACAGATCGGTAATGTAAACATAGTGAACAACTATTCCTATGCCAGCAACCTGGAAGAGACAGGAGAATATATCTATTTAGGAAAATCACACGAATCCCCCATCCAAGGAGTAGGACTGACAACCATCCCCAACCGGAACCTGATCTGGGAAACATCCGAACAGACCGACTTAGGTTTCGATATGGAATTCCTCCGGGGAACAATCTATTTCTCTACCGATTACTACATCAAAAACACCAAAGACCTGATCGAAGAAATTCCAATGCCTTCCGTAGCCGGTGTGAAAACAGATCCCTTTGGCAACATTGGTAAAGTACAAAACAGGGGATGGGAGTTCACACTGGGTTACAACAACCGGACCAAAGGCGGTTTTGAATATCGTATTGACGGAAACATTGCTTTCCTGAACAGCAAAGTCAAAGACCTGGGTGACCGTGACTTTTTTGCCCATGACAAAACCATACGTGCGATGCAACCCCTTCGCTCAGCCGTTGATCAACCCTGGTATGCTTTCTACCTGATTCAAACAGACGGCATATTCCGGAGCCAGGCGGAAATCGATGCCTACACGTATACAGACGAAAAGGGAAACACACAAAAGATCCAACCCAATGCACAACCGGGAGACCTGAAATTCGTAGACACCAACGGGGATGGCATCATCAACGACGAAGACAGACAGTTTATGGGTAGCTACACTCCTAAGGTGACCTATGGTCTGAACGGATCATTTGCCTACAAAAACATCGACCTCAGTTTCTCCCTACAGGGAGTGGCCGGAAATAAAATATTCAACGGCGTAAAGGTGATGACCTACGCAGCCGGACAAGGGTGGAATATGTCCAAAGATGTACTGGACGCATGGAACTACAACAAAAATTCCAACATTCCATTAATCAGTATGTCCGACTCCAACGGGAACTACAGTACGGTCTCCGATTTCTTCCTTGAAAACGGTAGCTACGCTCGCCTGAAAAACCTGACAGTCGGCTACACATTCCCGAAAGCCCTTTTCGGAAATGTAGCTTCTGCTCCCCTGCTGAGAGTCTATGCAACCGGTGAAAACCTATTCACGATCACCAACTATTCCGGTATGGACCCCGAAGTAGGCAATGAAGGAGTAGACGGAGGAACCTATCCGGTTTCACGTGTATTCTCCGTTGGATTAAACCTCACATTTTAATTTTTTAAAATTACACATATACAATATATGAAAACAATACAATTCATACTCGCAGTGTTAGGTCTCAGCCTATTCTTCACCAGTTGTGAAGATTTCCTGACCTACGACAAATATGGCGAACCGGCGAACGACAATTTCTGGAAAACCGCAGCAGATGCGGAACGTGCCGCTGACGGCCTCTACTTCTGGCTGGGAGAAGACGGAATAGTAGGACGTGGTTTTATGCACTACTACAACTGTAGCGACGATATTGTCACCGGAAGAACCCAGGCAGGTTGCGCCGCCATGAAAAATTTTATAGCAGACTATTCCCGTGATGTAGTAGACAACTGGCCTGTGATGTACCAGTTGATCAAACGTTGTAACGATATGATCCTGAATGTTCCGGCAATGGAGATCAGTGAAGATGTAAAAAACAAAGCCCTCGGACAGGCCTATTTTTTCCGTGCATGGGCCTATTTCTGGTTGGCTCCCTACTACGGAGACAACGGTGAAAACGGAGGGATCCCAATCGTGGAACCGGGATTAGATATTGAAGAAATGGATGTTCCCCGTGCAGCCAGTGTAAGAGAGAATTACGCCTATTGCATCAACGACTTCAAAAAAGCCGCAGAGCTCCTGCCCGGATTCAAAGAATGGGGAGAAAGCCAGTACGGACGCCCACACAAAACCGCCTGCTGGGCCTATATCGCAAAAGTAGCCCTATGGGATGCTCAATATGATGCTTCCTCCTATGCTACGGTTGTAGAATACTGCGACAAAGTGATCCACTCCGGAGCACATGCGTTAGTGAGTGACTTCCGTGCCCTGTTCAGCCCGTCCAACAATTACAGCCCGGAATATCTTTTTTCTTTTCCGTCATCCGCCATATCCGGATCTATTCTTCCGGGGGTCATGTTGGAAAACAAAGGTTGGGGAGAGTACAACGGCTGAGGCTATTTCACTCCAACCACCGATCTGTTAAACGCATTCGACCCGGCAGATGACCACCTTCCGGTGACCATCCTGAAACCAGGTGACACATTCAGATTTCTGGGCCAGGAAAAGGTCTACTACTCCAACGAAAGCCTTTCCGGAATGCAGTTCAATAAATACATGCAGCCTTTTGAAGAGGAAGATGCCATCGGTCAGACGGTCAATCCGAACGGAGACTACCCTACTACCACACTCAATATTCCGGTAATGAGATATGCAGAAGTTCTGTTGATGAAGGCAGAAGCACTGATCTGGCAGGGAAAAAACGGAGACGACCCACTCAATCAGGTCAGACGAAGAGCTAATCTACCGAAAATTAAGAATGCTACCAAAGAAGACCTGATGAATGAACGCAGATGTGAACTGGCCGGGGAATTCTCCCATCGCATGCTGGACCTCCTCCGTTGGGGAGTTGCCAAACAATATGTGGAAAAACCATTGTACGGTTATACGGTACAACTTAAAAATGGGATCGAGATTCCTACATCCGTAAACGATATGATCATTACCGAAATGGAAGCCTGGCCGGCACGCAGTTTCAACGAGTCCGTCAACCAGGTATTTCCCATACCGGCAAATGAAATAGCCAAAGGAAAAAATTTAGTACAAAACAAAGGCTATTGATCTCTTTTTTATTAAAACCTGATATAGGTTAAACACCTTGAGAGGTGTCCCAAAAGTAAAACGAGAAATTAAAAAAGTTACGATTTATAAGTAATTACCCCAACAGGGGTAACATGTGAATCGCAGATCGGCCTTAGCCAATAACCGCGGGATTGCATCCCGCGGTTATTTACATGCAAGCCCTCCGGGCTTACAAGCTGTAACTTTGTCAAAGAGCATATACACTTTGAGGACACCTTCTTTTATACAGACTGTTCTATCATTTTATAGAATTATATATTCATTTTATTTTTACATAAAGCAGAAATTTATAACTTTGTACCCTTAATCATTTTTTGATCGTTTTTTGATTTTTATTATAGGTTATCAACAAAAGTCAGGACTAAGAGAAGAAAATTAAATTTATGGAAGCATTTAATCAGCTTACTAACAGCGATAAGCCTGTATTAGTAAGTTTTCACACCAATTGGTGTAGCCCTTGTAAAATGATGGAGCCAATCGTAGATCAGTTAGGAACAGAGCAACACGACAATGCCCGCGTGCTGAAAATCGACATTGATGAGCACAGAACCCTTACTCAACAATACGAGATCAAATCCATCCCCACTTTTATCCTTTTTAAAAACGGAGAGATCCTCTGGCGCAGATCAGAAGTAGTAGACAAAGCGACTCTGATCCAGGAAATACAAAAAAGTGTGGATTGATCTTGGATACATGCGAACAAAACAAAAAAGCCGGATCCCTTACGGAACCCGGCTTTTTTCTCCCCCTGAAAGCTCCTCTGTACCCACCTCTTTTACAGGCCGTAGGCCTATCCTATGTTAGGCCCCGGCAACGCTGGGGGTGGATAAGAAAATCTATATTGCGGGCTGGAAGCCCAGCATAATCCTATATAAACTAAAGAATAGGTTTATCTCCCGTTATTTTTATACTATGCTGCTCCTACGGAGCGAAATATTTTCTGTATCACCCAAACCCCAGCGTTGCTGGGGCCTAACATAGGATAGGCCTACGGCCTGTAAAAGAGGTGGGTACAGAAGAGCCTGAAAGAAGTCAGGGGTATTCGTCGAAAGGAATCTCCGGATTAGTAGTGGTCGGAAAATCCAAAACCATTCAGGATACATGATCTCCGATAGAAATCCAAAATGATTGGAAATCCAAACCCCGTGAGGATGAATGATCCCTGATGGAAATTCCAATTATTCAGGAGGAATGATCCCCAAAGGGGATCCAGCAGTAGCCCAGGGATGAGCCAAGGGCGATTCCCTGGGTAGAAGCCACCCTAAAACAACCCCAACGTGGGTTGCATACGGAAAAGCCCAGAGGTGAAACCTTTGCAAGGTTATTAAATGACGATCCTTACCCAGGGGCTCGCTTCGCTCGGCCCTGGGCTATTGATGGATCCCCTTTAGGGATCTAAACTGACAATCCATTATTTTTTCATTTTTATATGTTAGTTTTATACCGTCTCTCAGTAAGGGAGTTAGCGTATAATGATTCCTAACTTTTCCAAGATCTCCCATGTGATGTCAATCCGGATCTGGAGAAAGTTTTCGATGGACAGGAGTTCCTCTTTTCCTGTATTGGTGGCAAAGATCCAGGTGTTATCCGCCGTTTCTATCCAGCCGACAAACCAGGCTATATCTTTTCCGCTACGAACTGCCGCACCTGTCTTTCCACTCAACCGGTACTGATCTGTTTGTTCATACAACATGATCCGGCGGGTTTGTTCCATGGCCCGGTCACTCACTGGCAGACTACCGGTGTAGAGCTGTTTTAGGAAATAGACCTGCTGATACGAAGTGATCGCAGATTCTCCTTCCAGCCAGAAAACGTCCAGATTATCCGCCCGTACATCCATTTCCCCGTAATGAAACAGCCGGAGATAGTGCTGCATCCGCTCCACACCGATCCGGCGGGCAATTTCCTGATAAACCGGAACCGCAGAGACCCGGAAAGCCCCGCTAATATCCAGATCCTGCTCCCATCCCTTCAACCGCATTTTTCCCCGTTCCAGGGAAAAATCGTTTCCAGGTTTACAACTCCTGTTTCAAGAGCGATCAGGGTATTGGGTATTTTAAAAGAAGAAGCCGGACAAAAGGCTGTATTACATCGTTCCGGGTTATATACCTGGTACCGGTTTTCCTTTAAATCGTAGATCAGAAATGACCCCTCGATTCCATACCGGTCAAATAAAGTTTGTAACTCCGGCATTTCCACAGGCACAGACGCCCTGCCGGCGACACACACAAAGAAGAGAAAAAAGGCAAACAGCTGTTGCTTCATCGGATGATTTATTTTTTAAGCATCAAATATATAAAAAATCCCCGGCTGAAACCGGGGAATCCTACCCTATATCATTCAGGGAGTTAAGGATTGGTTAACAGCATGTCTATGGTTTTCTTAAATCTTTTCTTTATGTATGCAAAAGTAAAATATGCATATGTCACGGGGATGACAGCCAGTTTACAGGTATATGAATATATTTTTTAATAATAGACAGGAGCACCCCCCCCAGTGCTCCTGTCCTTAAGAAGCAAAATAAATCCTTTTAGCTTACTATTTAATATATGTTTTCTACTTCTTTAAAAAGAAACTTCTTCTGTTCCACCATCCTGCCACCCTTTGGTGGAGATCTGTTCAATGTCAA
>JAJQEE010000196.1 GCA_021201865.1 Tannerellaceae bacterium | reverse complement strand
AGCAAAAAATAATCCCCTTTTTTCTTGTTTTATAATATAGTATCTTGAGAGGGGTTAGGGGTGTGTTACAGATACAATTGTTCTATGAATTACCATGGTCCGGCTCCTTGTAATCCCATTGGGGTCTTAAAGGAAGAAAAACCGCTGTAATTCCTATCTCTTTATCTCCGTGACACACCCCCTACCCCTCTCAAGAGGGGAGTTAAATTTCCTATTTTTCAGGTGGTTAAAGATGAAATTAAATCTTCCGACCAGGACTGATTGCAAATCCTCACGTCCATCGGGTTGGTTTTCTAATGGTTTTCTAATATCGCTCTAATTGTTCTCTAACTGCTGTTTTGAGGGGAGGGGGTTACTTTTGCACCCGAAAACTAAATACTCACTTAAAAACAGGCGTTTATGGCAAAGAAAAACTTATTTTGCAACCTGTGTTTACTAACTTTGATTTTAACAGGATGTAATGGACACCCGGAAGAGGAACAGGGTGCCGCTTACAAATTTGTGGGAAATACGGTCTATGTAGATCCCGGTAGTGTGTTAAAGGAAAAACTAAAAACCGTAACTGTAGAAGAAGAACTTTATTCCAAAGAGATTATTACGGCGGGTACGATCCAACCCATTCCTACCCAATATGCTTATATCGCGCCTCCTTTCGCAGGCCGGGTGTCTAAATCTTATATTTCTTTAGGACAGGCTGTCCGGGGGAATACGCCTTTATTTGAGGTGATCTCCTCTGATTTTATTGAAGCCCAGAAAGAATTTTTCCAGGCGCAGTCTGAACGGGAATTAGCCTTGAAGGATATGCGCAGAAAGGAGGATCTGTTCAGGAACGGAGTGAGTTCACAGCGTGAAATGGAAGAGGCTGTGAACCTGTTGAGTATTGCTGAAAAAGAGTATGAGAATGCAAGAGCGGCTCTTCAGATCTATCATGTAGATGTGGACCAGATGGTGCTGGGACAGCCGATGGTGATCCGGTCTCCTATTTCCGGAACGGTGATTGAGAATAACTTAGTGACCGGGTTGTATCTGAAAGATGATGCGGAACCGGTGGCTATCGTGGCGGATCTGTCCCAGGTATGGATCACAGCCCAGGTAAAGGAAAAGGATTTGCGTTTTATCCATGTGAGAAGTGAAATGGATATTCATGTGCCGGCTTATCCGGGCAAGGAAATAAAAGGAAAGGTTTTTCATATGGATGAAGCCATTGATGAGGAAACCCGATCGGTGAAAGTGCTGTCGGTTTGTGACAATCAGGAAAACCTGTTGAAATTAGGGATGTATGTAACGATCCATTTTACGGATGAACCCCGCGACCAGGTGGTCATTCCTGAGAAATCTTTATTGCAGGATGAAAAGACGACCTATGTTTTTGTGGCCCAGTCAGCGGATGTTTACGTAAAGACTCCTGTAGAGCTGGATGTGACCAAAGATGGAAAAGCATTTATTACTTCCGGCCTGAAGAAGGGGGATGTGATTATCTCGGAAGGTGGATACTATTTGAAATAATTGAAAATTGAGAATGGATACTTGAAAATTCCATCGTAAAACTTTTTCCTTATGAAAAATTTCTTTTTACTTACGATACAAAAACGATGGGTCTTTGCCTGTTTGTTTGTGTTACTGGCTGTGTTTGGATATTATTCCTGGAAGCAGCTTTCTATTGAAGCGTATCCGGACATTGCGGATGTGACTTCCCAGGTGGTGACTCAGGTCCCGGGACTGGCGGCTGAAGAGGTGGAACAGCAGATCACCATCCCTTTGGAGAGGGCGTTAAACGGGCTTCCGGGTATGCATGTGATGCGTAGTAAAAGTACGTTCGGCCTTTCCATGATCACGATCGTGTTTCAGGATGGGGTAGAGGACTACTGGAGCCGTCAGCGGGTGCAGGAACGTCTGAATGAGGTGGAATTACCTTTTGATGCCATGGCGGAGCTGGATCCGCTGACCTCACCGACCGGAGAGATCTACCGGTATATTATAGAAAGTGACCATCATTCTCTCCGTGACCTGACGGATCTGCAAAACTGGGTGATCATTCCCCGTTTGAAAGAGGTTTCCGGTGTGGCGGATGTGAGTAATTTCGGGGGTATCACCACGCAGTATCAGATCGAGATCGATCCGCAAAAACTGGAGCAATATGATATTTCCTTAGATGAGGTGATCGAAGCGGTTGAAAATAACAACTCGAATGTCGGAGGGAGTGTGTTGAACCGGGGGGACCTGGGGTATGTGGTCCGTGGGATCGGCCAGATCTCTTCCCTGGAAGACCTGGGCATGATCGTAGTGAGTTCGGAAAAGGGAGTGCCTGTTTTCCTGAATGACCTGGGGAAACTGAAATATGGTAATCTGGAACGGAAAGGGGTGTTTGGTTATTCGGACCGTACCCGTGAATATTCGGAAAGTATCCAGGGGATCGTTTTGCTTCTGAAACATGAAAATCCTTCCGTCGTGTTGAATGGCATACGGGCTGCCGTAGACGAACTGAATACGGAGATCCTTCCGGAAGGGGTGCATATCCATGCGTTCCTGGATCGTACGGAGTTAGTGGAAACGACCTTGAACACGGTTTCCCGGACGTTGCTGGAAGGAATGGCGTTAGTCATCATCGTTCTTATTATCTTTTTGGGTAGCTGGAGGGGTGCTCTGCTGGTGGCTGTGACGATTCCTCTGTCTATGTTGATCGCTTTTATTCTGATGCATCTGACGGATATTCCGGCTAACCTGCTTTCTTTAGGCGCGGTGGATTTTGGTATTATTGTGGATGGGGCTATTGTGATGATGGAAACCATCCTCAAAAAGCGGGAAGACCATGAGGGAGAAAGATTGACGGAACTGTCTATTGCCCAGCGGGTGGCGTTGGTTGCCCGTCCGATCATATTTGCGACTATTATTATTATTACTGCTTATCTGCCGCTATTTGCTTTTGAGAGAGTGGAACGTAAGTTGTTTACTCCCATGGCCTTTACGATCAGTTATGCATTGATCGGCGCTTTGTTGGTGGCTGTTTTGCTGATCCCGGGAATCGGATATGCCCTTTACAGAAAACCTCAGAAGATATATCATAATAAGTGGTTAGAAAAGCTGACGGCTGCCTATTCGAAAGTGGTTAACCGGATTGTCCTGCAGCCTAAAAAGATTGTCCTGACAGTGGTGGCTGTTTTTGTGGGAGCGATTATCCTGAGTATTACGGTTGGAAAGGATTTCCTTCCGGAACTGGATGAGGGATCTATCTGGTTGCAGGTGAATCTGCCTCCCGGAATTTCCGTGGAAAAATCGAAGGAGATGTCGGATACGCTGCGCATGCGTACCATGAAATATCCGGAAGTGACGTATGTGGCTGTACAGGCCGGCCGGAATGACGATGGTACGGACCCGTTCACTCCTTCCCATTTTGAAGTGTCTGTAGGGATCAAACCTTATAAGGAGTGGCCCCGGGGAAAAACCAAAGCGGACCTGATCGAAGAACTGGCTGCAGAATATGCCGGTATGCCGGGGTTTACGGTTGGATTCAGCCAGCCGATGATTGATGGGGTGATGGATAAGATCTCCGGTGCGCACAGTGAATTAGTCGTAAAAGTGTATGGCAACGATTTTAAGGAGACCCGGCGGATTGCGGAGGATGTGCTGAACACATTGCGGGAAGTAAAAGGTTCTGTGGACTTAGATATTGACCAGGAGCCGCCCCTGCCACAGTTACAGATTCATATGAACCGGGATGCGATTGCCCGGTATGGATTGAACGTTTCGGATGTGAATGACCTGATCGAGATTGCGATTGGCGGACGGGCTATTGCGCAATTTTACCAGGGGGACCGGGTGTATGATATTACCTGTAAATATAGAGAGGATGCAAGAGACACGCCGGAGAAGATTGCCGGGTTGATGCTGACTTCAGCCACGGGTGCGAAGATCCCTCTTTCCCAGGTGGCGGATATCCGGTTAAGTACCGGTGAGAGTACGATTACACGGGAAATGAACAAACGCCACCTGACGGTGAAGCTGAACCTTCGCGGACGGGACCTGGGTTCTTTCCTGAAAGAGGCGCAGGCTACTATTGAAAAGAATGTGCCTTATGATCATAATCTGTACCGGATCGAGTGGGGGGGCAGTTTGAAAACCAGCACAGGGCCTATTCCCGCCTGGCCGTCATCGTGCCGCTGGTGTTGGGAATTATGTTTATCCTTCTTTATTGTGCTTTCGGAACCTTCCGGCGGCCGGCCTGGTGTTAACGATTGTGCCGTTGGCCTTATTTGGGGGTATGCTGGCGCTGAATGTGAGGGGTATGACCCTGAATGTTTCGTCTGCTGTCGGGTTTATTGCGTTGTTTGGGATTGCGGTCCAGAATGGGGTGATCATGGTTTCTCATATGAATGACCTGAGAAAGTCCGGAAAAGATCTGTTGAACTCGGTTCTGTTAGGGGCGAAACACCGGTTCCGTCCGATCCTGATGACAGCCGCAACCAGTGCACTGGGATTGTTCCCGGCTTCGCTGGCTACCGGTATCGGTTCGGATGTGCAGCGTCCGCTGGCTACGGTGATCGTGTATGGCCTGCTGTTCTCAACGGCTGTTACGCTGTTCGTTTTACCCGTATTTTATTATATGCTTGAAGCACATGTCGAAAAAACAAAAAACAAGAAGAATCCGATGAAGCTATTACACAATAAAACCCTGTTTGTCCTGGTTTGTCTTTTGCTGGCTGGTATGGAGGTCCGGGTATATGCAAATGAAAATTACCAGTGGGCTACTTATGAGCTGACTTTTCAGGAGTTTCTGAACAGAGTAGGAAAAAACAACCTGGATTACATTGCGGAAAAGTTTAATATAAAGATTGCAGAAGCGGAGGTGATTGCGGCCAAAGTCCTGCCGGATCCGGAGGTGACGTTTGAAGCGTTGGATGATAATTATATTGTGGAACTGGAATATAATCTGGAGTTGGGCAATAAACGGAAGGCCCGTGTGCGTCTGGCCCGTAGTGAAGCGGAGCTGGAAAAACTGGCGGTGGAATATTTTTTCCAGGAATTACGTGCGGAGGCTGCGGATGCTTTTCTGGAAACGATCATGCAGCGGGAAATCCTGCAGTTTAAACAGAGCTCGTATGAGTATATGCGCCAGTTGAGCCTCTCGGATAGTATCCGTTACAGTCTGGGAGAGATCACCGAAAACGATGCCCGCCAATCACGCCTCGAAGCTGCTTCGTTGTTAAATGAGGTGTATGAGCAGGAGGCGGTTTACAAATCGGCTTTAGTGGTACTGAATCAATATATGGGGCAATCTGCCGATACCCTGAATATTCCGGTGGGGGATCTGCGTATTCCGGACCAGTCTTTCAACATGCAGGAACTTGTTTTCCTGGCCTTAGATAACCGGGTGGATCTGTTGGCTGCCTTGAAGGAGTCGGAGGTGGCCATGAATCAACTCCGTCTGACCAAAGCCGAACGCCGGATGGATCTGGGGTTGATGGTAGGGTATGAGAAGGATTGGGGGAAACCTGCCTTTGACCGGAGTTTCCTGAAGGCCGGTTTTTCGGTTCCTTTGAAATTCTCGAATATCAATAAAGGGGCTGTTCGTTCTGCTAAATATGCCATCGAGAAAAGTAAAACGGAGTATCAGAGTGTGGAGCTACAGGTACAGACGGAAGTCGCACAGGCTTTCTTTAATTATGAGGCTATGCAGAAACAGGTGGCTCAGTTTGATGCGGAGCTGATCGAGGATGCCCAGAAGTTATTAGATGGGATTGTGTATAAGTATCAGCGGGGAGAGACGGATATTCTGGAAGTCCTGATCGCACAGCGTACGTACAATGAGATCCAGGAGCAGTATCTGGAGACACTGAAAGGATATGCCTCTGCTTTGATTGAACTGGAGAAGGCTTGTGGCACCTGGAATTATCTGGTGAAGATGCCTTCCTGAATGGCTGTAGGCACCCAGATGACGCAGACA
>JAJQEE010000002.1 GCA_021201865.1 Tannerellaceae bacterium | reverse complement strand
GAACAGGGTTATCCCCTTTGATAATTTCTTCAAATGATTCCATCTTTTTCCTATTTTATTTATAATAAGTATGTCTGATCGCATTTCTCCTTATACTAATAACAATAAGAGAAGATGGAAAGTTGAGATTGGCACGGAGACTTCCGGATCTATTCTTTCTTATTTAGTCAAAAATCAAATAATAGATGATATCATCCCAGGCTTGAAAAACATAGGAAGCTGATCCGGATTCAGAATATATCCGGCCTCTTGCCGTAAAATTTCCTCTGCTTCTAAGACAGCACATCCATATCCAACTGCCCGGATCATCGACAAATCCTGCACCGTGTCACCCATGGCCAGCACCTGTTCAGGCAAAATACCTGCTTTTTTGCAGATCATCCGTATACCGTTTCCTTTGGAGGCCTTTGCATCTACAATGGTGAGTAAACGCCCTTTCCGGAAGAGGTTGTATAAAGAAACGTCCAGACTTTCATATAAAGCATCTGCTTTTTCTTTACCGGATGTTAGAACGGTATATTTAAAGATCTCTCCATCCTGCTCATGACACACAATCCGGCAGGAAGAGCTAAGGAGCAGGGGAGGCCGGCTAACCGGAATATACTGATTTTCTCCATCATACTGAATATGCGCCCCACCGGCATATATACCACCGGAAAAAAAGATCAAACCATGTCCCTAACCTCTTTTTGGCATACTCTACAGGAAGGGCAGTTGCTAAAAACAGAGGAACTTTACCGGCAAAAGATTTCAATGTCTCCAGATAACGTTCCGGTATTTTTTTATTTGCAGGCACCAGTGTCCCATCAATATCAAAAAACATGGCCCGGACAGGCTTTCGTTCCGGAATACGCCAGGTAATTCCCTGACCCATATAGGAATGTAAAGGTGTATGATCCAGGTTGCTGTAAGCAATATAACAATCACAGATACTTTTCCCGCAGGACGTTGGTTGTGCGGGGTTATCTCCATATAAATTCCCCATCCGGGCCCGGCTACGGGGGCAGGGATAAATATCTCCCCGGAAATCCACATACCTACTTTCTTTACCTCCCCGGCAAGCCTCCCAATCAGCGGCTACACGGCTCCGGTCATAAGGAAACAGATTATCAATGGCGGAGAAAAAAGCGATCTCCCGTTTACTCAACGCTGTCTTCTTACCCTCCATCGCATTAATAAACATATACACATGCAGAGGAAGCTCATTTCTTAACCGGCGGAGAATCTGTTTGTTTGAAGGATCACCAACAGTACCTGCACATATCTCTATTCCTCCAGCCAGCAATGTTTCTGTTTTCCGGACAAAATCCTCCACCTTCACCATCTCCGGATGAAAACTGCACCAGCATTTGATCTTATCCGGAGAGACACCGGCAGTCCGGATCTCCTTTAGAAAAGTATCCACCGGAAAAGAAAGATTCGTCTGGCAGGAGATCCCTTCCACCTGAGGCAGAGTAGCCAGACGGATCATCTGTTGCCGGAACCAGGGATGGATCATCCCTTCCCCATAAGGGATCAGCATAATCCGTAGAGGATAGGTAAAATCCTTTGCAATCTGATCACATAAACCCTCTAAAGCTTTCACCTCCTGTGATACATTGAACCCCTGTTGACCTTTTCTGCCAAAAGCGCAATAAGAACAGGTATAGTTACAACTATTTAAAGATCCCCGGTAATAGATGGTCCGTATGTGAGAAAACCGGCTCATCTGGCTGTCCGGTTAAAAGAATATGCCTCCATCGCTTCCCGTACGGCGGGGGAAATAAATAACTGGCCAATATAGTCAGACCATGCTAATCCCTCTTCCGTCAGGTAAAAGACAGATGCCTGTGTTTTTATCCAACCCCGCTCTCTCAGCATGCCCAGGACAGGAAGTTCAGGGAAAGTGCCAAACCGTTCTTCATACTCGTGCCTATCCAATCCTTTATAATACATCAGGTTTTTTATCATAAACCGTCTTCTTTTTTCCTCTTCTGATAAAAGATACCCATGCCGGATGAACCGGTGGTCCACCGTATCAGCATACTGGCGAAGAACAGACCGGATCTCCTGTGTCCGGACCGCATAAGGAGTAGCCGTATGCAAATCCCCCAGGTAACTCCGTCCACCCGCACCACAGGCAAGCATCACCTCATCTCCACAGGAAAATTCCATTTCCACGGATTCTTTCCGGATAAATCTCCGCATCGAAGTCTGCTTGTATCCGGCCTCCCGCAGCAACTGAACAGCTATCCGGTAAAATCGCATACATTCTTCATCCGGTACCCGTTTGACTGCAACCATCTCCGGTCGGACATAGAGCGGATACACAAACAACTCCGTAGGCTGGTAAGAGAGAGCCTGCCGGATGGAATCCGTGAAACTCTCTACCGTCTGCCCCTCCATGCCATAGATCAGATCCACATTAAAAGAGGGGAAATCAACCTCCCGGATCGTCTCTAATGCTTTCCTGACCGTAGCAGGGGAAGAGAACCTTCTCAATTGTTTCAGCTCCTGCTCCCGGAAACTCTGTATGCCGATACTGATCCGCTGTACACCTCTCTCTTTCAGTGTCAACAAGGATTCCAAAGAAGCAAATTCCGGAGAAGTCTCGATTGCAACCGGAGTTTGTAAAGGATCGACTCCTAACCATCCGGCCATTTTCCAGAGTCTTTCCATCTGTCCGGATGTGAGGAGCAGGGGAGTACCACCACCTATCGCAAAAGAACTGAATTGCCAGTCAGAAAACATAGGTGCCAACTGTTCTACCTGTTTCTCCATTGCTTTCAGGTAAGCATCCATTCCATCGGTGGAACAACCCGCTATGGAAAACAGATTACAGTAACCACATTTATATCTGCAAAAGGGAATATGGAAATAAAGGGAAGCATGTTCCTTTCCCGGAATATCCGTATAGTCCCCGATATAAATCGGAGTAGCAAAAGTACGGTAAGCCGTTTTATGCGGATAACTGTACATATATTGTATGTAAGGAGATAATTTTTCCTTCATGGAGTGATCATAAAATGTTTGTAGGGAACCGTATATACCACTTCATGCGCTATCCCATGTTTTTCATATCCATCCTCACCATAACAGGTCCCATGATCCGATAAAGCAATCACTAAGGTGTTGGAACGCTTCCGGAACGCCTCAAATAAACGGGGAAGTTCCCGGTCAATCGAACGGAAAGCGGCTGCGTGGGATTCTTTGTCATCAGTTTGCTTACCGGGTACGTAATGACAATTCGGGTAATGGATCGCGGAAAAGTTGATATACAGGAAAATCCGCTGGTCCGCAGAATATTGATTGAGTTGCCCGATCGCGAAGTCCACCTGGTGCCGGGCACTTTCCGGTTCCGTGCAACCAAATAAAGGCCGCCAGTAACTCTTCTTAAAATAACCGGGAAAGACCTTCCCCATCTCATTCTTTTTGCTAAAGAAATTGACTCCACCAATACACACCGTCTCATAGCCTCTCTCCCCCAAAGCTTCCACAAAAGTAGCCTCCTTAAAAACATAACTTCCTTCCGGGGTGATCCGTCCACCGTCGACCCGTTCCGGATAAAAGAGCCAGCTACGCTCCCGGAGGGAATGAGGGTCCACCGGAGAAGGGAAAAAACCGGCAAAGATGGCAAAATGGGAAGGATAGGTGAAATTCCCCGGGGCATGCCGCTTCTCCCAGGAACCCCCATAACTGTTTAAAACCGGGGTTCCACCCTTCCGTTCCTCCTCCACACAAACATCGTAACGGAGTGTATCAAAGCAGAGCATCAGAATATCTTTATGGCCTACTACTTCATCCATCCGGATCTCACCGGAGAGCCCGGCAGCCTTATCTATCGGTTGAGTGACTGGATCCATCGAATCTGATTCGTATAAATATGATTTTCTCCATACATATCCTGGTATATATGGTCTCCCTGTCCGTTTACCTCTATCAGGTAAGGAACACGGTTCCCTCTGGTTAGTAAGATGTCTATTCCGGCATACATCAATTTCATCGTTTGAGTAGCATGCACACATAAGTTATTAATTTCCTCCTGTAAATCAGCAGAAAGCCCAATCTCCTCCGGTAGACGGGCTTTATTATTTAAATGTAGGTTCGTGATCGTTCCCCGGCTGCAACGGACCACCATAGAATCCACTTGTCCGGCCTGGCAAACCACCCGCAGATCATAATTCTCTCCGGCTAATTGATCCTTTATGATCCACTCCTCTGCGATAGCATCCATGTGCATAACCGTTTCAGCTAATTGCATAACCTCCTTGTATCCGGAAAAACGGTTGATCTTTTTAGTATTATAGATAGATGAACCGGAAACACATAAAGTTGTATAGGCCACCCATTGACCGGTCCGGGGATTAAATCGGATTGCCATCACACCACCTGCTCCTGAACCGTACCGGGGTTTCAGGAAGATCGAATATTTTCCCCGTTCTTTCATACAAACTAATAATTCATCCAAAGAGCGAAAACCTACTCCCAAAAGCGGAGTAACCGGAAAACCCACAAGTTCCTGTTTAGTCTGGTATTTATCCATCGAGCAAAGAATTGACTTTGGAGAATTCAGAAAACGGACAGACGAAGCATGGGGAATTTGTTGAAGCTCATACAATAGATCTCTATAGGTCCGGGACAATATCTGGTAAGCTTCTATACGGCATTCCTTATGTACCGGCGGCTCCAGTTTGATCACGGTTGAATGAAGATCCGGAAGCTTTTCTATTAGTTCTTCATAATTCATAAAGACTAACTCTGATCCCATCCGTTTCCCGGTATTCATAAACCATTGTGTCCGCTTACAAGGATGATTACAGACAACAACAATCCGCATATTATTCAGTAATCATAGGTGACATCCATTCGTCATCATATTCCTCTGCTTCATTCACATCCACCTTTACCGGAAGTTTACGTAGTTTCGCCCGCATCTCCTCCGATAAGTAGTTGTAACGCATGTCGATCAGTTTCAGATGTTTAATCTTCTCAACATGGTCCAGCAAAAGTTGCCCGCCTTTGTCCGTCAGCACCCCACAGGAAATATCCATGATTTCCAGTTGAGGCAGCATATCCGAATCCAGAAACATCTGTACGATCTGATCCTGTTCCTCCGCATTGACAATGCCCAGGTAAGTAAGTTTCGGGAATTTCTCCTTCGAGAAAAGGGGAGTAAACTGATCGATCGTGCCATCAAAACCATATTCATCGATCCCTACATACAGGATCAGTTTCTCCAGGTTGGGAAAGTCAGACTGAATCACATCCTCTATGACAGAAGCAGGCAGTCCGCCACTGATAATCTCCAGCGATCTCAGGTTCGGGCGGGAAGTCCGGCCAATACCCAGTCCATTTGTTCCTTTGATTTTCAGATCCTTTAACTGGGGCATCCCATCCAGCAGAGGCCCCAGATCTGTTTGTTCAATCCAGGAGATCTCCGACTCTTCATAGTCAATATCCCCCCAGAACAGCCCTTCTATATGAGCGAATTTCTCTTTATGCTCCACCATCCCTTTCACTAATTCCGAACAGTCTCCGCTTTCAAAACTCCAGCAACCGATCACTAATTGTTTGATTTCCGGTAGTTTGGGGTCGTGCAGCATTTTATCAAGAATATCAATATCCGTTTTACTTCCGTCATCATATTCTTCATAGGTAAGCCCATATTTCTTCGCTTCCACCTTCATCTCTTTCGCCACTTCCTCTGCAGTCTCCACATAGCCTTTTTTAGTCTTTTCAGCGATTAGTTTACCGGCCTGTTTTTCGGCCTCTTCCGGTGTCCCGAAAGTCTTTACCTGCGTCTGACCATCCGTACCTAATTTACCATACTGAACGGTTATCTCATTCCCCTGCACGTCTATACTCCAAAACTTCTGGGATTTAAAATCCTGAAACACAAATACTCTTTTCATATAATTAATTAATTTAAGTGTTCCTTGTTCCCCCGCGCAGGCGGGGTTAGCAAAAATATCAGGGGTTTGCGCATAAGTTTTAATCGAAAAAGGCCGGTTC